>DASVZX010000194.1:0-28025 GCA_036391435.1 Anaeromyxobacter sp. | reverse complement strand
AGCAGACCCCCCGGCGCGGCGAAGATGGCGAGCGCGGGCACCGCCTTCGCGAGGTCGATGAGCTGCGCGCGCACCTTGCGCCGCTCGTCGCCGGTGAGCGTCCCACCCGCGGCCGCCTTGGCGAGGAGCGCGCCGAGCTCGCCGGTCTCGCGCACCTCCGTGACGATCGCGTCGAGGTTGTCCGTCACCGCCGCGCCGACGCGCTCGACGAGCTGGTCGGTCGCCGACTCCCACTCGCGCGTGAACGCCTTCCACGTGGACGGCTTCCCGCCCAGCGCGTCGAACCAGACGCGGTGAACGCCGTGCTGCGCCGCCGCCTCGACCTTCGCGGCCGCGAGCGCCGGGGTGTCGAGGCCGGTGCCGGCCACGAACCTCTCGACCCACTGGTTCGCGGCCTCGCCGCCGAGGCGCGCGGCCATCACGCCCAGGAACACCTGCTCGGCGAGGAACGGGCGCACGCGCTCCGGCGCGGCGCGCGCGATCCCCTCGGGAGCCCGGGGCGTCGCCACGGCACGGCGGGCCGCCTTCAGGGTCGCGCGCGGGAGGCCGAGCCAGGCGAGCTGGTCCTGGCGGATCGCGAGCGCCTTCTCGTCGACCGGCTCCGCCGCGGCGAGCAGCCCCGCGAGCGTCTCCGCGAGCAGGGCGGACTCCGCCGCGGCGTAGGCCGCGTGACGCTCGAGGGCCGCGGGATCGAGCCGGCCCGCGCGGTGATGTCCGAGCACGACGCGAGACAGGAGCCGCCGCTGGACCGCGACGTGCCCGGGGTAGAGCGGCAGGCCGCGGACGGGGTCGCCGGGCGGATACAGGCGCTCGCGGAGCCCCTCCTCGGCGACGCGCATGGCTCGCGAGACGGCGCGCCCGTCGAGCGCGCCGCCCGGGTGCGCGTCGACCGCGAGCTCCCGATCGCCGGACGCGGCGGCGAGCATCGCCGCGATCTCCGCGCGCCGGCGCCACGGGTCGAAGTCGCCGCCGCGCAGCACGGCCAGGTCGAGGATGAGGCCGACGTGGAGCCTGACGTCCTCGAGGAAGGTCTCCTCCTCCGTCGGCGCGGCCCCGTCGAGCCGCCGCCGCCGCAGCGAGCGCGCGACGAGGAGCTTCGCCGCCGGGGCGAGGTCGTCCGGCGAGCCGGCGTCGCGAACGTCGGCGGGGAGGCTCGCGAGCGCCGCGGCGGGATCGTGGCGGTCGAGCTCGGCGGTGACCAGGGCTTCGAGCCAGCCCCGGGAGAGGAGGTCCTTCGTCTTCGGCACGGCGGTGGCGCGAGTGTATCGGTTTCGGCCCGCGCGCGCTCGTCTGGCCGCCTGCCCCGCCCGTGGGTGCGCGCTCGGGCGCCGGCGCCGCCGGCCGTTTCGCGCCTCTCCGCCCGCGGCGAGTGGTAGATCCGCCCACGTGGCCAATCGCCGCCTCTTCGTCGCGCTCGACCCCCCGGAGCCCGTCCGGCGCCGCCTCGCGGCGCTCGGCGTGGAGCTGCGCCGGACCGCGGGACGGCGCGGGGAGGAGGTTCGCTGGGTCCCTCCCGAGAACGTGCACCTCACGCTCCAGTTCCTCGGGGCCGTGCCCGAGGAGCGCGTCGGGGCGATCGAGGGCGCGATCCGCGCCGCCGCGGCGGCGGCCCGCACGCTCTCGCTCGAGCTGAAGGGCGCGGGCGGGTTCCCCAACGCGCGGCGGCCCCGCGTGGTCTGGGCCGGCGTCGGCGGCGAGACCGAGGCGCTCGCCGCGCTGGCCGCCGATCTCGGGCGGCGGCTCGCGCCGCTCGGGTTCCCGCCGGAGGAGCGGCCCTTCTCGGCGCACCTGACGCTCGGCCGCGCGCGCGACGGGCGCGGGGCCCCGGGCCTCGCGGGCGCGCTCGCGCAGGCGGCGGAGGCCGGCGGCACGCCGTGGCGGGCCGCGGAGGTGGCGCTGTTCGAGTCTCACCTCTCGCCGAAGGGGCCGCGGTACGAGGTGATCCTGCGGGCGCCGCTCGGCGCCGGGGTCGTCTAGCGCGCGTCCCCACACGTCCCGGGCCCCGCGCTCGCGAGGCCGCTTGCGCCCGGGCGCGGTCCGGGCGAGATCATGGAGCCGATGGCGACCGCGCCTCCTCCCTCCGCCGGACTCGCGCCGGGCTTGCTCGTCGCGGCGCCGGCGCTCACGGACCCGAACTTCGCGGGGACGGTCGTGCTCGTCGCGGAGCACCACTCGGAGGGCGCGCTCGGGTTCGTCGTGAACCGGCCCTCGCAGATCACGGTCGTCGAGCTGCTGGACGGCGTCGACGCCGACCTGAGCCGGGCGGCCCAGGCGGCGGGCCGCGCCGGCGGGAGCGTGCTCGTCGGCGGGCCCGTCCAGCCGGAGCGGCTCTGGATCCTGTACCGCCCGGGGCCGGCGCAGGCGGCCCTGGAGGGCGGCGCGGTGCCCGTCACCGCGGACGTCTCGCTCGGCGGATCGCGCGAGCTCCTCGAGTCGCTCGTGCGCAAGCCCGGCGAGCCGTTCCTGCTCCTGCTCGGATACGCCGGCTGGGCGCCGATGCAGGCGGAGAAGGAGATCACCGGCGGCGCGTGGGTCCCGATGCCGGTCGCGAGCGATCTCCTCTTCGAGGTGCCGATCGAGAAGCGGTGGGACACCGCCGTGCGCCGGCTCGGCCTCGATCCGGGGGAGTTCCTGGTCGGCGGCGGCGGCGCGAAGGCGTAGGGCGCGCCGCGGCGCCGGTGCGCCTCCGGACCCGGGCCGGCGGGCCGCCGGGCGGGCCCGTCCTTTCTTGACGGCGGATCGTCCGTTCAGTATTCATGCGTTCAGCCACCCGTGTCAGGGGGCGCTGCTAGAAGCTCGGATCGCGCAACGACAAGAGCCGGGGCCGCCGGAACGCGGCCCTCGCAAGGAGAGGAAGCGATGCCCGTGGGTCCGGAGAAGGAGAAGGCGATCGAGCTGGCCGTCTCGTCGATCGAGAAGGCGTTCGGGAAGGGCTCGATCATGCGCCTCGGCAACGAGGAGGCGCTCGTGAAGGACGTGCAGGCGATCTCCACGGGGTCGGTGTCGCTCGACATCGCGCTCGGCGTCGGCGGTCTGCCGCGCGGCCGCATCATCGAGATCTACGGGCCGGAGTCGTCGGGCAAGACGACCCTCGCCCTCCACGCGATCGCCGAGGCCCAGAAGAAGGGGGGCATCGCGGCGTTCGTCGACGCGGAGCACGCGCTCGACGTCGGCTACGCGCGCAAGCTCGGCGTCCGCACGGACGACCTGCTCATCTCCCAGCCCGACACGGGCGAGCAGGCCCTCGAGATCGCCGAGACGCTCGTCCGCTCCGGCGCCATCGACGTGCTCGTCATCGACTCGGTCGCGGCCCTCGTGCCGAAGGCGGAGCTCGAGGGCGAGATGGGCGACGCGCACATGGGCGTGCAGGCCCGCCTCATGAGCCAGGCGCTCCGCAAGCTCACCGGGACCATCTCCAAGTCCTCGACGATCGTCGTCTTCATCAACCAGATCCGGATGAAGATCGGGGTCATGTTCGGAAACCCGGAGACGACGACGGGCGGCAACGCCCTCAAGTTCTACGCGACGCAGCGGCTCGACATCCGCCGCATCGGCGCCATCAAGGACGGCGACAACGTCATCGGCAACCGCACGCGCGTGAAGGTCGTGAAGAACAAGGTCGCGCCTCCCTTCAAGGAGGTCGAGTTCGACATCATGTACGGCCAGGGGATCAGCCGCGAGGGCGACGTCCTCGACCTCGCCGCCGAGCACAACATCGTCGAGAAGAGCGGCACCTGGTACAGCTTCGGCGGCGAGCGGATCGGCCAGGGGCGCGAGCAGGCGAAGGCGTTCCTCCGCGAGCACCCGGAGATCCTGCAGCAGGTGGAGGGCCGCCTGTTCGAGAAGTTCGGGATCCGCCGCGGCCCCGTCGCCGTCCCGGCCCCCGAGGCGGAGGAGCCCGAGGAGACGAAGAAGGGCCGGGCCAAGGCGGCCGGCAAGTAGGTCCCGCAGCCTTCACGCGGCCGCGACGCGGCCCCGTGCACGTCCGGGCCGGCTCCGAAAGGGGCCGGCCCGATTGCTTCGTCACTCTCCACCTCGCCTAACTCGTGCGCGATCGGTTCCGAGCCGAGTGGGCGACCGTGCGCGATCGCCTCCGCGCCGAGTGGGCGACCGGCGCCGCGGAGCCGGTCGCCCACGAGCAAGGAGCCGTCCGCCGACGCGCGGGCCCCTCTCTCCCTGGCCCTCTCCCGCTGGCGCTGCCAGGGGGAGAGGGGAGTGAACGAGGACGACGGGCAAGCCTGCGACAGCCCCGGCGCTGCCAGGGGAGAGGGAACGGACGGAGCCAGATTCACTCGACCGTGACGCTCTTCGCGAGGTTCCGCGGCTGGTCCACGTCGGTCCCCTTCAGATCGGCGACGTGGTACGCGAGGAACTGCAGCGGGATGATCGAGAGGAGCGGCGCGAGCAGCGGGGGCGCCGGCGGGACCGGCAGGGCCACCTCGGCGAGCGAGGCGGCGTGGGTGTCGCCCTCGGAGACGACGGCGTAGACGTGCCCGCCGCGCGCGCGGACCTCCTCCATGTTGCCGAGGGTCTTCTCGTACGCCGGCTCCTTCGTCGCGAGCACGATGACCGGCATCTGCTCGTCGATGAGGGCGATCGGACCGTGCTTCATCTCGCCGGCCGCGTAGCCCTCGGCGTGGATGTAGGAGATCTCCTTGAGCTTCAGGGCGCCCTCGAGCGCGACCGGGAACTGGGCGCCGCGGCCGAGGAACAGGACGTCGCGCGCCGAGGCGCAGCGCTTCGCGACCGGCATGAGCGCCGCCTCCTGGTGGATCATCTGCTCCATCCAGGACGGCAGGCGGCGGAGCGCCTCGAGGTGCTCGCGGGCGCGGTCCGGGCCGAGCGCGCCGCGGAGGCGGCCGAGCTTCACCGCGACGAGGAAGAGGGCGGCGAGCTGGGTGGTGTAGGCCTTCGTGGAGGCGACGCCGATCTCCGGCCCCGCCCGCGTGAGGAGCGTCCCGCCCTCGCACTCGCGCGAGATCGCCGAGCCCACCACGTTGCAGATGGCGTACGCGCGCGCGCCGCGCGCCTTGGCGACCTTCACCGCGGCGAGGGTGTCGGCCGTCTCGCCCGACTGCGAGACGGCGAGGCAGAGGACCTTGTCCGAGACGAGCGGGTCGCGGTTTCGGAACTCGCTCGCGAGCTCGACCTCCACCGGGATCCGCGCGAGCGACTCGATCATGAGCCGCCCGGAGAGGCCGGCGTGCCACGACGTGCCGCAGGCGACGATCACGACGCGCTCGAGGGAGCGCGCGTAGTCCTCGGGCAGCTCGAAGCCGTCGAGGACGACGTCGCCCTGCTCGAGCGACGCGCGGCCGCGGATCGTGTCCGCGACGGCCCGCGGCTGCTCGAAGATCTCCTTGTGCATGAAGTGCTTGTGGCCGTCCTTCTCGGCGGCCACCGCGCTCCACTCGATCCTCCTCGCCTTGCGGGCCACGGGCTCGCCGGCGCGCCCCTCGAGCCGGATCCCGCCCGCGGTGAGCACCGCGAGCTCGCCCTCCTCGAGGTAGTTCACGTCCCGGGTGTGCTCGAGGATGGCCGGGACGTCGGAGGCGAGGAAGCTCTCGCCCTTGCCGTAACCGACGACGAGCGGGGACGCGTTCTTCGCGGCGACGATCTCGTCCGGGCGCTTCTCGGAGACGACCGCGATCGCGTAGGTGCCCTCGAGCTGCGCGAGCGCCTGGCGGACGGCGGCGCGCAGGTCGCCCGCGCCGTCGCGGAGGGCGTCGGCGATCACGTGGGCGATGATCTCCGTGTCGGTCTCGGAGGCGAACCTGTGGCCCCGGGCGACGAGCCCCTCCTTCAGCGCGAGGTGGTTCTCGATGATGCCGTTGTGCACGACGGCGACGCCGCCGTACGCGTGGGGGTGGGCGTTCTCGTCGGAGGGGCGGCCGTGCGTGGCCCAGCGCGTGTGGCCGATGCCGGTGCAGCCCGCGAGCGGCGCGTCGCGCAGGAGCGCGACGAGGTTCGCGAGCTTGCCCTTCGCGCGCTTCACGGCGAGGCCGGAGGGGCCCACGACGGCGATGCCGGCCGAGTCGTAGCCCCGGTACTCGAGCTTCCGCAGCCCGTCGATGATGAGGTCGCTGCACTGCCGCGGCCCGACGTACCCGACGATCCCGCACATGATCCCGCCCTTCTACCAGCCGCGGCGACGCCGCGGCTACCCCGCCCGCCGGGCCGGTGCGCCGGCCTTGCCGGCCGAACCGGCCGCGACGGCGGCCGCCCCCTTCGCCTTCGCCGCGCGGCGCCGCTCGACCCAGCCTTCCTTGTTCTCCTGCCGCGCGCGCCCGAGCGCCAGCGCGCCGGGCGGGACCGTCTGCGTGATCGTCGAGCCCGCCGCGACGTACGCGCCCGCCCCGATCTCGAGCGGCGCGACCAGGATCGAGTCCGAGCCGATGAAGGCGCCGTCGCCGATCACGGTCGGGTGCTTCTTCTCGCCGTCGTAGTTGCAGGTGATCGTGCCCGCGCCGATGTTCGCGCCGGCGCCGACGGTGGCGTCGCCGACGTAGGCGAGGTGGTTCGCCTTCGACCCCTTGCCGAGCCGCGACTTCTTCGTCTCCACGAAGTTGCCGACGTGGGCGCCCTCGCCGATGTCGCTGCCCGGTCGCAGGCGGGAGAACGGGCCGAGGATCGCGTCGGAGGCGACGGTCGACTCGTCGACGATCGTGTAGGGCCGGACGGTGACGCGCGCCGCGAGGACCGCGTCCCGCAGGATCGCGCCCGCGCCGATGCGGCAGCCGGCGCCGACGCGCGTGCGCCCGAGCAGGCGCACCCCGGGCTCGATCGCCACGTCCGCCGCGATCTCGACGCCCTCGTCGCAGTCGAAGCGGTCGGGATCCTCGATCGTCACGCCGGCTCGCATGAGCGCCGACGCGCGCCGGCGCAGCAGGACGCGGCCGGCCGCCGCGAGCTCCTCGCGGTCGTTGACTCCGGCGGCCTGCGCCGGGTCGACCGCGACGGCGACGGCGCGCGACGAGCGCGCCGCCCGCGCGACGAGATCCGTGAGGTAGAGCTCCTTCTGGGCGTTGTCCGGGCCGACGCGCGCGAGCGCCTTCCAGAGGAAGGCGGCGTCCGCGCAGTAGAGCCCCGCGTTCACCTCGCGCAGGGCGCGCTCCGCCTCCGTCGCGTCCTTCTCCTCCACGATCCGCGCGGGACGCCCCTTCGGGTCCCGCACCACGCGGCCGTATCCGCGCGGCGCGTCGAGCGTCATCGTGGCGAAGGCGATGTCGGCCCTCGCCCGCGCGCGGGCGGCGACGACGCGGCGAAGCGTCTCCTCCTCGAGCAGCGGCGTGTCCCCGGAGAGGATCGCGATGGGGCCCTTCCAGCCCCGGAGCGCGGGCTTCGCCGCGAGCACCGCGTGCGCGGTCCCGAGCTGCTGCTGCTGGACCGCGAAGCGGATCGGCGCTCCCGGCAGCGCCGCCGAGAGGGCGGCCTCCACCGCCTCGGCCTGGTGCCCGACCACGACGACGACCGGGCTCGCGCCCGCGTCGAGCGCCCGCCTGATCGGATAGTAGGCGAGCGGCCTTCCGCCGATCTCGTGGAGGACCTTCGCCGTGCGGGACTTCATGCGGGTGCCCTTCCCGGCGGCGAGCACCACCGCGGCGAGGGGCGTGTCGGATCTCGGCATGACGCGGGAGGCTAGGCCCTGGCGACCCCGGATATCAAGTACGCCGAAGGATGCGCGGCGACCCCGCGTGCGCGCTCCTCGGCCTCCCTTCGCCCCGCGTTCGAGCCCGGCGCCGCCGACCGGCGGTGAGTGCGTCGAGGACGAGGTCGCGGTCGCGGTCGAGCTCGCGGTCGAGCGTCGCCACCCGCGCGCGGCGACCGGTGCGCTCGCGCCCACATGGCCTCGGTCGCGCGTCGAGGGTGTCCCCGAACCCGGGTTCCCACGCTTCCGGGATTTGATCGCGGACAACGCCGGTCTACGGTTCGACCGAGAGTAGATCGCGCCGCCCGCGAGGCGCCACGCCCGCCGCACCCGCCGCACGCCGCCGGAGGATCCATGGACCGCCCCACCGCAGCCCACGCTCCCCGCTCGCGCCGTCTCCGCAAGATCGCGCTCGCGCTCGGCGCGATCGCCGCCGCGGCCGCCGCGCTCGTCGTCTCCGGCGAGCGACCCGCGCAGGCGTCGAGCCCGCTCACGCTGAAGACGATCACCGTCGACGGCAGCTTCTCCGACTGGGACGCCGTGCTCGCGAACGCCGCCCAGGCGACGCACGACGGCGACGGCAGCTCGACGGCGATCAAGGCCAACTGCGGCCTCTACTCGACCGATCGCGACTGCCCGATGGCCGGCGGCGCGGGGAACGACTTCCTGACGTTCGCGTGGACGTACGACGCGAGCAACGTCTACCTCTACATCGAGCGGTACGGCTCCACGACGAACGGCGTGGACCTCTTCTTCGTCGCCGACGTGAACCGCGACAAGCGGCTCACGCTCGCGAACGACGCGATCGTCCACGCGACCTGGTTCGGCGGCACCGGCCGGGTGGACCTCGACGTCTGGAGCTACCAGCCGGCGGACGCCTTCAACGGCGACCCGATCGTCTGCACGCCGGTCGCGCCCGCGACCGCGTGCGCGAACGCGGCGGGCGTCCTCGCGGCGCCCCCCGGCTACGTGGACGGCTACAAGCTGCCCGGCACGAACGTCTCGAAGCGCACCTGCACCGGGTGCGCCGGCAAGGGAGGCGCGGACGGCACGCGCGCCGAGCTCGCGATCCCGTGGTCCGTCTTCGGCGCGACGCCGGCCCAGCCGTTCTTCTGGCACGTCGTGAGCTCCAACAACGGCTCCCTCACGTCGGCGGTCGACAACATCGGCGCGCCGGACGGCGGGCTCGGCAGCTTCGTGCAGCGCGGCGTGTCGCTCTATCCCGACCGCTCGGGCTCCGTGCCCTCGCCGGGGCAGGTCACCTACGTCCACACCCTCCGGAACGACGGCAACGACGTCGACGTCTTCGATCTCTCGGCGACCTCGTCCGAGGGCGCGATGATCGAGCTGCTCGACGCGGGCACCGTGATCGCGACCGATCTCACCGGCGACGGCACGTGGGACTCGATCCTCGCCGGGCGGGACCAGGACGGCGACGGCCGCCCGGACGTGACGCTCGCCGCGGGCGCGTCCCACGACCTCTCGGTCCGGATCACGATGCCCTCCGGCCGCAGCGGCGACGACACGACCCGCCTCACCGCGGCGAGCGGCAACGCCGCGACGGTGAGCGCCACGGCGACCGACACGAGCCACCTCGGCGCCGCCGGGTTCGTCCCTGCCTCCCAGGCGGCGTACACCGTCCCCTCGCAGGCGCTGCCGTTCCGCGAGTCGCTCGCGAACGGGGAGGCGGCGGCGGACACGTTCGAGCTCCGGGACGACGGCGGCTGCGCCGGGTTCCGCGTGGAGCTCGCGCGCGACTCCGGCGGGAGCCCCGGCGCCGTGTTCGCCGTCGACGCGAACGGCGACGGCACCTGGGACACCGTCCTCGCCGACAGCGACGGCGACGGCCAGCCGGATCTCGGGCCGATCGCCGCCGGCGCCTCCCAGGCCTTCCACCTCCTCGTCACGCCGCCCGCCGGGAGCACCGGGACGTCGTGCACCGTCGCGCTCACGGCCACGAGCCCGACCACCCAGGCCACCGCGAGGGCGACGCACTCCGTGTCGGTGGTCGCGCCCGTGACGTTCGGGCCCGACGCCCGCGGCGCCACCGCCGGCGCGGCCGACGGCGCCGACACCCGGATCCCGACGGGCGCCTCGGTGTTCTTCCCCGCGGTGATCCGGAACGCCGAGGCGACGGCGCGGAGCTACGCGCTCTCGTCCGTGCAGACCGGCGGCGGCGGCCTCGCCACCGCACCGCGGGTGTGGAGCGATCCCAACGGCGACGGGAACCCCTCGGACGGCGCCGTCATCACCCAGACCGACGTGCTCTCCGCGTTCGGGGGGGCGCAGCACGTCCTCGTCGAGGTCGGCGCCGGGACGGCGCCGACGGGCGCCTTCCTCGTCACCACGACGACCGCGACCGCCACCTCCGGCGGCGCCTCGGCGTCGCAGGTGTCGGAGGGGATCGTGGGGTACCTCGCCGCCTTCGCCGACGCCCTCCACGCCGACGCGGCGAACGTGTTCGCCCCGTGCGCGACCGTCTACCTCGAGGCGCGCGGGCTCCTCGCGGGCGACGTCGGGACGTACGCGCTCGCCTGGGCCCCGCCCTACGGGCCCGCGCCGGCCGGCGTCTCGCCCTGGCCGACGAACGCGCGCGGCACCGCCGACGCGCAGCTCGCGCTCGCGGCCGACGCCGCGCTCGGCCCCTGGTCGGCGCGCCTCCTGCAGAGCGGCGCGCTCAAGGACCAGGCGCCGTTCCAGGTCGTGCTCCCGTCCTCGGCCCCGGCGATCTCGACCGACCGCGCCCGCTACCTCGCCGGAGACGCGGTCACCGTGACCGCCTCCGTGACGAACGACGCGGGCGCGCCGCTCGACGGCACCTCGCTCGCCTACTCGGGCGCCACGAGCCGCGTTCGCACCGGCGTCTCGTTCGCTTCCGGGGCCACGGTGAACGACGCGTTCACGTTCACCCTGCCGTCCGACGCCGCTCCGGGGACGCGCTCGGTCGTGCTCGGGTGGCAGCTCGGGTGCGCCACCGCGCCGTTCCGGACCGCCACGGCCACCTTCGACGTCGCCCCGCCGCCGCCCGCCGTCACCGCCCCGCCCGCCGGCGCGGTGCTCGCCGACGCGACGCCCGCGATCTCGGGGACCGCGCTCCCGGGCGCGACGGTCGTCGTCACGGTCACCGACCCGCTCGGCACGCGCACCTCGCCCGCGCTCGTCGCGGGCGCCGGAGGGACGTGGAGCTGGAGCGTCCCCGTCGCGAGCGCCCTCTCGGACGGCTCGCACCAGGTCCGCGCCACCCAGACGGTGAACGGGGTCGACAGCGCCGCCTCGGCGGCGGTCGCCTTCCAGGTGGACACGGTGCCGCCGGCCGCGCCGTCGATCGCCTCGCCGGCGAACGGCACGATCACGCGCGCCGCCGCGGTCGCGGTCGCCGGCACCGCCGCCGATCCCGGGTCCGTGTCCGTCGAGGTCGGCGTGGACGGGACGCCCGTCGCGACCGTCCCGGTCGTGGCGGGCGCCTTCTCCGCGACCGTGACGCTCGCGGACGGGGCCCGGGTCCTCACCGCCCGCGCGCTCGACGCGGCCGGGAACGTGTCCGCGCCCTCGGCGAGCGTGACGATCACGGTGGACACCGTCCCGCCCGCGAAGCCCGCGCTCGCGCTCGCCGTCCCGAGCCCCACCCGCGCGCAGCCGGTCCCGCTCTCCGGCACCGCCGAGCCGCTCGCCTCGGTGGACGTGCTCGAGGCGGGCACCGTCCTCGCGACGGTGCAGGCCGGCTCCGGCGGCGCGTTCTCCGCCGCGCCGACCCTGGGCGAGGGCGCGCACGCGCTCGTCGCCCGGGCCACGGACGCGGCCGGGAACGTCGGCCCCTCGTCGGACCCCGTCTCCTTCCTCGTCGATCGCACGGCGCCGCCGGTGCCGCTGCTCTCCGCGCCCGCCGACGGGGCGGTCCTCGGGATCGCCGCCGCTCCCGGCGGCCAGGTCCCGGTCTCCGGCGCGGCCGAGGCCGGTGCCACCGTCGAGCTCGAGGTCTCCGGCGTTCCGTACCCGGCGGCCGTCGCCGGTCCCGGCGGCACCTTCGTCACGACGCTCGGCCTCGCCGACGGATCGCTCACGATCCGCGCGCGCGCGATCGACGCGGCGGGGAACGCGAGCGCGTGGTCCACCCCCAGCGCCTTCACGCTCGACACCGCGCCTCCGGGCCAGCCGTTCCTGTCGTCGCCCGCGGACGGCGCGTCGCTCGCCGCGCTCACGATCCGGGTCGAGGGCGTGGTGGACGCGGACGCCGTCGCGGTGGACCTCCTCGAGGGCGGGATCGCCGTCGCGACCGCCGCTCCCTCGGCGCTCGGCGTCGCGTTCGACCTGTCGCGCCCGGAGGGGACGTACGCGTGGACGCTCGTCGCGCGCGACGCCGCCGGCAACGCCTCGCTCGCCTCCAACACCGTGACCGTCACCGTGGACCGGACCGCCCCCGCGCCCGCGACCGTGATCTCCCCCGCCGCCGGCGCGATCGTCTCCGCCGCGGGCGGCGTCGTCTTCGCGGGCACCGCCGAGCCCGGCGCCACCGTCGCGGTCTCGATCGACGGCGGCGCCCCCGTGACGGTCCGCGTCGCCGCCGACGGGACGTGGTCGGTCTCGGCGCCGGCCGCGGACGGCCTCCGCAGCGCGTCGATCGTCGTCGTCGACGCGGCCGGGAACGCGTCGGGCGCCGTCGGGGTGACCTTCACGGCCGACGCGATCGCGCCCGCCGCGCCCGTCCTCACAGCGCCCGCGTCGGGCGCGACGAACGCCTCGAGCGTCACCGTCTCCGGCACGGCCGAGGACGGCGCCACGGTCCACATCCTCGTGAACGGGGTCGAGGCCGCCACCGCGACCGCGTCCGGCGGCGCCTTCTCGGCGCCGGCCGCGCTCCCCGCGAGCGACGGGACCGCGACGATCACCGCGATCGCCGTCGACGCGGCCGGAAACGCCTCGCCCGGGTCCGCCCCGGTCGTGCTCCAGGTCGACCGCACCGCGCCGAACGCGCCGACCTTCTCGGTCCCGGCGCTCACGAACCTCGCCCTCGTCCCGGTGAGCGGAACCGCCGAGCCGGGCGCCACGGTCGAGGTGCTCGACGGCGGCGTCGTCGTCGCGACGACGACGGCCGGTCCGGACGGCGCGTTCTCCGTCGGCGCGCCCCTCGGCCCGGGCACGCGCTCCGTCTCGGTCTCCGTCCGCGACGCCGCGGGCAACGCGACGGTCGCCGGCCCCGTCACCGTCGTGGTGGACCGCGTCGCGCCGGACGCGCCGGCGGTGACGGCCCCCGCCGACGGCGCGCTGCTCGGCATCGCCGATCTCGTGAACTCGCAGGTGATCTGCGCGGGGACCGCGGAGGCCGGCGCCCTCGTCGAGCTCGAGCTCGACGGCGCCCCGGCGGGCGGCGTCGCCGCCGGCGCGGACGGGACCTGGTCGCTTCCGCTGTCGGCGGCGACCGGCGCACACGTCGTGCGCGCGCGCGCCACCGACGCGGCGGGGAACGCCTCGCCGCTGTCGAACGCGGTCGCGTTCACGGTGGACGCCACGCTGCCCCTCACCCCCACCCTCACGACCCCGGCGGGGCCGCTCGCGACCAACGCGCTCGATCTCATCGTCGCCGGCACCGCCGAGCCGAACGTCACGATCCGGATCCGGTTCGGCGGCGCCGTCGTCGCCGAGCTGGCGGCCGACGGCGCGGGCGCCTTCTCCGCCTCGGTCGCGCTCCCCCTCGCGGACGGCACCGTCGTCCTGACCGCCGTGGCGGTCGACGCGGGCGGGAACGTCTCGCCGCCCACGGCGCCGCTGTCCATCGCGGTGGACCGCACCGCGCCCGCCGCGCCGGTCGTCTCGTCGCCCGCCGCCGGGGCGTACGTCGCGAGCACGTCCGTCCTCGTCGCCGGCACCGCGGAGCCCGGCGCCACCGTCCGCGTGACCGCCGCGAGCGGCGCGACGGTCGACGTGGTCGCGAAGGCCGATGGGACCTTCCAGGCGACGCTCGCGCTCGCGAACGGGGCGCAGACGGTGACGGTCCGCGCGACCGACGCGGCGGGGAACTTCTCCGAGGTCACCCGCAGCTTCAACGTGGACACCGTGGCGCCGGCGGCGCCGACCATCACGGCGCCGTCGGACGGAACCGTGACGGCCGCGGCCGACCTCGCGATCTCCGGCACCGCGCCCTCCGACGCGGTGCTCGTCCGCATCCTCGACGGCGGCGTCCTCGCCGGGACGGCCCTCCCGTCCGGCGGCGCCTTCACGGCGACGCTCGCGCCCGCCGAGGGCGCGCACGCCTACACCGCCGTCGCCGTGGACGCGGCCGGAAACGCCTCGGCGCCCTCCGCGCCGGTCGCGGTGACGGTCGACCGGACCGCCCCGCCGGCGCCGACGCTCGCCGCGCCCGCGACGCCCACCCGCGCCGCGGAGATCGCGTTCACGGGCACGGCCGAGCGCGGCGCCACGGTGGAGATCGTGGAGGCCGGCGCGGTCGTCGGCAGCGGCCTCGCCGACGCGTCGACCGGCGCGTTCTCGATCGCCGTGGCCCTGCCCGAGGGCAGCCACGTCCTCGCGGCGCGGGCGCGCGACGCGGCCGGCAACGTCGGCGCCGCGTCGAGCGGCGTGACCGTCGTCGTGGACCGGACGGCGCCCGCGGCGCCGGCCTTCACCGCGCCGGCCCCGCTGGTCGGCGCGGCCGGGCTCGTCGCGGGCAAGGTGGTCGTCTCCGGGACCGCGGAGGCGGACGCCGCGATCTCCGTCGAGGTCGGCGGCCTCGTGACGCCGGTCACGGCCGCCGCGGACGGGTCCTGGTCCATCTCCGTCGCGCTCGGCGACGGCGCCTACGACGTCCACGCGACCGCGACCGACGCGGCCGGAAACGTCTCGGCGGTCGCGACGCGGAGCTTCACCCTCGACACCGCGGCCC
Organism: Anaeromyxobacter sp.; assembly: GCA_036391435.1. Classification (GTDB taxonomy): domain Bacteria; phylum Myxococcota; class Myxococcia; order Myxococcales; family Anaeromyxobacteraceae; genus Anaeromyxobacter. The sequence goes on along the minus strand of DASVZX010000194.1, from coordinate 13,500 downwards.
CGGCGGTCCCGCTGCTCGGCGCCCCGTCCGCAGGCCCGACCCGCGCGGCGGAGGTGAGCGTCGCCGGCACCGCCGAGCCCGGCGCGACGGTCCGCATCCTCGTGAACGGTTCCGAGGTCGGGACCGCCGTCGCCGCGGCGGGCACCGGCGCGTTCTCCGCCACGGTCCCGCTCCCCGCCTCCGACGGCGACGCCGCGATCACGGTGGTCGCGGTGGACGCCGCGGGGAACGCCTCCGCCGCCTCGACGGCGATCGTGCTCGCGGTGGATCGCACCCCGCCCGGCGCGCCGGCGCTCGTGGCGCCGGCGTCGCCCACGAACGCGGCCCGGATCGCGCTCGCGGGGACCGCCGAGCCGGGTGCGACGGTCGAGATCGTGGAGGCCGGCGCGGTCGTGGGGACCGGCGCCGCCGACGCCACCTCCGGCGCCTTCTCCATCTCGCTCGCGCTCGCCGAGGGCGACCACGTCCTCGCGGCGCGGGCGCGCGACGCGGCCGGGAACGTCGGCCCCTCGTCGGCCACGGTGGCCGTGACGGTGGACCGGACCGCGCCGCCCGCCCCCGTGCTCACCGCCCCCTCCGCGCTCGTCGGCGCGGCGGGCCTCGTCGGAGGAAAGGTGGTCGTCTCCGGGACGGCCGAGGCGAACGCCTCGGTGTCCGTGGACGTGAGCGGCGTCGTGACGCTCGTCACCGCCGCCGCCGACGGCGGGTGGTCGCTCTCCCTCGCGCTCGCCGACGGCGCGTACGTCGTTCGCGCGACGGCGAGGGACGCGGCCGGGAACGTTTCGCCCGAGGCGACGCGCTCCTTCGCGCTCGACACCGTGCCGCCGGCGGCCCCGGTGCTCACCGCTCCCGCGGGGGGCTGGACGAACCTCGCCCGGGCCGCCGTCGTCGGAACGGCCGAGCCGAACGCGACGATCCAGATCCGCCTCGACGGGTCGGCCGTCGCCGAGGTCGCCGCCGACGCCAGCGGCACGTTCTCCACCTCCGTCGCGCTGCCCGGCGCGGACGGCCCCGTCTCCTTCAGCGCCGTCGCGCGCGACGCGGCCGGGAACGCGTCCGGCCCCTCCGCCCAGGTGCTCCTCACGGTGGATCGCACGGCCCCGGCCGCGCCGGCGCTCGCCGCGCCCGCGTCGCCCACGCGGGCGGCGCTGGTGGCGTTCACCGGCACCGCCGAGCCCGGGACGACGGTGGAGCTCGGCGACGGCGGCGCCGTCGTCGGCAGCGGCACGGCGGCCTCGTCCGGCGCGTTCTCCATCTCCGTCGCGCTCTCCGAGGGCGTTCACGACGTCGCCGCCCGCGCGCGCGACGCGGCGGGCAACGTCGGCGGGGCGTCCCCGGCCGTGTCGGTCGTGGTGGACCGGACGGCGCCGCTCGCGCCGGTCGTCACCGCGCCCGGCGCGCTCGTCGGCGCGGCGGGCCTCGTCGCGGGCGGCGTCGTCGTCTCCGGGACCGCCGAGCCGCTCGCGACCGTCTCCGTCGACGTGGGCGGCGTCGTCACCCCGGTCGGGGCGGGCGCGGACGGGGCGTGGTCGGTGTCGGTCGCGCTCGCGGACGGCGCGTGGGTCGTCCGCGCGACCGCGGCGGACGCGGCGGGGAACGTCTCCCCGGAGGCGACGCGGTCGTTCACGCTCGACACGGCCGCTCCGGCGGCCCCGGTGCTGGCGGCCCCCGCGGCCGGCCCCACCAACGCCACCCAGGTGAGCGTCGCCGGCACGGCGGAGCCCGGCGCCACGGTCCACGTCCTCGTCGGAGGGGTCGAGGTCGCCACCGCGACCGCGGCGGCCGGCACGGGCGCGTTCGCCGTCACGGTCGCGCTCCCCGCCGGCGACGGCGCCGCGCCGATCACCGCCACCGCCGAGGACGCCGCGGGGAACGCCTCCGTTGCGTCCGCCGCGGTGGCGCTCACGGTCGACCGCACCGCGCCGGCCGCGCCCGTCGTCGACGCGCCCGCGAACGGCGCGGTGGTGCCGCCCGGAGACGTGGTGCTGAGCGGCCACGCGGAGCCCGGCGCGCTCGTCACGATCGCGGGCGGCACGGCTCCGGTCACCGCCACGGCGGCGGGCGACGGGGCGTGGAGCGCGACGCTCACCCTCGCGGCGGGGCCGTACACGCTCTCCGCGACCGCCACCGACGCCGCGGGAAACCTCTCGGCCGCCACGCAGGTCTCGGTCACCGCCCGCGCCGACGGCGGCGCCGCCGGCGGCGGCGGCGGCGGGTGCGGGTGCCGCAGCACGGGCGGGGCGACCGGCCCGCTGGCGCTCCTCGCGCTGCTCGCGCTCGCGCCGCGCCGCCGGCGCGCGCGGTAGGGTCCGCGGACCCCGGGGCGCGGGAGGTCCGCGCCCCGGGCTCCGGCCGGTGCTCGTCCGGACGGGTGAACCGGGCTACGCTGGCGGGGTGTCGACCTGCGACGCGCCCGCGGTCGGTCGCGACGTCCGCCGGAGGATGCCCCCGTGAGCGGCGGGCCGCCCTCGCTCGCGGAGGTCGCGCGCGTGCTCGCGGAGGAGGTGGGGCTCTCCCTCGCGGACGGGCTCGACCACGCGCTCGGCTCCGGGCTCGAGGCCGCGGCGGCGGCGACGGGCGCGGATCCGGGCGCGCTCGCGCGCCGGGTCGTCGCGCGCGAGCCCGGCGCGATCGCGGCGCTCGTCGAGCACGCCACCGTCCTCGAGACGGCGTTCTGGCGTCACCCCGAGCAGCTCGAGGCGGTGGCGCGCGCGATCTCGGCGCGCCCCGGGCCCGCGCGCGTCTGGTCGGCCGGGTGCGCCACCGGGGAGGAGCCCTACAGCGTCGCGCTCGCGCTCCTCGAGGCGGGGCGCCACGGCCGCGGCGACCGGATCCTCGCGACCGACGTGTCGGCGCGCGCGCTCGAGGCCGCGCGCGCCGCGGCCTACGGGGATCGCGCGCTGCGGCGCCTCCCCGCCGGGGTCGCGGCGCGCTGGCTGGAGCCGGGGACCCCCCGGCGCGTCGCGGCCGGCCCGCGCGCGCTCGTGACGTTCGAGCGCCACAACCTCGTCCGCGATCCCACGCCCGCCGCCGCGCCCTTCGACGTCGTGCTGTGCCGCAACGTGCTCATCTACTTCTCCCCGGAGACCGCGGCGATCGTCCTGGGCCGGCTCGTCCGGGCGCTCGCGCCGGGCGGGCTGCTCGTGCTCGGCCCCGTGGACCTGCCGCTCGCGCGCGCGCTCGAGCTCGAGCGCGTGGAGGACGGCGGGGCGACGCTCCTCCGCCGCCCGCAGTAGGATCGGCGGATGTTCGACGCGCTCCTCCGCGCCGGCGGGCTGCGCCCGCCCGAGATCGAGGACCTGCGCTTCTTCGGGGTGAAGGGCGCGCTCGTGCCGTCCGACGACTCGGCGGTGCCGTGCACCGCGGACGCGGTCCGCCGCGGGTGGGACGAGGTCGTCGCGACGGTCCGGCGGCTGCGCCGCGCCGGGCTCGCCGCGTGGGCCGCGCTCGGCGTCCACCCGGCGCGGATCCCGCCCCGCGGGCTCGAGGCGCTCCTCGCCGAGCTCCCCGACGCCCTCGGGCGCCCCGAGGTCGCCGCGCTCGGCCTCGTCGGGCTCGCGGAGGGGGGCGAGCTCGAGGAGCGCGTCCTCGGGCGCCAGCTCGAGCTCGCGCGCGAGCTCCGCCGTCCGGTCGTCGCCGGGACGGCGTGGCGCAGGCGGGAGCGGACCACGCGCCGCCTGCTGGCGGTGCTCCGGGAGTCGGAGGTGGAGCCGGGGCGCGTCCTCGTCGCCGGCGCGGACGCGCGCACCGTCCGCGCGATCCGCGCCTGCGGCCACCTCGCCGCGCTGCCGCTCTCCGGCGACGGCGGACAGGGAGGGATCGACCCCGCCGTCCGGACGGTGCGATCGCTCGGCGCGGAGGGGATCGTGCTCGGCTCCGACGCCGGCCAGAGCGGCGGGGACCTGCTCGCGCTGCCGCGGGCGGCGGACCGGCTCGAGAGGGCGGGCCTCTCGGACGCGGTGGTGCGGCGCGTGTGCGGTGAGAACGCGCTCGCGTTCCTCGGGGTGGACCTGGAGGCGGTGGGAAGGCGGGGGGGGCGGGCGCGCGGGCGGCGGTAGGGACCGGGCGCGACCGCCAGCGGCGCCCCGACCCGAACCGGACCCGGGCGGCGACCCCGACCGCGACCCCGGACGATCTCGCCCGGCTCAGCTCCTGCGCCGCCGCGGCCGGGCCGTCCCGGCGCGCTTCCAGTCCCCGGTCCGGCCGCCCGACTTCTCGAGCAGCTCGACCGCCTCGATGCGCATGCCGCGCTCGTACCGCTTCAGCATGTCGTAGATCGTGAGGCACCCGGCGGCGACCGCCGCGAGCGCCTCCATCTCCACGCCGGTCCGGTCCACGGTGCGCACCGTCGCGACGACCTCGACGCCGCCCGGGCCGGGCGTCGCCTCGACGTCCACCGCGGAGAGCGCGATGGGGTGGCAGAGGGGGACGAGGTCCGGGGTCTTCTTCGCCGCCATCACGGCGGCGAGCCGGGCGGCGGCGAGCACGTCGCCCTTCTCGACGTCGCCCCTGCGGATCCGCGCGATCGTCGCCCGCGACATGGCGATGAACCCGCGCGCGACGGCGACGCGCTCGGTCCTCGGCTTCGCGCCGACGTCGATCATCTTCACCCGGCGGCCCCCGCCTCTAGTCCCACGTCTCCGTCGCGTGCTCGCCGAGCCAGCGCTCCGCGTCGATCGCGGCCTGGCACCCCGAGCCGGCGGCGCTGATCGCCTGCCGGTAGGACGGATCCGCCACGTCGCCCGCCGCGAACACGCCCGGTACGCTCGTCGCGGTCGTGGGCGACTTCACCTCGAGGTAGCCGACGTCGTTCATCTTCAGCTGGCCGCGGAACACGCCGGTGTTCGGCTCGTGCCCGATGCCCATGAAGACGCCCTTCAGCGGGAGGTCGCGGAGCTTGCCGTCCTTCGTGCTCTTGAGCCGCAGGCCCGTCACCGCCTTGCCGTCCCCGAGGATCTCCTCGATCGTGACCGAGAGCACGAGCTCGATCTTCGGGTTCTTCCGCGCGCGGTCCTGCATGATCTTGGACGCGCGCAGCTCGTCCCGGCGGTGGATGACGTGCACCTTCGACGCGTACTTCGTGAGGAAGCTCGCCTCCTCCATCGCCGTGTCGCCGCCGCCGACCACCGCGACGTCCACGCCCCGGAAGAAGAAGCCGTCGCAGGTCGCGCAGGCCGACACGCCGCGTCCCTGGTACTTCTTCTCGGAGGGGAGGCCGAGCCACTTCGCGGACGCGCCGGTCGCGATGATCACGGCGTCGGCGGTGAAGGCGCGATCGTCCTGCCACAGCTGGAAGGGGCGGCGGGAGAGGTCGACGCGCGTCACCTCGCCCATCTCGAAGCGGGTGCCGAAGCGCTCGGCCTGCTTCTTCATCTTCTCCATGAGCTCGGGGCCGAGGATCCCCTCCGGGAAGCCGGGAAAGTTCTCGACCTCGCTCGTGATCGTGAGCTGCCCGCCCGGCTGCATCCCCTCGAAGAGGAGCGGGTTCAGGTTCGCGCGCGCGGCGTAGAGCGCGGCGGTGTAGCCGGCGGGACCGCTGCCGACGATGACGAGTCTCTCTCGCTGGGCCATGTCCGTGAGTCTCTCCGATGCGGGGGCGCTCTTGATGTATCCGCTTGGAGCCCACCCGTCGAGCCGAGGGTTCGGTCGGGGGCGGGCGGTGGCACCCCGCCGCGGCGGGTGCCGCGTGGTATCGTCCCTCGCATGGATCCGCAGGCGCTGCGCGCGTGCGCGCTGTTCCAGGCCCTTCCGGCCGACCGCCTGAGCCGGATCGCGGAGATCGCGACCCACCGGGACCTGCCCGCCGGTGCGGTGATCTTCCGGGAGGGCGAGCGGGGCGACGAGATGTACGTCGTCGTCGCGGGCAAGGTGCGGATCTCCAAGCAGGTGCGGGGCGCCGGCGAGGAGGCGCTCGGGATCCTGGAGCCGGGCAGCCACTTCGGCGAGATGGCGATGATCGACGACTCGCCCCGGTCCGCCGACGCGCTCGCGCACACCGCCTGCGCGCTCGCGGTGGTGAGGCGGGAGCACCTCGACCAGCTCATGTTCGTCGACAAGGACCTCGCGTACGACCTGCTCTGGACCCTCGTCCGGACGCTCGCCGCGCGGCTGCGCGAGACGAACGAGAAGATCGCCTCGTTCCTCGCGATGAGCGGCGGGTTCCGGTAGGCCCCTCCGGGCTCCGGGGCGAGGCGCTCCGCGCGCCGGCGGACGGGCCGGCAGGCTCCCCGCGGCCTACTGCGTCCGGCCGGGCCGCTCCGGGCAGGCGGCGCGCGGCGGCGACAGCAGCAGGTAGCCCGCACCGACGAACGCCGCGAACGCCGCGCTGAACCCGAGCGCGCGGGGATTGCCGAGGGCGCCGGCCGCGTCCGCGAGCACGCCGCGCGGGCGCGCGAGGAGGTCCCAGCTGTTCCAGCGCTCGAAGCGGCCGAGGTACACCCCGAAACCGGTGAGGAGGAGCACGGCGGCGATCGCGAGCGCGGCGCGGGCGCGGCCCACCGCCGGCGCGAGGCGCGCGTGGACTGCGTCGAGCGACCCCCAGGCGAGCGCGCACCCGGCGAGCGCGAACGACGCGAAGAGCAGCACGTCGAAGCTCGCGGGCACGGGCGGGTCCGGCCGGAGGTGGACGAGATCGGTCACGAGGTACGGCGCGTTCGGCAGGAACAGGAGCCAGACGGCGGCGGCGGCGGCCGACCCGAGCCGAGAGCGCGCCCGCGCGGCGAGCCGCGCCGCCACCCAGGGAACCCAGGCGAGGGCGAGGTTCCAGGCGAGGTAGTCGAGCTCCGGTCCCGCGAGCCGCCGGCGGACGCCCCACAGCGCGAGCGAGAGCGCGGAGGCGGCGAGGACCGCGGCCGCCCGTCCACCCGCGTGCGCGGGCGGAGGGACACGGTCGGGGGGCGTCGGTTCCGGGATGGCCTGCTCCATCGGGTCGGCACACATCGTGGGGGCCGAGGGGGCAAGAACCATGCTCCGGCAGGAGCGCGTCCCTGGGGCGTCCCGCGCGGGCTCAGGCCCGCCGGCCCCAGAGGAACACCCGCCGGTAGGTGTAGAGGAACGGCCGCTCGTCGGGCAGCGCGGCGCGCAGGCGCTCGCGATAGCGATCGAGGAACCGCGCCCACGTCGCGGGCTCGAGCCGCCGCTCGTAGTCGGTGAGCGTCGTGCCCCGGACCCACTCGACCACGTCGTCGCGCGAGCCGAGCGCGTGCGCGTACGTCTCGAGCCGCACGCGCTGCCGCGCGAGCCCGAGCCGGAACAGGAGGTGCGCGTACCGCTCCGGCTCGAGGACCGGGCTCTCGCGCACGAACCCGCGGAGCGGTCCCGCGAACTCCGCCTCGCGCGCGACCTCGCGCGCGACGGCGTGGGACGGGTGGTGATCGTTCCAGGGGGCCTGGATCGCGAGCTGGCCGCCGGGCGCGAGGAGGGCGGCGAGGCGGGCGAGCAAGGCCTCGTGGTCGGGCACCCAGTGGACCGCGGCGTTCGAGAGCACGACGTCCCAGCCGCCCTCCGCGAACGCGCCGAGGTCGCCCCGGACGAACGAGAGGCCGCCGCCCGCGTGCGCGGCGGCCCGCTCGAGCATGGCCGGCGAGGCGTCCACGCCCACGGTCTCGCGCGCCCCGAGCCGCTCGTGGGCGAGCCGGGTGAGCTCCCCCGTCCCGCAGCCGAGATCCACGACGCGCGGCGCCGGGACCGGCTCGACGAGAGCCAGCAGGTCGTGGAACGGCGCGGCCCGCTCCGCGCGGAATTTTCCATACTGATCGGGGTTCCAGACGTCGCCCAAACCCGTTGACCTCCCCGCCCTTTTGGCGGAAAGTCGGCGCCCTCTGCACCGTCAACCTTCGGATGTCCTTCATCATCCCCCGGAGCCCCATGTCCCGTCACGTCGTCCTCGCCGCCGCCCTGCTCGCCGCGGTGGCCTGCCAGTCGCCGCGCTCCGCGCAGCCCGGCCAGCAGAAGCAGGACCCGAGCGCACCCGTCGCCAAGATCGGCGGCAAGAACATCACCGCCGGCGAGCTCGACGAGGCGGCGAAGAAGGATCTCGCGCAGCTCGACCAGCAGTACCAGGAGCAGCGGTACCAGATCCGCCGCAACCAGCTCGAGAACATGCTCCGGCAGCGGGCCTTCGACGAGAAGGCGAAGGCGAAGGGCGTCACCCGCGAGGAGCTCGTGAACCAGGAGATCGCGGGCAAGATCCCCGAGCCCTCGGACGACGAGATCCGCGCCCTGTACGACCGCGCCAAGGCCGGCGGCCAGCAGCTCCCGCCCCTCGACCAGGTGAAGCCCGAGATCGCCCGGTTCATCAAGAACCAGAAGGGCCAGGCGGCGCTCGCCGAGTACTACGACCAGCTCAAGAAGGACATGGGCATCGAGGTGCTCCTGCCGCCGTACCAGCCGCCCAAGGTCGCCGTCGACGCGGTCGGGCCGACGAAGGGGCCCGCCACGGCGCCCGTCACCATCGTCGAGTTCTCCGACTACGAGTGCCCGTTCTGCGTGCGCGCGGAGCCCACCGTGAAGGAGGTCCTCGCGGCCTACCCGGGCAAGATCAAGCTCGTCTACCGCGACTACCCGCTCCCCATGCACAAGCAGGCGCCCAAGGCGGCCGAGGCCGCGCACTGCGCCGGCGACCAGGGCAAGTACTGGGAGATGCACGACAAGCTCTTCGCCGCGAACGGCAAGCTCGCCGTCGCGGACCTCAAGGCGACGGCGCGCGAGATCGCCGGGATCGACGGCGCCAAGTTCGACCAGTGCCTCGACTCGGGCTCGAAGGCGGCGGACGTCGAGAAGAACAAGAAGGCCGGCGACGAGGTGGGCGTGTCCGGCACCCCCGCCTTCTTCATCAACGGCAGGCTCATCTCCGGCGCCCAGCCGGTCGACGCCTTCAAGTCGCTCATCGACGAGGAGCTGAAGGGCGGCAAGTAGCGCGCGGCCCCCCGCGCGAGCGCGTGTTTGCGCCACCGGCGGCCGCGCCCTAAGACTAGGGCCGGCCGCCGGAAGCATTCCGGGGTCGGGGTGTCGCATGGGCGGATACGGAAGAGGTGCGAGCGCGTCGCTCGGGGAGCGCCGGCGGACGAGGCAGATCCGCGTCGGGACCGTCGCGATCGGCGGCGGCGCGCCGATCGCCGTGCAGTCGATGACGACGACGCAGACGGCGGACGTCGCCTCGACGCTCGCGCAGGTCCGCGCGCTCGCCGGGGCGGGCGCCGACGTGGTGCGGCTCGCGGTGCCCGACGCGGACGCGGCGGCGGCGCTGCCCGAGATCGTCCGCGGCGCGCCCGTCCCGCTCGTCGCGGACATCCACTTCGACTACCGGCTCGCGCTCGCGGCGCTCGAGGCCGGCATCCACGGCATCCGGCTCAACCCCGGGAACATCGGCGCCCGGCAGCGCGTCCGCGAGGTGGTGAGGGCGGCGCGCGAGCGGATGGTCCCGATCCGGATCGGCGTCAACGCGGGCTCGCTCGAGAAGGACATCGTGGAGAAGCACGGCTGGCCCACCGCGGAGGGCATGGTCGAGAGCGCCGAGCGCCACATCAGGTTCCTGGAGGACGAGGGATACCGGGAGATCAAGGTGTCGCTCAAGGCGCACGACGTCGCCATGACGGTGAGGGCGAACCGCCTCTTCGCGGACCGCTTCGACTACCCGCTCCACCTCGGCGTCACGGAGGCGGGGACGCTGCTCGCCGGGACCGTGAAGAGCGCGGCGGGGCTCGGCATCCTCCTCGCCGACGGCATCGGCGACACGATCCGGATCTCGCTCACCGCCGACCCGCTCGAGGAGGTGCGCGTCGCGCGCCTCCTCCTCACGTCGCTCGGCCTCAAGTTCGGCGGCGCGACCATGACCTCGTGCCCGACCTGCGGCCGCTGCTCGGTCGACATGATCCCCATCGCCGAGCGCGTCGAGAAGCGGCTCGCGACCGTGAAGGGCGAGGTCGCGGTCGCGGTGATGGGCTGCGAGGTGAACGGGCCCGGCGAGGCGTCGGCCGCCGACGTGGGCGTCGCGTACGGCCACGGCGGGGTGGGGCTGCTCTTCCGCGGCGGGAAGATCGTGAAGCGGATGAAGGCCGAGGAGCTCGAGGACGCCGTCGTCGCCGAGGCGCTCGAGATCGCGGCGAAGCGGACGCCGAGGTAGGGCGGCGCCCGCCCGGCGCAGCCCGGATCGGCTCGGCGGTGCCGCTCCTCATCGCGGGCAGCCCTCTCCGGGGCTCCGCCGCCCGGCCGCCTCCCCCGCCGGTGTGTCGGCTCGCCGGGGCGCGCGACGTGCGAAGGGCGCGGCGTTCCCGGTGCGCGGCGGGCCGGGCTCCAGGGTATAACCCGGGACCCATATGCGCCCCGTTCGCCTGAGCCACGCCTTCGTCCCGACCCTCAAGGAAGCGCCCGCCGACGCGCAGGTCGCCTCGCACAAGCTGCTCGTCCGCGCCGGCTTCATCCGCCAGCTCGGCGCGGGCATCTACGACTACCTGCCGCTCGCGAAGCGCACCCTCGCGAAGGTGGAGGCGATCGTCCGCGAGGAGATGGACGCCATCGGCGGCCAGGAGTTCTACCTGCCCGCCCTCCACCCGGCGGAGATCTGGAAGGAGTCCGGCCGCTGGGAGGTCATGGGCGAGAACATGTTCCGCCTGAAGGACCGAAAGGGCGGCGACTACGGCCTCGGCATGACGCACGAGGAGATCTTCACGGCCATCGCCCGCGACGAGCTCCGCAGCTACCGGCAGCTGCCGCAGGTCTGGTACCAGATCCAGACGAAGTTCCGCGACGAGCCACGGCCGAAGTCCGGCCTCCTGCGCGTCCGGCAGTTCACGATGAAGGACGCCTACTCCTTCGACGTGGACCGGGCCGGCCTCGACAGGAGCTACGAGGACGAGCGGCGGGCGTACGAGAGGATCTTCACGCGCTGCGGCCTCGAGTACGTCGCGGTGCAGGCGCACTCGGGCGCCATGGGCGGCTCCGAGTCCTCCGAGTTCATGGTGAGGACCGACGCGGGCGAGGATCTCGTCGCGGCCTGCCCGAGGTGCCGCTACGCCGCGAACACCGAGACGGCGCGGTCGAAGGGGCCGGCGGCGCCGGCGCAGGGCGGCGAGCGGCTCGACGCGCCGCGGAAGTTCCCGACGCCGGGCGTACGGACCATCGACGCGCTCGCGGCGAAGCCGTACGGCCGCCCCGGCGCGATGCAGCTCAAGACCCTCGTCTACGTGGCGGACGAGAAGCCCGTGCTCGCGGTCGTGCGCGGCGACGACGACCTCAACGAGGCGAAGCTGCAGACGGCGACCGGCGCGCAGACCGTCCGGCCGGCGCACCCGGAGGAGATCCGGCCGCTCATGGGCGCGGACGCGGGCTCGCTCGGCGCGGTCCGGTTCACGCGGGCGACGGTGTTCGTCGACGAGTCGCTGGAGGGCGCGGCGGGCATGGTGACCGGCGCGAACGAGAACGACTTCCACTACGAGGGGGTCGACGTCGCGCGGGACCTCCTGCCGCACGCGAAGCTCGCGGACCTCCGGCAGGTGCGGCCGGGCGAGGGCTGCCCGCGCTGCGACGGCGCGCTCGACGTCTTCAAGGCCCTCGAGATCGGCCACATCTTCAAGCTCGGCACGAAGTACTCCGAGTCGATGCGGGCGACGGTGCTCGACCCCGACGGCAAGGCGGTGCCGATCGTGATGGGGAGCTACGGCATCGGCGTCGAGCGGATCATGGCCGCCGCGATCGAGCTGCACCACGACGAGAACGGGATCGTCTGGCCCCTCGCGATCGCCCCGTTCCACGCCACCGTGCTCACCCTCGGGCCGGAGCCGGAGCTCAAGAAGGCGGCGGAGGAGATCGTCGACGGTCTCGCGAAGGAAGGCGTCGAGGTGCTCTACGACGACCGCGACGAGCGCGCGGGGGTCAAGTTCAAGGACGCGGACCTCGTCGGGATCCCGATCCGGATCGCCGTCGGGAAGAAGGGGCTCGCCGGCGGGCAGGCCGAGTGGAAGCTCCGCGCGTCGCGGCAGGTCGAGCTCGTGCCGCTCGGCGAGGTCGCGCGCAAGGCCGGCGCGGCGGTCCGGGCGGCGACGGGCGCGGCGGCGTAGCCTCGCGGTCCGCGGCCGGCGTGCTAACCTCCGGACGGAGGGTCGCCGTTGCGCGCCAAGCTGACGATCGGGCCCGAGGGCCAGCTCGCCGTCCCGCCCCGCCAGGCGGAGGCGCTCGGGCTCGCCGGCGGCGGGGACGTCGAGCTCCTGTCGGCGCGCGGCGCGTTCGCGCTCGTCGTGCCCGCGCGGGCCGAGGCGCCGAAGGCCTACTTCGCCGGCTCGCTCGCGTCGCTCACCGTCGCCGAGGTGGTGCAGTTCGTGTTCTCGTCGCTGAAGAGCGGCGTGCTCCTCGTCGCGGCGGGCTCGGACGCGGACCGGCGGCCGGACCGGCCGGAGCGCCCGCGGCGCAAGAGCATCTCCTTCAGGGACGGGCAGGTGGTGTTCGCGTCGTCGTCCGACCTCGCCGACCGGCTCGGGCCGGTGCTGCTCGAGGCGGATCTCGTCGCGCCGGCGGATCTCGAGCGCTGCGCGGGGCTCGTCCGGAGCGGCCACCCGCTCGGCCAGGTGCTCGAGGACGAGGGGATCCTCACCTCCGCGCAGCTCTACGAGGGGATCATCCTGCAGGTGAAGAAGATCTTCCTGTCCGCGTTCCTCGAGACCGAGGGCGAGTTCGCCTTCCTCGAGGGGCCGACGGACGAGCCGAACGAGGTGAAGCTCCCGGAGCGGACGCGCGATCTCATCCTGGAGGGGATGAAGCGGCTCGAGGCGGCGGAGGAGAGGCGCGCGGCGGCGGCGCTCGCGCGCGGCGCCCCCCCCGAGGTCGAGATCGCCATCGAGGTGGAGGCGCCCGCGGCGCCGCCGCCGGGCCGCAGGACCGTGCCGCGCGCCTCCGGGCCGTTCGAGACCTACCGACGCATCTTCAAGCGAGTGTACGACGCGCTCGCCTCGGTCGAGGCGGACGCGGCGGGGCGCCTGAACGGCTACTTCGACCGGCTGCCGGACAAGAAGCGGCCGGTCTTCGAGGGCGTCCGGATCGACGAGGACGGGGAGATGGACGTCGCGCAGATCCTCGTGAACGTGCAGTCCGGCGGCGCGTACCAGGGCGCCGCCGCGCGGGCGCGCGCCCTGGAGGCGCTCGAGGAGCTCCTCGCCTTCGCGCTCTTCGAGGCGAAGAACCGGCTGCCGCGCGCCGAGGCGGACCGCCTCCTGCGCGAGGTCGGCAGGATGCAGGTGGGGAAGGCGTGACGTGACCCCGTCCGGCCGGATCTGCGCCGCGCTCGACTTCCCCTCGTGGCCGCGCGCCGAGCCGTTCGCGCGCGCGATCGCGCCGGCGGTCGGGATGCTGAAGGTCGGGCTCGAGCTGTTCGTGGGCGAGGGGCCGCCGGTGGTCCGCGCGGCCGCCGCGCTCGGGAGGCCGGTCTTCCTCGACCTGAAGCTCCACGACATCCCCGCGACCGTCGAGGGCGCGGCGCGCAGCGCCGCCGCGACGGGCGCCGCGCTCCTC
>DASVZX010000193.1:0-3387 GCA_036391435.1 Anaeromyxobacter sp. | reverse complement strand
TCAAGGTCTGCTCGTCGCCCCGGGACGAGGTGTCGCTCGCGCGGATCGTGAACGTCCCCGCGCGCGGCGTCGGCGACACCTCGCTCGAGCGGCTCCAGACGTGGGCGGTCGCGGAGGGCGTGCCGCTCCACGACGCGCTCGCGCGGGCGGCGGAGGTGCCGGACCTGCCGCGCGGCGCGGCGGAGCGGATCGCCGCCTTCGTCGCGCTCGTCGAGAGGCATCGCGCGCGGTTCGCGGAGGGGCGGCTCGCCGAGGCCGCCCGCGCCCTCGTCGCGGAGATCGACCTCTACGGCCACGCCCGGGCCTCGGTGAAGTCGCTCGACGCCGGGCAGCGCAAGGTGGACGCCATCGAGGGCCTGCTCCGCTCGCTCGAGGCGCACGAGCAGCGGAGCGCCCGGCCGTCGCTCGCGGCGTGGCTGCAGCGCCTCGCGCTCGACTCGCGGTCCGAGGAGGACCCCGCGCCCGACGGCGGCATCTCCCTCCTCACGCTCCACGCCGCCAAGGGGCTCGAGTTCCCGGTCGTGTTCCTCGTCGGCGCGGAGGAGGACCTCCTCCCCTGCGCCGGGATCCAGGGCGAGGCGCGCGATCTCGGGGAGGAGCGGCGGCTCGCCTACGTCGGCCTGACGCGCGCGCGGGAGCGGCTCTACGTCACCCGCGCCTTAGCGCGCACCAAGCGGGGCAAGGTCGTGCCCCGGACGCCGACCCGGTTCCTGGACGACCTGCCCGCCTCCGCCTCCGAGCGGATCGATCCGGCGGCGGGGGAGGCGCGCGAGGACGTCGCCGCGACGTCGGCGAGCGTGCTGGCGGCGTTTCGCGCCCGGCTCGGGGGCGCCAAGTAGGCACACCGGGCGGGGGAGGGGGGATGCCGCTTGACTTCCCGCCGTCCGTCCTCTAAAAGGCGCGTTCCAATTCGAGATTCCGCAGGGTTACCCATGGCCAAAGGCATCACCCACAGCGCGACGAAGTCCGAGGCGCTCAAGAGCCGGAAGTGGTGGCTCGTCGACGCCAGCGACAAGACGGTCGGCCGCCTCGCGACCCGCATCGCGTCGGTCCTCAAGGGCAAGCACAAGGCGCTCTACACGCCGTCGATGGACACCGGCGACTTCGTGGTGGTCGTGAACGCGGAGAAGGTCCGCTTCACCGGGAAGAAGGAGACGGACAAGACCTTCTTCACCCACACGATGTACCCGGGCGGCGCGAAGCACACGCCGATGGACAAGCTCCGCGCGCGGCATCCGGAGGACATCCTCCTGAACGCCGTCCGCCGCATGCTGCCGCGCAGCAACCTCGGCCGGCAGATGCTGACGAAGCTCAAGGTCTACGCGGGCGACAAGCACCCGCACGCGGCGCAGAAGCCCGAAGCGCTCCAGTGAGGAAGGCGAAGATGGCGACGCAGGCAATCACGGTCGGCCGGCGCAAGGAGTCCGTCGCGCGCGTCCGCATCGCGCCCGGGACGGGCAACATCACGATCAACGGCCGCACGATGGACGAGTACTTCGGCCGCGAGACGTCGAAGATGATCCTCGTCGAGCCGCTGAAGCTCGTCGACCAGATGGGCAAGCTCGACGTCTTCGTGAACGCGAAGGGCGGCGGGCTCTCCGGCCAGGCCGGCGCGATCCGCCACGGCATCAGCCGGGCGCTCTGCGACTACAACCCGGAGTTCCGGCCGGTGCTCAAGAAGGCCGGCTTCATGACCCGCGACGCGCGCGCGGTCGAGCGGAAGAAGTACGGCCGCCCCGGCGCCCGCAAGCGGTTCCAGTTCTCGAAGCGGTAGCACCGACGCCTCGCGCCTCCGGGCGCGAGGCGGAGCGGGAGACGTCCGCTCCCCGCGGCGCCGGCCGTCGATCGCCGCCGCGTTCCCCGCCCGCTCACGACCTTACTTCCGGCCCGCCTGCGATCCCGCACGGCGGGCCGTCCCGCTCTCGGGGCCCCGGCGAGCGGGGGCGCCTGCGCGACGACCGAGGCCGGCGCGACGAGGAGGTTCCGCAGCGACCGGTCGGGCACGAAGCAGGAGTTCGCGATGTAGAGCCGCCGCTCTCGCACGCGGGGATGGTCGCGACGTGCGGCGCCCGCGATCGCCCGCGGACGACGCGCGAGGGGCGGTGCGCCCACGCGCGCCTACATCGCGTGCCGATAGCGCGTGTCCCGCGGCCCCGGCATTGGCTCACCCGCGATCGCGGTGTTACGCTCCGTATTCGTATGGAGCTGAACGAGATTCTCCAGATCGCGCTGCGCGCGGGCGCCTCGGACATCCACCTGAAGGCCGGCCTGCCGCCGATGTTCCGCGTCGACGGGGCGCTCGTCCCGCTCAAGGACGCCCGGAGGATGCCGCCCGAGGAGATCGGGCGGATGGCCTTCGGGATCATGAACGACTACCAGAAGGAGAAGTACAAGCAGACGAACGAGGTGGACCTCGCCTACGGGGTGCCCGGCCTCGGCCGCTTCCGCGTGAACGTGTTCCAGCAGCGCGGCACGCTCGGCGTCGTCCTCCGCGTCATCCCGTTCAAGATCCAGTCGATCGAGCAGCTCATGCTGCCCAAGGTGCTCGAGAAGGTCTGCGCCGAGCAGCGCGGCCTCGTCCTCGTCACCGGCACCACCGGGTCCGGCAAGTCCACCACCCTCGCGGCGATGGTCGACCACATCAACGCGACCGAGACCTGCCACATCATGACGATCGAGGACCCGATCGAGTTCCTCATCCGCGACAAGCGCTCGATCGTGAACCAGCGCGAGGTGGGCGTCGACACGATGAGCTTCGGGCAGGCGCTGAAGAGCGCGCTGCGCCAGGATCCGGACGTGATCCTCGTCGGCGAGATGCGGGACCTCGAGACCATCGAGACCGCCCTCACCGCGGCCGAGACCGGCCACCTCGTCATGTCGACGCTTCACACCCTCGACGCGGCCGAGACCATCAACCGGATCATCTCCGCGTTCCCCCCGTACCAGCAGAAGCAGGTGCGCCTGCAGCTCGGCTCGGTGCTCCGCGCCGTCATCTCGCAGCGGCTCGTGCCGCGCGCCGACGGCAAGGGGCGCGTGCCGGCGATCGAGGTGCTCCTCGCGACGGCCCGCGTGCGCGAGCTCGTCGAGGACAAGGACCGCACCAAGGAGATCCCGGAGGCGATCGCGCAGGGACACGTCTCCTACGGCATGCAGACGTTCGACCAGTCGCTCATGGCGCTCCTCAAGGGCGGCCTCATCTCCTACGAGGAGGCGCTCCGGCAGGCGACGAACCCCGACGACTTCGCCCTCCGCGTGTCCGGCGTCTCCGGCACGAGCGACTCGAAGTGGGACTCGTTCGAGAAGCCGGCGGACGCGCCGGCGCCCGCCGCGCAGGGCGCCTCGCGCCCGGCCGCCGCCGGGGGACCGCCCCGGCCGCCGCCCGCCCCG
>DASVZX010000192.1:0-1921 GCA_036391435.1 Anaeromyxobacter sp. | reverse complement strand
CGCCGCGCCGCTCGCCGGCAGGGAGCCCCCGCTCGGGATGGAGCGGTCGGCGATCACCGAGGGCGTCCGCAAGCGCGGCTGGGCGCGCCCCGCGGCGTGGGGCACGGGCGCGGTCGCCACCGCGTGCCTCGTCCTCGCGATCCAGCAGGGCTTCTCGGCCCGGAGCTCGTACGCCGACGCGGACGCGATGGTGAGGACGGACGGGGTCCTCGTGCCCGGGGCCGATCCGGCGCGGTATCGAGGGCTCCTCGAAGACGGCGACGCGGCGAGACGGAACGCCTACGTGTCGGCGGGGCTCGCCGTGGCGTTCGGGGCCGCGGCGGGCTATCTGGGCTGGACGTCGGTGGACCGGCCGGACCCGGCGCTCGCGTTCCGGTTCTGACCGCCCGCGCCGCCTCGATCCGCGGTAGGGATCGGTCGGCGCCCGAGCGCCGGAGCCGCGATGGACCGCTACTTCAAGACCTACACCGTCCGCTGGGCCGACTGCGACGTGAACGGTCACATGCGGAACACGTCCTACTCCGAGTACGGGACCGACACCCGCGTCTCGTTCCTCGCCGAGGGCGGGTTCACGTTCGAGAGGTTCGTCGAGCACCGCGTCGGCCCGGTGCTCCTCCACGAGGCCATCGACTACATGCGCGAGGTCCGGCTCGGGGAGACCATCGAGGTGGACCTGACCGTCCTCGGCCTGTCCCCGGACGGCGCCCGCTTCAAGTTCGAGCACGACGTCTGGCTGCCGGGCCGGAAGAAGGCCGCGCGGATCGTCCTCGCGGGCGGCTGGATGGACATGGAGACGCGCAAGCTGCGCCTGCCCCCCGACGAGCTCCTCCGCCTCATGCAGTCCGGCCCGCGCTCCCCGGCGTTCGAGGAGCTGAAGGCGAAGCCGGCGAGGGCGGGATCGGCGGAGCGGTCCGGGTGACCGCTCCGCGGACCCCCCGCGCGCCGGTCACCTCGAGGCCGGCGCGAACGGCTGCGCCACGGGCGGCATCGCCGCCACCGCCGCCGCCCGCGGCTCCCACGAGGCGGAGACCGCCTGCGTCCCTCCGCTGCCGCCGTTCGGCCCGATGATCCACGTCGCCGCCGCGGGGATCCCGGCCCCGGCGTACGCGGCCACGTCGGTCGGCGCGTTTCCATAGGCCTCCTCGACGGCGAACCCGGCGGCGGCGAGCGAACGCAGGTAGGCGCGCTTGAACGCGCCGACGCCGCGCGCGCCCGGGACCGCCTCCGCGCTCGAGTCCGCGAGGTGGAGCGGCCCGGCGGCGAACCCGCCGGAGGAGAGCCACTCCCGCGTCTTGCCGGCGAGCCAGTGCGGGCGGCCGGTCAGGAAGAGGACGACGTACCCGCGGGCGGCGAGGGCGTTCGTGAGCGCGGCGGCGCCGGGGTAGGCGGCGGGCACGTGGGCGCCGGCGACCATCGGCCGGAAGACGTCCCCGACGACGTCCTTCACCATCTCCTCGTCCCCCGTCGTGAGCGTGCCGTCGATGTCGGTCACGGCGAGGCGGGTGCCGCGGGGCAGGATCCAGACGCGGCCCGGGGCGACGCTGCCGTCGCCCAGGACCTCGACGCGGACGTCGTACACGCCGGGGGCGAGCGTCGCCGGGACGGGCACGGCGATCCGGCCCTCGCCGTCGGTGCGGAGCTCGGCGATCGGGCGGAAGCCCGAGCACGCGTCGAGGAACACGCGGACGCGCTCGCGCTCGAGGTCCTTCGACGCCGCCCCGTACGCGAGCTTCGCCCGGATCGTCGCCGGCGCGCCCGGCGCGGCGAGGACGTCCTGGACCGCGTGATTCGCCGGCCCGAGCGCGGCCCGCGCCCGGGCGCGCCCCGGGTGGAGCCACGGCTCGACGGGCGCCGGCGTGAACGTGCTCCCGACGCACCGCCGGAGCGCGGGGAGCGGCGGCGCGGGCGGCGGCGCCGGGGT
>DASVZX010000191.1:0-15033 GCA_036391435.1 Anaeromyxobacter sp. | reverse complement strand
AAGAAGCAGATGGAGAAGACGCAGAAGGAGTACTACCTCAACGAGCAGATGCAGGCGATCCAGAAGGAGCTCGGCGAGCGCGACGAGTTCAAGAACGAGATCCAGGAGCTCGAGGAGAAGATCAAGAACAAGAAGATGTCGAAGGAGGCCACGCTCAAGGCGCGCAAGGAGCTCAAGAAGCTGAAGATGATGAGCCCGATGAGCGCCGAGGCGACGGTCGTCCGCAACTACATCGACTGGATCCTCTCGCTGCCCTGGTACGAGTACACCGACGACAAGCTCGAGATCCCCGAGGCCGAGAAGATCCTGGACGAGGACCACTACGGGCTGCGCAAGCCCAAGGAGCGGATCCTCGAGTACCTCGCGGTCCAGAAGCTCGTCGAGAAGATCCGCGGCCCGATCCTCTGCTTCGTCGGCCCCCCCGGCGTCGGCAAGACCTCGCTCGG
Source organism: Anaeromyxobacter sp. (assembly GCA_036391435.1). Lineage (GTDB taxonomy): Bacteria > Myxococcota > Myxococcia > Myxococcales > Anaeromyxobacteraceae > Anaeromyxobacter. The sequence continues at coordinate 14,587 of DASVZX010000191.1, read as the reverse complement.
GAAGTCCATCGCGCGCGCGATGAACCGGCGGTTCGTCCGGGTCAGCCTCGGCGGCGTGCGCGACGAGGCCGAGATCCGCGGCCACCGGCGCACCTACATCGGCGCGCTGCCCGGCAAGATCATCCAGTCGCTGAAGAAGGCCGGCTCGGGGAACCCGGTGTTCCTCCTCGACGAGGTCGACAAGATGTCGACCGACTTCCGCGGCGACCCGTCGGCGGCGCTCCTCGAGGTGCTCGACCCCGAGCAGAACTTCTCCTTCAACGACCACTACCTCGACCTCGACTACGACCTCTCGAAGGTCATGTTCATCTGCACGGCGAACACGATGGGCGGGATCCCGCTGCCGCTGCAGGACCGCATGGAGGTCATCCGGCTCGCCGGCTACACCGACCTCGAGAAGCTCTCGATCGCGAACCGCTACCTCATCCCGAAGCAGCGGGAGATGAACGGCCTCGGGAACGTGAACGTCGAGTTCAAGCGGCGCGCGGTGAAGTCCCTCATCCACCGATACACGAAGGAGTCCGGCGTCCGCTCGCTCGAGCGCGAGATCGGCTCCGTGTGCCGGAAGATCGCCAAGGACGTCCTCAAGACCGAGCCGGGCGCCGAGACGAAGTCCTACGTCGTCACCGAGAAGCTGGTCCAGAAGTACCTCGGCCCGTGGAAGTTCCGGTACGGGACCGCCGAGGAGAAGGACCAGGTCGGCGTCACGACCGGCCTCGCCTGGACGGAGCTCGGAGGCGAGCTGCTCACCGTCGAGGTGCAGGTGATGCCCGGCAAGGGCAAGCTCACGATCACCGGCAAGCTCGGCGAGGTGATGCAGGAGTCGGCGCAGGCGGCGATGAGCTACGTGCGCAGCCGCGCGGAGCTGCTCGGCCTCGACAAGCGCTTCCTCGAGAACGTCGACATCCACGTCCACGTGCCCGAGGGCGCGATCCCGAAGGACGGCCCGTCCGCCGGCATCACGATGGCGACGACGCTCGTGTCGGCGCTCTGCCGCATCCCCGTCCGCAAGGACGTGGCGATGACCGGCGAGATCACGCTCCGCGGCCGCGTCCTCCCCATCGGCGGCCTGAAGGAGAAGGTCCTCGCGGCGCACCGCGGCGGGATCAAGAAGGTCCTCATTCCGAAGGAGAACGCGAAGGACGTTCGCGAGATCCCGAAGAAGGTCCGGGAGAAGCTCCAGATCGTCCTCGTGGAGCACGCCGACGAGGTCCTGCGCGAGGCGCTCGCGATCGAGCGGCCGGACGAGTTCCTGAAGCACGTGCGCGAGGCGGAGACGCCCGCGACCGAGGCCCAGCAGGCGCAGGCGTAGAACGGTCGGAGCCCGCGCCCACGTGTCTCACCCCCTCTCCCCTGGCAGCGCCAGGGGCAGAGGCCGGGAGGGGGCGGGTGGCGTTGCCCCGCATGGCCACGGCGCGGCCTCGCCGCCCCGGCCAGATTTCGTGCATGCCTCGCGCCCTCGCCCTCGCCCCCGCCGCGCTGCTCGCCCTCGCGGGCTGCGGCAAGCTCGATCAGATCGACCTCACCCGCTCCGGCTCCGCGATCGTCCCGGGCGCGCCCGGCGGCGCCGCGCTCCCCGCCGGAGGCATCGCCTCCTTCCCGATCTCGGTGGGGCGCGACGCGCTGGCGGCGCAGGGAATCCGGCCGAACGACGTGGACTCCGCGAAGCTCGTGGGGCTCCGGCTCGAGGTGACGCAGGGGACGAGCCTCGAGCGGTGGCTCTCGTCGGTGTCGCTCTACGTCGAGGCGCCGGGGTTCGCGCGGGTGCTCGTCGCGCGGAAGACCGGGATCGACGCCCTCCCGGCCGGCACCACCCGGGTGGACCTCGACACGTTCGGCGTGGACCTGAAGCCGTACGTCCTCGCGCCGACGACGACCGTCACGGCCGAGGGCACCGGCACCGTCCCGCCCGTCGACACGACCCTGCTGGCGACCGCGACGGTGCGGGTCGACGTGAACGTGACCGGGCTGTTCAGGTAGGCCGGCGCGCCCGCGCGGGTCCGGGCGGCGTATCCTCCGGGCGTGGACGGACCCGCCCTCGCCGACGTCCGGGACCGCGCGCGCGCCGCGTTCCTCGGCGCCGCGCTCGGGGACGCGCTCGGCGCGACGCTCGAGTTCATGACGCCGTCCGAGATCCGGGCGGCCCACGGCACGCACCGCGAGCTCACCGGGGGCGGGTGGCTCCACCTGCGGGCCGGCCAGGTCACCGACGACACGGAGATGTCCCTCTGCATCGCGCGCGCGCTCGACGCCGCGGACGGCTGGAACGCGCGCCTCGTCGCGGAGCGGTTCGCGGAGTGGCTGCGAGGCAGCCCCGCCGACGTCGGCAGCACCGTCCGCAAGGGCATCCGCCGGTTCATGCTGGAGGGAACGCTCGAGGGGCCGCCGAACGAGGGCGACGCGGGGAACGGGGCCGCGATGCGGATGGCGCCGGTGGCGCTCGCGACGCTGGGCGATCCGGCCCTGCTGGAGCGGCTCGCGGTCGAGCAGGCGCGGATCACGCACCACCACCCGCTCTCCGACGCGGCGTGCGTGCACGTCGGCGAGCTCGTCCAGCTCGCCTGCCTCGGCGCGTCCCGGGCGCGCCTGCGCCGCGCCTCGGCCGCGCTCGTCGAGCGGGTCCCGGCGTTCCGGTTCGAGCCCTGGCCCGGTCTCACGACCGGGTACGTGGTGGACACGCTCCAGACCGTCCTCCACTTCTTCCACGCGACGCGAGGCTTCGAGGCGTGCGTCGTCGCGGTGGTGAACCAGGGCGGGGACGCCGACACGACGGGCGCGATCGCGGGGGCGATCGCGGGCGCGTACTACGGGCCGGACGAGCTGCCCGCGCGCTGGCTGCGGCGGCTCGACCGCGCGGTGCGCGGCGAGATCGAGGCGCTCGCCGAGCGGCTGGTCTCGCTGTCGCCGCTCGCGAGCGGGGCGGCCCCGGGCGGCGATCCCTCCTAGGCGAGGATGCGCCGGACCCGCAGCTCGCCGCCGATCACGAGGACCTCGCGCTCGCCCCTCAGGATGGACCGGGGCAGGAGGTGCCCCGCGAAGAAGACGCGCGGGACGCCGATGCGCGCCTCCAGCACGACGTCGCCGAACTCCCAGGCGCGCTCCCGGTCGTCGGTGAAGGAGCACAGGTTGTTCAGCCGGACGATCTTCTCCCGCGGCCCGAGCGTCGCCACGACCCCGTGCGCCGGGAGATCGTTCTGCCCGCGCCACACGGTGAGCCAGCGCTCGTTCGGCGCCCGGCGGGCGAGCTCGCTCTGGGTGAACGCGTAGACGAGATCGAGCTGAGCGTCGATCGCGCTCGTCCGGGCGTGACCGCGCGTGCGATCGGCCACGTAGCGCTCCCAGGCCGGCCCGTCGTGGCCGCGGAGCGGCTCGCGGTGGAAGGTCGGCGGGATGCCCATCCGGCTCTCCACCCATCCCTTCAGCACCGCGCCCTCGACGCTCGAGGCGTCCACGCCCCACCCCCGCAGGAACCGGAGGTAGCCGTTCCGGAGGCTCCTGCGCGCCCCGTCGGTCTGCTGCGCCTGCCACTGGTGAAGCTGGAACCGGACGTTCATCCAGTCGTCGAAGCGCCGCGCGCGCTCGTCGGGATCCTCGGTGCGCGCGAGCGCGTCGAAGAGGAACCGGTTCTCCGCGCGCACGCCCTGCAGCTCGATCGGCCGGGGGTCCTCGTCGAAGCGGTGCGAGGCGATCACCCAGGGCGGGAGGTTGCAGCGGTTGAAGGACGTCGGACTCACGGGCTCTCCATGCCCACGGATCGCGCAGCGACGGCGCCCTTCCGTGCAGGGCGGCCGCTCGCGCAGCTCCGCGAGACGCGCGACGCCCGCGCCTGCAAGCGCCGGGCACGCGCGGGGCGCGTTGGCACCGCCGTTGCTCTGGCCAGGGTCGATGGACTCCCGGCGGGCCGCGCGCGAGGTCGAGGCCCTCCACGCCGTCGGGACGGTCCTGTCGGTCGCGACGGATCTCACGAAGGGGCTCACCTCCGCGCTCCTCGTCCTCCGCTCGCACGCCGGCCTCGAGAACGGGACCGTCTCGCTCTTCGACCCGGTCACGGGCGAGGTCTTCATCGAGGCGGCGCCCGAGATGGCGGACGAGGCGCGGATCCTCGGGAGGATGCGGCCGGGCGAGGGCATCGCCGGCCGGGTGTTCCGCGCGGGCATCGCCGCCGTCGTCCCGGATCTCGCCGACGAGCCCGCCTTCCTGAACCGCACCGGGAGCTGGCGCGACCTCGCGGAGGACCGGCGGGCGCTCTGGGCCGTGCCGCTCCGGGAGGGGAGGGCGACGCTCGGCGTGCTCACCGCGGAGCGCCGCTGGGCCGACGGCCCGTTCTCCTTCGAGGCGGACCTCCGGCTCCTCACCGTCGCGGCGGGGATGATGGCGGCGCGCGTCCGGCTCCATCAGCTCGAGCACCCGGTGGAGCGCGCGCGCGTCGACGCGCCGCCGGTGCTCGCCGCGCGCGAGCGGTGGCGCGGCGCGGCGGGAGAGAGCGCGGCCTGGAGGGCGATCCTCGACGTCGTGGACCGCGTCGCGCCGAGCCGCGCGACGGTGCTCCTCCGCGGCGAGAGCGGCACGGGGAAGGAGGTCGTCGCGCGGGCGCTCCACGAGCGCGGCCCCCGCGCGGAGCGCCCGTTCGTCGCGGTCTCGTGCGCGGCGCTCCCGGAGGCGCTCCTCGAGAGCGAGCTCTTCGGCCACGAGCGCGGCGCCTTCACCGGCGCGGCGCAGGCGCGGCCCGGCCGCTTCGAGCTCGCCGACGGCGGGACCCTCTTCCTCGACGAGGTCGGTGAGCTGCCGCTCGCGGCCCAGGTGAAGCTCCTCCGCGCCATCCAGGAGCGGCAGTTCGAGCGCGTCGGCGGGCGCCGGACGATCACCGTGGACGTCCGGCTCGTGGCGGCGACGAACCGGGATCTCGAGGCGGCGATCCGCTCGGGCGCGTTCCGGCTCGACCTGTACCACCGGCTGCAGGTGGTGGAGATCGCGCTCCCGCCGCTCCGGGAGCGGCGCGAGGACGTGCCGGTCCTCGCGGCGCGGTTCCTCGCCGAGCTGTGCGCCGAGCACCGGCGGACGCTCTCGCTCACGCCGGGCGCGGTGGCGGCGCTCGTCGCGCACGGCTGGCCCGGGAACGTGCGGCAGCTGCGGAACGCGATCGAGCGGCTCGTGGCGACGCACCGGGGCGGGGAGATCACCGCGGAGGACCTCGACTTCCTGACCGCGGGCGCGACCGCGACCCCGGCCTCGACCCCACGCGCCGCCGCCCTCTCCCCCTGGCAGCGCCAGGGGGAGAGGGCCGGGGAGAGGGGGCCCGCGCCGACCTCGACCGAGCGCGAGCGCGTCCTCGAGGCGCTCGCCCGCGCGGGTCACGTGCAGGCCCGCGCGGCGCGGATCCTCGGGATGACCGTCCGCCAGCTGCGATACCGGATCGAGAAGTACGACATCCAGGTGGAGCGGTTCTGATCGCGGCCCTCCGCGTCCGGCCCGCAGGGGAAGCCGACCTCGACGCGCTCGTGGGCCTGCTGCGCCAGCTCTTCGAGCTCGAAGCGGACTTCCGTCCCGACGAGGCGCGGCAGCGGCGCGGGCTCGCGCTCATGCTCGAGGAGCCGGAGCGGCGCGGGGTGCTCGTCGCCGAGCGCGGCCGGGCGGTCGTCGGGATGGTCACGGCCCAGCTCGTCGTCTCGACGGCGGAGGGCGCGCCGTCCGCGCTCGTCGAGGACATGGTCGTCGACGCGTCCGAGCGCGGCCGCGGGGTGGGCGCCGCGCTCCTCCGCGCGATCGAGGCCTGGGCCCATGCGCGCGGCGCCACGCGGCTGCAGCTTCTCGCCGACCGCGAGAACGCGCCGGCGATCGCGTTCTACGGGCGGATGGGCTGGACCCGCACCCGCCTCGTCTGCCTCCGGCGCGGCGGCGCCTGATCTGCGCGGCCCGTCACGAACCTGACAGCGGCGGCGTCGCGAAGCTGACAGCTGCGCCCGCCGCGGCCGGCCGGCGAGGCGCAAATGCGCCCCGCGCGCGGCGCTTGCCGCCGTCCCCGGGGCGGCACGGGCCTTGCTCGGCGTGAAGAGGTCGAATCCACCGAACGAGGAGACGAGCGCACATGAGGCAGATCGCGATCTACGGAAAGGGCGGCATCGGGAAGTCGACGACCACGCAGAACACGGTCGCCGGCCTCGCGTCGCTCGGCAAGAAGGTGATGATCGTCGGCTGCGACCCGAAGGCCGACTCCACCCGGCTCATCCTGCACGCGAAGGCGCAGGCGACGGTGATGGACCTCGTCCGCGAGCGCGGCACGGTCGAGGACCTCGAGGTCTCGGACGTGCTCAAGGTCGGGTACGGCGACGTGAAGTGCGTCGAGTCCGGCGGGCCGGAGCCGGGCGTCGGCTGCGCCGGCCGGGGCGTCATCACCGCCATCAACTTCCTCGAGGAGAACGGCGCCTACACCCCCGAGCTCGACTTCGTCTTCTACGACGTGCTCGGCGACGTCGTGTGCGGCGGGTTCGCGATGCCGATCCGCGAGAACAAGGCGGAGGAGATCTACATCGTCGTCTCCGGCGAGATGATGGCGATGTACGCGGCGAACAACATCGCCAAGGGCATCCTCAAGTACGCCCGCACGGGCAAGGTCCGCCTCGCCGGCCTCATCTGCAACTCGCGCAACACCGACCGCGAGGCCGATCTCATCGAGGCGCTCGCGAAGAAGCTGGGGACGCAGATGATCCACTTCGTCCCTCGCGAGAACCAGGTGCAGCGCGCGGAGCTCCGCCGGATGACGGTCATCGAGTACTCGCCGGAGCACCGGCAGGCCGAGGAGTACCGGACCCTCGCCCGGAAGATCGCCGAGAACAGGAAGCTCGTCGTGCCGACCCCGCTCTCGATGGAGGAGCTCGAGGAGCTGCTGATGGAGTTCGGGATCATCGCCGACGAGGACGAGAGCGTGGTCGGGGTGGCGGAGAAGGCTCCGGCGGCGGCATAGCGGGGCGGAGGAAAGGAGCGCGTCATGTCGGGGACCGTGAAGTCGGTCGACGGGATCACGAAGGCGTCGACCCAGGCGATGATCGACGAGGCCCTCGAGGCCTACCCGGAGAAGGGGCGGAAGAAGCGCGCGCCGCACCTCGCCCCGAACGACCCGACCGCGGGCTCCGCCTGCGTGAAGTCGAACCGGAAGACGGTCCCCGGCGTGATGAGCGCGCGCGGGTGCGCCTACGCCGGCGCGAAGGGCGTCGTCTGGGGCCCGATCCGCGACATGGTGCACGTCTCCCACGGGCCGGTCGGTTGCGGCTGGTACTCGTGGGGCACGCGCCGGAACCTCATGTCCGGCAAGAACGGGGTGTCCAGCTTCGCGATGCAGATGACGTCCGACTTCCAGGAGAAGGACATCGTCTACGGCGGGGACAAGAAGCTCGCCCAGCTCCTCAAGGAGACGAAGGAGCTCTTCCCCCTCGCGAAGGGCATCTCCGTCCTCTCGGAGTGCCCGGTCGGCCTCATCGGCGACGACATCAACGCGGTCGCGAAGACGATGTCGAAGGAGCTCGACCTGCCGGTGGTGCCGTGCAACTGCGAGGGCTTTCGCGGGGTCTCGCAGTCGCTCGGGCACCACATCTCGAACGACACGATCCGCGACTACGTCATCGAGACGCGGGAGTTCGCCGAGCCGGCGACGCCGTACGACATCGCGCTCATCGGCGACTACAACATCGGCGGCGACGTCTGGAGCGTGAAGGCGCTGCTCGAGGAGTGCGGCCTGAACGTGAAGGCCACCTGGACCGGCGACGGCGAGCTGGAGCGCATCGCCGCGACGCACCGGGTGAAGCTCAACGTCATCCACTGCTACCGCTCGATGAACTACATGGCGCGCGTGATGGAGGAGAAGCACGGGATCCCGTGGATCGAGCTGAACTTCTTCGGCCCCACCAAGATCCGGGAGAGCCTGCGGAAGCTCGCCGACCGGTTCGACGAGCGCGTGAAGGAGAAGACCGAGGCTGCCATCGCGACGCACGACGCCGAGATGCAGCGGGTGGTCGCGGAGTACCGGCCGCGCCTCGAGGGCAAGAAGGTGATGCTCTACGTCGGCGGCCTTCGCCCCCGGCACACCGTCGGGGCGTACGAGGACCTGGGGATGACCGTGGTCGGCTCCGGGTACGAGTTCGCCCACGCCGACGACTACGAGCGGACCTCGCCGGAGATGCCCGACGCGACCGTGATCTACGACGACGCGTCCGAGCACGAGCTCGAGCAGTTCGTCCACGCCCTGAAGCCGGACCTCGTCGCGAGCGGCATCAAGGAGAAGTACGTCTTCCAGAAGATGGGGCTGCCGTTCCGGCAGATGCACAGCTGGGACTACTCGGGGCCGTACCACGGGTACCAGGGCTTCCCGATCTTCGCGCGGGACATCGACCTGGCCGTGAACAGCCCGACCTGGAAGCTCGTGAAGACGCCCTTCTGAACGGGGGACACTCGCTCCGCCTGCAGCGCGCGCGGAGCTCCCTCCCCCCGACGCCAAAGCTGCATCGCTGCGCGATGAGAAGGCGCTCCGGGTCAGGCTCATCCGCCTGCCCCCGCGCTCGCCCCTCGTTCACAGGAGAAGTGCCATGTCGAACAGTCTGGGACTGACAGTGAAGCCCGTGACGCCGATCTCCGCGGAGGAGGAGGCGCGGGTCGCGCGGTGGATCGACTCGATGGAGTACCGCGAGAAGAACTTCGCGCGGCAGGCCCTGGTCGTGAACCCGGCCCACGCCTGCCAGCCGCTCGGGGCGGAGCTCTGCGCCCACGGCTTCGAGGGGACGCTCCCCTTCGTGCACGGCTCGCAGGGGTGCGCGTCCTACTACCGCTCGACGCTGAACCGGCACTTCCGCGAGCCGGCGCCGGCCGTCTCCGACTCGATGACCGAGGACGGCGCGGTGTTCGGCGGCCAGAACAACCTGCACGAGGGGCTCGAGAACGCGATCGCGCTCTACAAGCCGAAGATGGTCGCGATCTTCACCTCGTGCATGCCGGAGATCATCGGGGACGACCTCACCGCGTTCCTGAAGAACGCCCGGGCGAAGGGGATCGCGCCGAGGGAGCTGCCCATCCCGTACGCGAACACCCCGAGCTTCGCCGGCTCGCACGTCACCGGCTACGACGCGATGCTCCTCGCGATCCTGCAGACGCTCACCGAGGGGAGGCGGGTCGAGGGGCGCTGCACCGGCAAGCTGAACCTCGTCCCCGGCTTCGACGCCAACACGGGGAACCACCGCGAGTACCACCGGATCCTCGACGCGTTCGGCATCCCGCACACGATCCTCGCCGACCTCTCCGAGGCGTTCGACTCCCCGAACGACGGCACCTACCGGCTCTACCCGGGCGGCACCCCGCTCGTGGAGGCCGCGGACTCGGTGAACGGCAAGGCGACGGTGACGGTCGGGTCCCACGCGACGACGAAGACGTTCGCCTGGGTGAAGGAGACCTACGCGGGGAAGCACGTCTCGATGCCGATGCCCATCGGCATCGCGAGGACGGACGCCTTCCTCCTGAAGCTCTCCGAGCTGTTCGACAAGCCCGTGCCCGAGGCGCTGAAGGCGGAGCGTGGCCGCGCCGTGGACGCGATGACCGACGCCCAGCAGTACATGCACGGCAAGAAGTTCGCGGTCTACGGCGACCCCGATCAGCTGCTCGGGTGGGTCTCGTTCCTCCTCGAGATGGGCGCGGTCCCGTACCACGTCCTGTGCAGCAAGGGCTCGAAGAAGGTCGAGAGGGAGCTGCAGACGCTCCTCGACGGGTCGCCCTACGGCAAGGCCGGCAAGGTCTACGTGAACCGCGACCTGTGGCACCTACGGTCCTTGCTCGTGACGGACCCGGTGGACGCGCTCATCGGCGACACGCACGGCAAGTTCGCGGCGCGCGACGCGAAGATCCCGCTCTTCCGCTTCGGCTTCCCGGTCTTCGACCGCGTCAACAGGCACCGCTACCCGCTCGTCGGGTACCCCGGCGTCGTGAACATGGTGACCGAGATCTGCAACCGGTTCCTCGACCTCAAGGACGACCTCTGCGACGACCGCTCCTTCGAGATGATGCGCTGAGGCGGAGCGAGCGATGCCCCGCCCGGACTGGTACGACGCGGAGTGCGAGGCCTCGGAGCAGGGGGCCCCGAGGTTCTGCAAGCGGTCGGAGCCCGGCGAGGGCACGGAGCGCTCCTGCGCCTTCGACGGCGCCCGCGTCGTGCTCATGCCTGTGACGGACGCGATCCACCTCGTCCACGGTCCCATCGCGTGCGCGGGGAACTCCTGGGACAACCGGGGCGCCCGCTCGTCCGGCTCGCAGCTCTACCGGCGGGGCTTCACGACGGAGCTCTCCCAGAACGACGTCGTGTTCGGGGGGGAGAAGAAGCTCCACCGCGCGATCGTCGACCTGGCGGCGCGCTACCCCGAGGCGAAGGCGATGTTCGTCTACACCACCTGCGTCGCCGCGATGACCGGCGACGACCTGGAGGCCGTGTGCAAGGCCGCGGGGGCGGAGGTCACGATCCCGGTGGTGCCCGTGAACGCGCCCGGCTTCATCGGCGACAAGAACATCGGGAACCGGCTCGCCGGGGAGGTGCTGCTCGATCGGGTCATCGGCACGGCCGAGCCGCCCTTCACGACCGCCTACGACGTGAACCTCGTCGGCGAGTACAACATCGCCGGCGACCTGTGGGGGATCCAGCCGCTGTTCGAGCGGCTCGGGATCCGACTCCTCACCCGCGTCTCGGGCGACGCGCGGTTCGAGGAGCTGCGCTGGGCGCACCGGGCGAAGCTCAACGTCATCATCTGCTCGAAGAGCCTCACGAACCTCGCGCGCAAGATGCGCAGGCGCTGGGGCATCCCGTGGCTCGAGGAGTCGTTCTACGGGATGACCGACACGGCGAAGGCGCTCCGCGACATGGCGCGCGCGCTCGACCTCGCGAAGGGCGGCGGATCGACGGTGATGCGGGAGCGGGTCGAGGCGCTCGTCGCGGAGGAGGAGGCGCGATGCCGGCGCCGGATCGCGCCCTACCGGGCGCGGCTCACCGGGAAGCGGGCGGTGCTCTTCACGGGCGGCGTGAAGACCTGGTCGATGGTGAGCGCGCTCCGCGAGCTCGGCGTCGAGATCCTCGCGGCCGGGACGCAGAACTCCACGCTCGAGGACTTCCACCGCATGAAGGCCCTCATGCACCGCGACGCCCGGATCATCGAGGACACCTCCAGCGCGGGGCTCCTCGAGGTCATGCGCGAGAAGGCCCCGGACCTCGTCGTCGCGGGCGGGAAGACCAAGTTCCTCGCCCTCAAGACGCGCACGCCGTTCCTCGACATCAACCACGGCCGCGCCCACCCGTACGCCGGCTACGAGGGCATGGTCACCTTCGCGCGCCAGCTCGACCTCACCGTGAGCAACCCCATCTGGCCGGCGCTCGCGGCGCGCGCGCCCTGGGAGCTCGGGGCGGACGCCCGGGACGCGGCGCGCTCGGCCGCGGCCCACGCCCGGGCCCTCGTCGCCGGAGGCCTCGCCGCGTCGCGGGTGGAGGCGCCCGCCAAGGCGGCCACCGTGAACCCCCAGAAGAACTCGCCCGCGCTGGGCGCGACGCTCGCGTACCTGGGCATCGACCGGATGCTGGGGCTCCTCCACGGCGCGCAGGGCTGCTCGACCTTCATCCGGCTCCAGCTCTCGCGCCACTTCAAGGAGTCGATCGCGCTCAACTCGACGGCGATGAGCGAGGACGCGGCGATCTTCGGCGGCTGGGACAACCTCAGGTCCGGGCTCGGCCGCGCGATCGAGAAGTTCCGGCCCGGCGTCGTCGGGGTCATGACCTCCGGCCTCACCGAGACGATGGGGGACGACGTCCGGAGCGCCGTCGCCCGGTTCCGCGGCGAGCACCCCGAGCACGACGGCGTCCCGGTGGTGTGGGCGTCGACGCCCGACTACTGCGGCTCGCTCGAGGAGGGGTACGCGGCCGCGGTCGAGGCCGTCGTCGGGACGATCCCCGAGGGCGGCCCGCGGATCCCGGGCCAGGTGAACCTGCTCCCGGGCGCGCACCTCGGGCCGGCGGACGTGGAGGAGCTGAAGGACCTCGTCGCGTCGTTCGGGCTCGCCGTCCTCGCGATCCCGGACGTCTCGAACGCGCTCGACGGACACGTCGACGACGAGGTGTCGCCCCTCTCGACCGGCGGCGTCCCGGTGGAGGACGTGCGCCGGGCGGGCCGGAGCGTCGCGACCTTCTACGTCGGCGACTCGCTCGCGCGGGCGGCGCTGCGGCTCGAGGAGCGGTTCGGGGTACCCGCGTACGGCTTCACGTCCGCGACCGGCCTCTCCGAGGTGGACGCGCTCGTCGCGACGCTCGCGGCGGTGTCGGGGCGGCCCGTGCCGGAGCGCGCGCGGCGGTGGCGGAGCCGGCTCCTCGACGCGATGGTGGACAGCCACTACCAGCTCGGCGGCAAGAAGGTCGCGATCGCGCTCGAGGCCGACGCCCTGAAGACGCTCGCCGGCTTCCTCGCGGGGATGGGCTGCGAGATCCAGGCGGCGATCGCCGCCACGCGCGCGCGGGGGCTCGATCGAATCCCGGCCGAGCGCGTGCTCGTCGGCGACCTCGAGGACCTCGAGGTGGCCGCGGAGGGCGCGGACCTCCTCGTCGCGAACTCGAACGGACGGCAGGCCGCCGCGAAGGCGGGGGTGAAGGCTCACCTCCGCGCCGGGCTCCCCGTGTTCGACCGGCTCGGCGCCCACCAGCGGGTGTGGGCGGGCTACCGCGGCACGCTGAACCTCGTCTTCGAGGTGGCGAACCTGTTCCAGGCGAGCGCCTCCGACGCCCAGAAGCTGGCCCACAACTGACCGGCGGGGTGGCCCGCCGCTCGCAACAGGAGACGGAGCGCCATGCGGATCGCATTCACGACGAGCGACGGACGCAACGTGGACCAGCACTTCGGCACGGCCCGCGACTTCCGCATCTGGGAGGTCGGGCCCGACGCTGCCCGGGAGGCGGGCACCGTCAGCGCGGGGGCGGGCGGGGGCGACGAGGAGGACCGGATCGCCGCCCGGGCGAGCGCGATCGCCGGCTGCGCCATCGTCTACACGGTCGCGATCGGCGGCCCGGCGGCCGCGAAGCTCGTCGCGCGCCGGATCCACCCCATGAAGACGCAGGCCGGGGTCCCGATCGCGGTCCTCGTCGCGCGCCTGCAGGAGGTGCTGCGCGGGACGCCGCCCCCGTGGCTGCGCAAGGCGATGAGCGGCGGCGCGGCGGCGGGACCGGCGGACGGGTAGCTCGCGGAGAGGAGACGGCGATGGCCTACGTGACGGGGCGGACCCGCGGCGGGAGGGAGTGGACCCCGCGGTTCGTGAAGTCGATCGACCCGGAGCTCTGCATCGGGTGCGGACGCTGCATCAAGATCTGCGCGCACGCGGTGCTCGCGCCCGCCGAGGTGGACGAGGAGGAGTCCGCGAAGATGTTCGCGCAGGTCGCGAACGCGGCGGACTGCATCGGCTGCGAGGCGTGCGGCCGGACCTGCAAGAAGGACGCGTTCGCGTTCGAGCCGATCGCGGCGTAGCGCCGGAGGATCCCCATGCCCCCCCTCGACGCCCGCGAGCCCTTGGAGCCGAGCGCGGCGAGCTGCACGTCCGCCGGCGGGTGCGGAGACGCGCGCGCGCAGCCGGCCTCGCCCGACGCGGCGGCGCTGGCGCGGAACCACCCCTGCTACTCCGAGGAGGCGCACCACCACTTCGCGCGGATGCACGTGGCCGTGGCGCCCGCCTGCAACGTCCAGTGCCACTACTGCAACCGCAAGTACGACTGCGCGAGCGAGAGCCGCCCCGGCGTCGTCTCGGAGCGGCTCTCGCCCGGCCAGGCGGTCCGGAAGGTGCTCGCGGTGGCGGCCGAGATCCCGGAGCTGTCCGTCGTGGGGATCGCCGGGCCGGGCGACGCGCTCGCGAACGCCGAGGCCACCTTCGCGACGCTCGAGGGGATCCGCGCCGCCGCGCCGGACCTCGTCCTCTGCCTCTCCACGAACGGCCTCGCGCTCCCCGAGCACGTCGCGCGGCTCGTCGCCGCCGGCGTCCGGCACGTGACCGTCACGGTCAACATGACCGACCCGGAGGTGGGCGAGGGGATCTACCCGTGGATCGTGCGCGGCGGGCGCCGGGTGGCGGGCCGGGAAGGCGCCCGGATCCTCTCGGAGCGCCAGCTCGAGGGGATCGCCGCGCTCGCGGCGCGGGGCGTCCTCGTGAAGGTGAACTCGGTGGTGATCCCCGGCGTGAACGACGCGCACCTGCCCGAGGTCGCGCGGATCGTGCGGCGCGCGGGCGCGTTCGTCGTGAACCTCGTGCCGCTCCTCTCCGCGCCGGAGCACGGGACGCACTACGGCCTGGCCGGCCAGCGCGGCCCGACCGCCGCGGAGCTGGAGGCGGTCCAGCGGGCGTGCGAGGCGACCCCTCGGGTCGGCCCGGACGCTCGTCGCGGCTCCGCCGCGGGCGCCGATCCCCGCGTGCGCCTCATGCGCCACTGCCGGCAGTGCCGCGCCGACGCGGTCGGGCGGCTCGCGGAGGACCGGTTCGAGTCGTTCACGCAAGCGCGGCTCCCGCCCGGCCCGGCCCGGGACGCGCGGGACCTGCGGGCGGA
>DASVZX010000190.1:0-7996 GCA_036391435.1 Anaeromyxobacter sp. | reverse complement strand
GCCGCGAGGTCCGCGCGCTGCGGGCGGAGCTCGCCGACCCCGCCCACCTCGTCTCGCGCGAGCGCCACCGGCTGGACGACCTCCTCCACCGCGGCGCGGCCGCGCTGCGCGCGCCCGGGCGGCGCCGGCGGGACGCGATCGAGCGGCTGCGCGCCCGCCTCTCGCGCCAGGATCCCCGGCAGCGCGTGCGCGAGACGCTCGCGAGGATGGAGGCGGCGACCCGGCGGCTCGGCGCCTGGCAGGCGCGCACCTTCCGGGCGGAGACGATGCGGCTCGAGCGGCTCCGCGCGCGGCTCGAGCCGGCGAACGTCGCGAAGCTGCTCGGCCGCGGCTTCGCCCTCGTCCTCGAGCGGGGGCACGTCGTGGCGCGCAGCGCTCGACTCTCGGTCGGTGACGCGGTGCGCATCGCGCTCGCCGAGGGGTGGGTCGATGCTCGCGTGACCGCCCTGGACGCGGGGGAGGACCCGCTGCCGGGGCGGGGCCGGCCCGGCGGGGACGGCGGGCCGGAGGGGCCCCCGTTGACCCCCCCTTCCGGCGTCGTTAAGTAGAAAAGCTCGGAGGTCGCGTGAGCCAGGCGAGCGAGCGGCAGGGACGACCGGACGCGGGCGGGGAGACCTACGACGCGATCGTCGCGCGGCTGGAGCGCGTCGTCGGCGAGCTCGAGTCGGGGCAGCTCACGCTGGAGCAGTCCATCGAGCGGTTCGCCGAGGGCGTGCGGCTCGCGAAGGACGCCTCGAAGAAGCTCGACGAGGCGGAGCGGCGCGTGGAGCTGCTGGTCCGCGGCGCCGGCGGTGAGGACGAGACGGTGCCGCTCGAGCCGGGCGCCGGGAAGGGGACGTGAGCGAGGACTCGATGCTCCCCGACGATCGCGCGAAGAAGCCGAGGGTCATCATCGTCGACGACGATCGCGACACGCGCGAGATGCTGACGCTCGCGCTGGAGCTGGAGGGGTTCGACGTCGGCCAGGCGGCGAACGGGCTCCGGCTCATCTCCGCGATGCACGTGGACCGGCCGGACGTGATCCTGCTCGACGTGATGATGAGCTGGATCGACGGCTTCGAGCTGTGCCGCGCGATCAAGAAGAACCCGACCTTCGGCGACATCCCGGTCATCTTCATCTCCGCGCGCAAGAGCGTCGAGGACGAGCGCGCCGGGATCGCGGCCGGCGCCGTCGACTACTTCCCGAAGCCGCTCGACATGGACCGCCTCGTCGCGCGGATCCGGCAGATCCTGGACGAGCGGGCGAACGCGGTGCCGGCGCCGGCGTAGTCCCCACTTGAGCCCGTGAACGCCCCCGCGCCCGTGCCCGAGGATAAGCCGGGCCCGGGCCCGGGCGCGTTCACGTTCGCGGGTTCGACCGGAGATCGCGTGGCCGGAGCCCCGTGCCTGCCCTCGGGCCGTGTGCTAAGAAGTGGCCGCTTGGCTCCCGAGCTCCCGGTGGAGGAGGTCCTCCGCGGCGTCGCCGCGCGCGTCGAGCCGCGCCTCGCCGCCCTCGCCGACGCGCGCGCGGCGCGCGGCCCGGCACGGCTCGTCGAGGCGATCCGGTACGCGCTCCTCGGCGGCGGGAAGCGGCTGCGGCCCGCGCTCGTGCTCGCCTCCTGCGAGGCGCACGGCGGCGACGCCTCCGACGCCTCCCTCGCGATGCGGTTCGCGGTCGCGCTCGAGGCCATCCACACCTACTCGCTCGTCCACGACGACCTCCCGGCGATGGACGACGACGACCTGCGCCGGGGCCGCCCCACCGTCCACAGGGCCTTCGACGAGGCGACCGCGATCCTCGTCGGCGACGCGCTCCAGACCCTCGCGTTCGAGCACCTGCTCTCGACGGACGACCCGCGCGCCGCGCCGCTCGCGCGGCTCCTCGCCGCGAACGCGACGCTCATGGTGGAGGGGCAGGCGCGCGACCTCGCGGGGGAGGGCGCCCGCCTCGGCGAGGCCGAGGTGATGGCGCTCATGTCCACGAAGACGGGCGCGCTCCTCGCCGCGTCGGTGGCGGGCGGGGCGCTCGCCGCGGGCGCGTCGGCGGAGGCCGCCTACCCGTGGGGCCTGAAGCTCGGCCTCGCGTTCCAGATCGCCGACGACCTCCTCGATCTCACCGCCGACACGCGCACCCTCGGCAAGCGCGCGGGCAAGGACGCCGCCGCGGGAAAGTCCACGCTGCCCGCCCTCGTGGGGATCGACGAGGCGCGGCGCCGCGCGGAGGCGCTCCTCGCCGAGGCGCTCGCGCCGCTCGCGCCGCTCGGCGCGCGGGCGGACGGGCTGCGCGCGCTCGCGCGGTACGTGCTGTCGCGGAAGAAGTGAGGTCTCGGACCATGAACCGACTGCTCGATGGCATCGACTCGCCGGCGGACCTGAAGCGCCTCCCCGTCACGGACCTGCCGCGGCTCTGCGAGGAGATCCGGGACGAGATCATCCAGACCTGCGCGAGGAACGGGGGCCACCTCGGATCCTCGCTCGGCGCCGTCGAGCTGAACGTGGCGCTCCACTACGTGTTCGAGACGCCGGGCGACAAGCTGGTCTTCGACGTCGGCCACCAGGCCTACGCGCACAAGCTCCTCACCGGCCGTCGCGAGCGGTTCGGGACCATCCGGCTCCCGGGCGGCCTCGCCGGCTTCCCCGAGCGCCAGGAGTCGCCGCACGACGCCTTCGGCGTCGGGCACGCCTCCACGGCGATCAGCGCCGCGCTCGGGATGCTCGAGGCGAAGCGGCTGAAGGGCGAGGGGGGCAAGGTCGTCGCGATCATCGGCGACGGCGCGATGACCGGCGGCATCGCCTTCGAGGGGCTGAACCAGGCGGGCTACCTCGGCCGCGACCTGCTCGTCGTCCTGAACGACAACGAGATGTCGATCTCGCCCAACGTGGGCGCGATGTCGGAGTGGCTGTCGAAGAAGTTCGCCTCGCGGACCTACAACCGCTGGCGCCACCAGGTGAAGGACTTCCTCGCGAAGCTCCCCAAGGGCGAGAAGGCGATCGAGGTCATCCGGCACGGCATCAACGCGACGAAGGCGCTCCTCACGCCGGGCATCCTCTTCGAGGGGCTCGGGTTCCACTACGTCGGCCCGGTGGACGGGCACGACGTGGCGAGCCTCGTGGAGGTCTTCCAGAAGCTCCGGACGTTCGACGGCCCCGTGGTGCTCCACGCGGTGACGCGGAAGGGCAAGGGGTACGCGCCGGCCGAGGGGGACGCGGCGACGCGCGGCCACGGCCTCTCCTTCTTCGACGTGGCGACCGGCAAGCCCGTGAAGAAGCCCGGCGCGAAGGCGTACACGGATCTCTTCGCCGAGGCGCTCTGCGCCGAGATGGAGCGCGACCCGAAGGTGGTCGCGATCACCGCGGCGATGCTCGAGGGGACCGGGCTCATCAAGGCGAAGGAGCGGTTCCCGGAGCGCACCTGGGACGTCGGCATCGCCGAGCAGCACGCGGTGACCTTCGCCGCCGGGCTCGCCTGCGAGGGGATCCGGCCGGTGGTCGCGATCTACTCCACCTTCCTCCAGCGCGCGTACGACCAGATCATCCACGACGTCGCGCTGCAGCGGCTCCCCGTGACGTTCGCCCTCGACCGCGGCGGCATCGTCGGCGCCGACGGGAAGACGCACCAGGGCGCCTTCGACCTCGCGTACCTCCGCTGCGTGCCGAACCTCGTCGTGATGGCGCCGTCGGACGAGAACGAGCTGCGCGACATGCTCCGCACCGCGCTCACCCTCGACGGCGCGGCCGCGTTCCGGTTCCCGCGCGGCGGCGGCGAGGGCGTCGCGCTCGCCCCCGAGCCGAGGGTGCTCGAGGTCGGCAAGGGCCGGCTCGCCCGGCCCGTCGCGGGGAAGCCCGACGTCTGCGTCGTCGCGATCGGATCCACGGTCCGCGCCGCCGTCGCCGCGGCGGAGGCGCTCGCGGCGGAGGGGCTGGCCGTCACGGTCGTGGACGCCCGCTTCGTCAAGCCGCTCGACGAGGAGCTCGTCGCGGCCGAGGCCGCCCGCGCCCGGCGCGTCGTCACGGTCGAGGAGGGCTGCCTCCCCGGCGGCTTCGGGTCGGCGGTGCTCGAGGCGCTCGAGCGGCGCGGCCTCGTCGCCGAGGGCATCCGCGTGCGCCGGCTCGGGCTCCCGGACGCGTTCGTCACGCACGGCGACCCCGCGAAGCAGCGCGCCGAGCTCGGGATCGACAGGGACGGGATCGCGCGGGCGTGCCGGGAGATCGTGGGCGACCGGCGCGCGCGCGGGGTCGCGTAGGCCGCGTGGCCACGAAGAAGGTCCGGATCGACCACCTCCTCGTCGAGCGCGGGCTCGCCGAGTCGCGCACGAAGGCCCAGGCGCTCGTCATGGCGGGCGCCGTCGTCGTGGGCGAGGCGCGGGTGGACAAGGCGGGCGCGCTCGTGGACCCGGCGGCGCCCGTCCGCATCAAGGAGGACGCCGCCCCGCAGCGGTACGTGTCCCGGGGCGCCCTGAAGCTCGAGCGGGCGCTCGAGGCGTTCCCGGTGGAGCCGCGGGGGAAGACCTGCGCCGACCTGGGCGCGTCCACCGGCGGGTTCACCGACCTCCTGCTGCAGCGCGGCGCGGCGAAGGTGTACGCGGTGGACGTCGGCTACGGCCAGCTCCACCCGAGGCTGCGCGGCGACCCCCGGGTGGTCGTGCGCGAGCGCGAGAACGCGCGGCTCCTCGGGTCGGAGTCGCTGGGCGAGCGGGTGGACCTCGTGACCGGGGACCTCTCCTTCATCTCGCTCCGGCTCGTGCTCCCCGCCGTGAAGGCGATCCTGAAGCCGGGCGGCGAGGCGGTCCTCCTCGTGAAGCCCCAGTTCGAGGTGGGAAAGGGCGAGGTCGGGAAGGGCGGGGTCGTGCGCGACGACGCGAAGCGGCGCGCCGCGCTCGCCGCCGTCGCCGGGGCGGCGCAGGCGCTCGGGTTCGAGGTCCTGGGCACGGCCGAATCGCCGATCGAGGGGCCGGCCGGTAACCGGGAGTGGCTGCTGGCGCTGCGGGCGCCCGGCTAGTCGCGGTCGGGATCGGGGTTCGGGGTTCGGATCGAGGTCGGGGTCGGCTCCGGACCGCGCACCCACGCGGAGCCCCCGCCCCGGGTCGTTCCTTGACGCCCCGTCTGCCTTCTGTTACCTACACCAGACATTTTCGCGCCCGGGATCGCCGGGTTACGAAAGTGGGCCGCGGTCGCGCCCACTTTTTCGTTTTTTGAGGGTCGAATCTCGATGACGGGCATCGGACAGGAGTCGGTGGTGGAGCACGCCCGTCGCGTGCTCGAGCCGATCCTCGCCCGGGACGGCTACGAGCTCGTCGACGTGGAGTGGGTCCGCGGCGGTGGCCGCTGGACGCTCCGCGTCTTCATCGACCGCGAGGGCGGCGTCAACGTCGACGACTGCCAGCTCGTGTCGAAGACCGTCGAGCCGGTCCTCGACGTCGAGGACTTCATCGAGCCCGCCTACGACCTCGAGGTCTCCTCCCCGGGCCTCGACCGCCCGCTGCGGAAGCCCGAGCACTTCGCCCGCTACGCCGGGCAGCGCGTCCAGGTGAAGGCGTACGGCCCGGTCGCCGGCACGGCGGAGGGGTCCGCCCCCCGCAAGAGCTGGACCGGCAAGCTCGAGGGCTACCGGGACGGCGCCGTCCTCGTCGACGTCGACGGCGTCCTCCACCGCGTCCCGCACGATCAGATCGCGAAGGCCCACCTCGAGTACGACGTCGAGGCGGACCTCCGGAGGAAGGACTGACCATGCAGCAGAACGTGAACCTGAACCTCATCCTCGACCAGGTCGCCAAGGACAAGGGCATCGACCGGCAGAAGCTCGTCGAGATCCTCGAGGAGTCGATCGCGAACGCCGGCAAGCGCCACTTCGGCCTCGAGCGGAACATCAAGGCGCGCTACGACGACGAGAAGGGCCAGATCGACCTGTTCCAGGTGCTCACCATCGTCGCCGACCCCACGGCGGAGGCCCCGCTCCCCGATCCGGTGAACATGGTCCCGGTCTCGATCGCGCACGAGAAGGGGATCGAGGTCGACCCCGGCGACGAGCTCGACTTCCCGATCTACTACCGGACCGAGGACGAGGCCGAGGCGAAGGCGCAGGACGAGCAGTGGGGCGACCTCCTCAAGCTCAAGACCTTCCGCCGCTCCTTCGGCCGCATCGCCGCGCAGACCGCGAAGCAGGTGATGATCCAGGGCACCCGCAACGCCGAGCGCGAGAACGTCTTCAACGAGTACAAGGACCGCAAGGGCGAGGTCATCACCGGCATCGTCCGCCGCTTCGAGCGCGGCAACGTCATCGTGGACCTCGGCCGCGCCGAGGCGGTGCTCCCGGTGCGCGAGCAGGTGCCGCGCGAGAGCTACCGCGCCGGCGACCGGATCCAGGCGTTCGTGATGGACGTGCTCCGCGAGTCCAAGGGGCCGCAGATCATCCTCTCGCGCGCGTCGGTCGACCTCCTGAAGAAGCTCTTCGAGATGGAGGTGCCGGAGATCGCCGAGGGCGTCGTCGTCATCGAGGCGGCGGCCCGCGAGCCGGGCGGCCGCGCCAAGATCGCGGTCAGCTCGCGCGACTCCGACGTGGATCCGGTCGGCGCCTGCGTCGGCATGAAGGGCTCCCGCGTCCAGGCGGTCGTGCAGGAGCTGCGCGGCGAGAAGATCGACATCGTCCCCTGGGACGAGGACCCCGCCCGCTTCGTGTGCAACGCGCTCGCGCCCGCCGAGGTGTCGCGCGTCCTCCTCGACGACCAGAACCGGGCGATGGAGATCATCGTCCCGGACGACCAGCTCTCGCTCGCGATCGGCCGCCGCGGCCAGAACGTCCGGCTCGCCTCCCAGCTCACCGGCTGGAAGCTCGACATCAACTCCGAGTCGCGCGTGAAGGAGATGCGCGAGTTCGCGACGGAGAGCTTCGGCGCGCTCGGCGTCCCCGAGCAGACGCAGGAGATGCTGTACTCGCACGGGTTCCGCAAGGCGCAGGACCTCGCGAACGCCTCGCCCGAGATGCTGACGCAGTTCCCGGGCTTCACGATGGACATGATCCCGGACCTGCAGAAGCGCGCCCGCGAGCAGTCGATCACGGACGCCGAGAAGGAGATGCAGCTCGAGCAGGAGCGCGAGGCGGCCCGCATCGCCGAGGCGCGGCGGCACCCCGACACGCTCACGCAGGAGGAGCGCATGGCCCGGGTGCGCGGCGTCGGCGAGAAGACCATCGACTCGCTGAAGCTCGCCGGCTACCCGACCGTGGAGGCGATCCACGCCGAGTCCGACGTCATGAAGCTCGCCGACTCGAGCGGCCTCGGCATCAAGAAGGCCCGCCAGATCAAGCACGCCGTCGGCGTCTACCTGGAGGAGGAGGCGAAGCTCCGGGCGGAGCTCGACGCCGAGAAGTCCCGCGGCGCCGCGGGCGGGGGCAACGGGTAGCGATGGAGCCCGTCCGGACCTGCGTCGGGTGCGGCGGGAAGGCGAGCAGGCGGGATCTCGTGCGGCTGAGGATCGAGGGAGAGCGCGTGGTGATCGATCGCGACGGGAAGGGCGGCGGACGCGGGGCCTGGCTCCACGCCGGGCCCTCGTGTCTCGAGCAGGCGATCCGGCGGCGCGCGCTCGCGAGGGCGTTTCGCAGGAAGGGCGCGTCCATCGACGCCTCGGCGCTGAACGGCGGGTTGACGGGAAACGCCCGTAAGGATTAGGAGTCACCGCAATGTCGAAGAAGCGGGTGCACGAGATCGGCAAGGCGCTCAAGGAGCAGGGGATCGAGCTCTCCAACCAGGAGCTCGTCGACAAGCTCCACGCGCTCGGCTACGACGTGAAGAGCCACTCGTCCTCGCTCGAGGACGACCAGGCCCAGGCCGCGCTCGAGCGCATCATCGCCGAGCGCAAGCCGAAGCCGGCCCCGGCGCGCGCCGCGGGCCCCGGTTTCGTCGTGCGCAAGCGCGCGCACGTCGAGCCGCCGACCGTCGTCGCGCCGCCCGCGGCGATCGCGGCGCCGCCGCCGGAGCCCGCGTTCGAGGCGGAGGCCGCCGAGGTCGCCGAGGCCGGCGAG
>DASVZX010000189.1:0-20820 GCA_036391435.1 Anaeromyxobacter sp. | reverse complement strand
CGACGCTGCGTTGAGCAAGTCGCACCAGGGGGTTTCCACACATGCCGTTCTTCCCGAGGACCACGCGCGGTCGGCTGCTCGCCATGGCGCTCCTCGCCCTCGTGCCCTTGCTGGCGATGGCGGTGCGGGTCGTGCGCTCGTCCGAGCGGGTGCGCGACGCGACGGAGATCGAGGCGAACCTCGAGCTCGCCCGCGCGGCCGCCGCGGCGTTCTCGGGGTTCGTTGCGGACGTGCAGCGGACCGCTCACCTCCTCGGCGCGACGCTCGCCAGCGACCGTTCCGCCGAGAAGGCGGCCCCCCTGCTCGCGATGGTCGCGCGCACCTCGGACGTGTTCGGCTGGTCCTGGGCGTCCGTGGACGGCGCCGTCGTGCGATCGACCGATCCGGTCATGGCCGGCGCCCACGTGACCGACCGGGCGTGCTTCCGGCGAATCCTCGCCGGCGCCGACGTCGCGGTGAGCGACCTGCTCGAGGGGTCCCGGGGGTTCGTGGTCGCCGTCGCGGTGCGCGATCCCGGCCGGCGGCTCGCGGGGGTCCTGCTCGCGCGCGTGAACCCCGCGCGGCTGTCGGCGCGCGCGCTTCCGCGCCGGTGGGGCAAGGGCGGCTACGCGCTCGTCGATCCCGCGGGCCGGGTCGCGGTCCGGACCCCCGCGCTCGAGCTGCCCGTCGAGGAGCTCGAGGTGGCCTCCCGGCAGCCGTTCGTCCGCCGAGCGCTCGACGGCCACGAGGCGGCGGGGACGTTCATCGACGAGGACGGATCGGAGCAGCTCGGCGCCGCGGTGCCCATCCCCGGGACCGGGTGGGCCGCGCGCGCCAGCCGCGACGCCGGCGAGGTGCGCGCGCCCGTGCGGCGCGAGCTCGTCGGCGCGGGGGTCGTGGCGCTCCTCTGGGCGGCGGGGTGGCTCGGCGCAGCCGCCGTGCTGGGAGGCCGCGTGTCCGGGGACCTCGCCCTGCTCGAGGCCCACTCCGGCGCGATGGGCCGGGGCGAGCGCGTCCCCCCACCCCGGCTGCGCGTCCCGGAGCTCGAGCGGCTGGCCGAGCGTTACGGCCGCATGGCGGAGCGCCTCCGCGCGTCGCGCGAGGCGTTCGCGACGGTGCTCGACGCCGTGCCCGCCGGGATCATCGTCCTCGACGGCGCCACGCTCCGCGTCCGCTGGGCGAACCGCGCGTTCGTCGGCTACCTGGAGGAGCCGTGGCGCACGCGCGGCGTCGTGGGCGCACGCGTGGAGGAGTTCGCCCGGCTCCCCCGCTCGAGCGCGATCCTCGAGCGGCTCCGCCGCGTCGCGATCGGCGAGCTCTCGTCGGTGGACTCGGAGGACCGCTACGACGGGCTCGCGCGCGGGGTCACCTGGTGGCGCTGGTCGCTCCGGTCGATCCCCTCCGCCGAGCGGTCCGGCAGCCGCGACCTGCTCGTGCTCGCGACGGAGGTGACGGACCAGGTCGTCGCCCGCCGGCAGATCGAGGACGAACGCCGGCGCCTCGAGACGGTCCTCCGGACCCTCCCGGTGGGGGTCGTGATCGCGGACGCCACCGGTGCGATCGTCGATTCGAACGAGGCCGCCCACGCCATCCTCGGCGGCCCGTCGCGAGGGGTGACGCCGGACGCCCTCGGGCGCGTGCCCGCGTGGTCGGCGGCCTCCGGCGCGCCGCTGGAGACGGCGGACTGGCCGCTCGCACGCGCGCTCGCTCGCGGCGAGCGGGTCGTCGGCGAGATGATCGACGTCGTCCTCGGGGACCACCGTCGGTCGCTGCTCGTGAGCGCCACGCCCGTCGTGGACTTCGCCGGCGACGTCGGCGGCGCGGTGGCCGCGTTCGAGGACGCGACCGAGATGCGCCGGGCGGTCCGGCGGGAGCGGCTCCTGCACGAGGCGGGCGCCGCGTCGGCCGAGACGCTCGACTTCGACGAGGTGGGCCGGCGCCTCGCGACGTTCGCCGTGCCCCAGATCGGCGATTGCTGCTGCGTGGACGAGGTCCTCCCGGACGGGACGCTGGCCGAGGTCGCGGCGATCCGCGGCCCCGCGGGCGAGACCTGCAGCGGCGCGACGACCGTCCGCGTGCTCCTCGCGTGGCGGGCGGTGGCCACGCGCGCGACGGCGCACGTCCTCGCGGCGGAGGGCGACTCGGACGAGCTCGCCTGCGCGCTCGCGGACGCGGGCCTCCTCTCCGCGGCGGCGGTCCCGCTCGTGGCCGGCGGCCGCGTCTTCGGCGTGCTCACGCTGGCGACCGGGAAGACGCGCCCGCCCCTCGACGCCGAGGACCTCCGCGCCACGGAGGAGCTCGGGCGGATCGCGGCGCAGGCGCTCGCGAACGCGCGGCTGTTCGCCGAGGTCCGTCGGGCGGTGGAGGCCCGCGACGAGGTGCTGTCCATCGTCTCGCACGATCTCCGGACGCCGCTCGGGACGGTGACGCTCGGCGCCCGCGTGCTCGCGGATCTGCCGGACGGGCCGGACGCCCTCGACCGCGTCCGCGCGACCGGCGCCCGGATCCAGCGCGCCGGCGAGCGGATGGGTCGGCTCATCGCGGACCTCCTCGACCTCGCGAGCTTCCGGGCCGGCCACCTCGACCTGCGCCGGGCCGCCTGCGCCCCGGCGGACCTCGTCCGGGAGGCCGCGGACGACGTGCGCGGCCCCGCGCGCGCGAGGGGGCTCGACGTGAAGGTCGAGGTCGGCCCGGGGCTGCCGCTCGTCGCCTGCGACCGCGGCCGCGTCCTCCAGGTGCTCGGAAACCTCGCCTCGAACGCGGTGAAGGCGACCGAGCGCGGCGAGGTCCGGCTCGCCGCCGAGGCCGGCGACGGCGAGGTGGTGTTCTCGGTCTCCGACACCGGCCCGGGCATCCCGGAGGAGGAGCAGCCGGGCATCTTCGAGCGGTTCCGGCGCGGAGCGGGCGCGCGTTACGCGGGCGCCGGGCTCGGGCTCTCGATCGCGCGCGCGCTCGTCGAGGCGCACGGGGGCCGGATCCAGGTCGAGAGCCGGGCGGGCGAGGGCACGACGATGCGCTTCACGATCCCCTGCGAGGCGGCGCTCGCGCGCACGCCGAGCTTCGCCGGTCAGGGGCCGACCGGCACGTCCGCCGGAGCGACCGCCGCGGGCCTGTGACCGCGGACGGTCCCGTAGGCCACCCCGGCGATCCCGATCACGATGCCGACCGCGCCGGCCGCCGAGACCCCCTCGCCGAGGACGGCCGCGCCGAGCAGGTACTGCGCGAGCGGGGTGAGCTGGAGCCAGATCGCGGCCTCGGAGATCGAGAGCGGGCCGTAGGCCTCCGCGAGCATCACCTGCGCGGCGAACGCGGCGAGCGCCATCACCGCCGCGAGCGCCCACGGGCCGCCCGCGCCGGGCCACGGCCCGAGCGCGAAGGGGAGCGCCACCGGGAAGCCGCCCAGGCAGAAGTAGAAGAAGATGGTCGCCGAGTTGTCGGTGGCCCGCATCGCGCGGATGGTCACGGACGAGAAGGCCGCGAACACCGCCGCCGCGACCGCGAGCGCCTCCCCCGCGCCGAAGCCGATCCGGAGCGTCCCGTTCCCGAGGACGAGCACCACCCCCGCCGTCGCGAGGACGAGCGCGACCCCGAGGTGGATCGTCGGGCGCTCGCCGAACGCCCGGATGCTCATCGCCGTCGCGACGACGGGGAAGAGGTTGTAGAGCATCCCCGCCTCGCCGGCGGGGATCCGCTGGAGGGCGAGGAAGTACAGCACGACCACGATCCCGCCGGAGACCCCGCGGGTCCACAGGAGCCGCCGGTTGTGCGGCGCGTAGAGCCCGGGGCGGATCCGGAACGCCACGAGCGACACGGCGGCCCCGACGACGAAGCGGATCATCGTGAGCTGGCCCGCCGAGAAGCCGCCCGGCCCGCGCGAGAGCCGGCGCGCGAGGACCGCCATGAGGCCGAACGACACGGCCGAGCCGAGGAGCAGCAGCCGGGCGCGGATCTTCCGGCGCCGCGCCGCCGCCTCCGCCGCGGTCACGGCTCCTCCGCCGGGATCCCCTCCGCCATCCGCGCCTCGGGCGCGGTGGCGTCGCGCGGCGCGTGGCCGAGCACCGCGCCGTACGCGATCCCCGCGACGCCGAGGAGCACGCCGACGACGGTCGCGAGCCCCAGCGACTCGCCGAGGGTGAGCGCCCAGAGGTAGCTCGCGATGGGCGTGAGCTGCTGCCAGACGGCCGCCTCCGGCACCGAGAGGGTCCCGTAGGCCTCCGTCATGAAGATCTGCGCGAGGAAGGCGACGACCCCGACGCCGACGGTCGCGAGGTACGGCGCGATCCCCGAGGGCCAGGGGCCGAGCGCGAAGGGGACGGCGACGAGCAGGCCCCCGACCGAGAACGAGAAGAAGATGGTCGGCGCGTTGTCCGTCGCGCGGAGCGCCCGGATCGCGGTGACCGCCGCGCCCCCGCAGATCCCCGACGCGATCCCGAGCAGCTCGCCCGTGTCGAGGCGGAGCGCGACGCGGCCGCCGCCGAGCACGAGGAACACGCCCGCGCTCGCGACGGCGAGGGCGACGGCGAGGTGAAAGGTCGGCCGCTCGTTCAGGAGCACGAGCGAGAGGAGGACCGCGAAGATGGGGAAGGTGTTGTTGAGGAGCGTCGCCTCCCCGGCCGGGATGCGGGCGATGGAGAGGAAGTAGAGGAGCGCGGCGATCCCGCCGAACACGCCGCGCGCCGCGAGCAGCCAGGGGCGGCGCGGCCGGAACGTGCCCGGCCGGACGGCGAAGACGCCGCCGACGAACGCGAGCCCGAGCGCGAACCGGACGAGCGTCACCTGGCCCCCGCTCATGCCGGCGAGGGTGGCGACGCGGGTGAGCACGGCCGACAGGCCGAAGAGGACCCCGGAGCCGAACAGGAGGGCGCGGGCGCGCGAGCGCGCGTGGACGGGGGCGCCGACCGAGCCGCCGAACGGCCGGACGGCGGCGGCCTGCTCTCCCGGAATCGCCATGAGTTCCGGGGTCGTATCACGCTCGGGCGCGGCTGGCCAATGTGGGTCCGCTCGGTTAAGTAGACGCGGCACATGAGCGAGCCCGAGTTCATCACCGTCAAGGGGGCCCGCGAGCACAACCTCAAGTCCGTCAGCCTCGAGATCCCGAAGAAGAAGCTGGTCGTCTTCACGGGCGTCTCGGGGTCGGGGAAGTCCTCGCTCGCCTTCGACACCCTCTACGCCGAGGGGCAGCGTCGCTACGTCGAGTCGCTCTCGTCGTACGCGCGGCAGTTCCTCGGCCAGATGGAGAAGCCCCGCTACGACACGATCCGCGGGCTCTCGCCGACCATCTCCATCGAGCAGAAGGCGGCCTCGAACAACCCGCGCTCCACCGTCGGGACCATCACCGAGGTCCACGACTACCTGCGCGTCCTGTACGCGTCGATCGGCGTGCAGCACTGCCCGTCCTGCGGACGGCCGGTGGGCAAGCAGACGGCCCAGCAGATCGTCGACTCGATCCTCGAGCTGCCGCAGGGCTCGCGCATCGTGATCCTCGCCCCGCTCGTCCAGAACCGGAAGGGCGAGTACCGGGACCTCCTCGGTGACGTCCAGAGGCGCGGGTTCGCGCGGGTGCGCGTCGACGGCATGATCCACCAGCTCACCGAGCGCATCGCCCTCGACAAGAAGCTGAAGCACGACGTCGAGCTCGTGGTGGACCGGCTCGTCGTGAAGGACGGCATCCGCAGCCGCCTCACCGACTCCGTCGAGACCGCGCTCCGCGAGGGCAAGGGGACGCTCGTCCTCGCCGACGCCGACCGGGAGCAGAAGGTCGGCCCCGGCGACCCCGAGGAGTACAAGAAGCACGACCGCTTCTTCTCGGAGCTCAACGCCTGCCACGCCTGCGGCGTCAGCTTCGGCGAGCTCTCGCCGCCGGTCTTCTCCTTCAACTCTCCGCTCGGCTTCTGCCCGGACTGCCAGGGGCTCGGCACGCGCGCGGAGATGGACCCGGACCTCATCGTCCCGGACCCGTCGCTCACCATCCGCCAGGGCGCGGTCGAGCCGTGGGCGAGCGGGATGGAGCGCGGCGAGGGCTGGACGTTCGAGTTCGTCGAGCACCTCTCGCGCTCGCTCAAGATCGACCTCGACACGCCCTGGGCGAAGCTGCCCAGGCGAGACCGCGACGTCGTGATGCTCGGGACCGAGGCGGCCGGGAACGGACGGTCCTGGCGGATCGAGTTCGAGGGGGTCGTGAACCAGCTCCACCGGCGGTTCAAGGCGACCGGGTCCGAGGCGATGCGGCGCTACTACATGCGCTACTTCTCGGACAAGCCCTGCCAGACCTGCGGCGGCGAGCGGCTCAGGCCCGAGAGCCGCGCGGTGAAGATCCGCGGCCGCGGGATCGTGGACCTCTCGCGGCTCACCATCCAGGAGGCCCACGCCTGGCTGTCGGCCCTCGGCCTGAAGGGCAACGAGGCGAAGATCGCCGACGAGCTCCTGAAGGAGATCCGCAACCGCCTCAAGTTCCTCCTCGACGTCGGCCTCTCCTACCTGACGCTCGACCGCCCCGGCCCGTCGCTCTCCGGCGGGGAGAGCCAGCGCATCCGGCTCGCCTCGCAGATGGGCTCGGAGCTCACCGGCGTCATCTACATCCTCGACGAGCCCTCCATCGGGCTGCACCAGCGGGACAACGGGAAGCTGCTCGCCACGCTGAAGCGCCTCCGCGACATCGGGAACTCCGTCGTCGTCGTCGAGCACGACGAGGAGACGATGGAGGAGGCGGACTGGCTCGTGGACTTCGGGCCCGGCGCGGGCGCGCTCGGCGGCGAGATCGTGGCGCAGGGGACGCCCGCCGAGGTGAAGGCCCACCCCGCCTCGCTCACCGGGGCGTACCTCTCCGGGCGCCGCGAGATCGCGGTGCCGGACCGGCGCCGCACCGCCGACCACGGCGAGGTCGTGATCGTCGGGGCGCGCGAGAACAACCTGAAGGACCTCACCGTCGCGTTCCCGCTCGGCCGGATGATCGCCGTGACCGGCGTCTCCGGCGCGGGGAAGTCCACGCTCGTGAACGCGGTGCTGCGCCCCGCGCTCATGCGGCTCCTCTACGGGACGCGCGAGGTGCCCGGGAAGCACCAGGCGCTCTCCGGGCACGAGCGGGTCGACAAGGTCATCGACATCAACCAGCAGCCCATCGGCCGCACCCCGCGGTCGAACCCGGCGACCTACACGAAGGTGTTCGACTGCATCCGCGACGTGTTCGCCCAGACGCCGGAGGCCCGCGCGTTCGGGTACCTCCCCGGCCGCTTCAGCTTCAACGTGAAGGGCGGCCGGTGCGAGGCGTGCCAGGGCGACGGGATGAAGCTCGTCGAGATGCACTTCCTCGCCGACGTGCTCGTGCCCTGCGAGGTCTGCGGCGGCAAGCGCTTCAACGAGGCGACGCTCCGGGTCCAGTTCAAGGGAAAGAACGTCGCCGAGGTGCTCGACCTGTCGGTCTCCGAGGCGAAGGCGCTCTTCCAGAACCACCTCGAGATCGTCCGCATCCTGACGACGCTCGAGGACGTCGGCCTCGGCTACATCAAGCTCGGTCAGCCCTCGCCCACGCTCTCCGGCGGCGAGGCCCAGCGCATCAAGCTCTCGCGCGAGCTCGCCCGCGTCGGCACCGGGAAGACCCTCTACATCCTCGACGAGCCCACGACGGGCCTGCACTTCGAGGACGTGAAGAAGCTCCTCGTCGTGCTCGACCGGCTCGTCGGCGCCGGGAACACCGTCGTCGTGATCGAGCACAACCTCGACGTCATCAAGTGCGCGGACTGGGTCATCGATCTCGGCCCCGAGGGCGGCGAGGAGGGCGGCCGCATCGTGGCGGAGGGCACGCCGGAGGAGGTGGCCCGCTCGAAGGCGAGCTTCACCGGCCAGTACCTCGCGAGGATGCTCGCCGCGCACCGCGCGCGGGGCCGGGCGCCGGCCGCGGAGCGGACCGCCGGGGCGTAGGGTCCCCCCGCCGGACCGCGGCGCGCCCATGGCGGCGCCGCGCCCACATCTCCCTTCACCGCCGGCCGGGCGCTTGCCTCCGTCTCGCCCGGAGTGAACAATCTCGCCCGCAGCCCACGACGACGGAGGCGGCCCATGGACGACCGGGAGACCCTGCTGGAAGAGGCGGACTACACCTCGATCAAGCGCCCGAGCCGCGCGCCCTGGATCCTCTTCCTGCTCGCGCTCGTGGGTGGCGCGGCGGCGGCCGGGTACCTCTGGCTGCGCCTGCAGACCGCGCAGGGCGACCTCGCCGCGATCCAGCAGCGCGATCAGGAGCTGCAGCAGCGCGTGCAGACGATGGAGTCCGAGAAGGCCGACCTCGTCACGCTGCGCAACGAGCTCTCGCTCCAGGTCCAGGCGAAGGACGAGGAGATCCAGAAGCTCCAGGGCACCTACAACGAGCTCGAGGCGAAGATGAAGGAGGAGATCGCCAAGGGCGACGTCTTCCTCTCCCAGTCCGGCGGGCGGATCAAGGTCGACCTCGTCGACAAGATCCTGTTCGGCGAGGGCGACGCCTCGATCTCGCCGAAGGGCGAGAACGTCCTCACGCGCGTCGGCGGCGTCCTCGCGAGCGTCGCGGACAAGAAGATCCAGGTCTCCGGCCACACCGACGACCTCAACATCTCCGAGCGGCTCATCGCGCAGTACCCGACGAACTGGGAGCTCGCCGCGGCCCGGGCCACGAACGTCGTGCGGTTCCTCGAGGAGAAGGCGAACGTCCCGGGGC
This sequence comes from Anaeromyxobacter sp., assembly GCA_036391435.1. Classification (GTDB taxonomy): domain Bacteria; phylum Myxococcota; class Myxococcia; order Myxococcales; family Anaeromyxobacteraceae; genus Anaeromyxobacter. The sequence goes on along the minus strand of DASVZX010000189.1, from coordinate 12,155 downwards.
GCCGCCTCGTCGCGGCGGCCTACGGGCCCTGGGAGCCGATCTCGACGAACCGGACGGCGAGCGGCCGCGCCCGCAACCGCCGGATCGAGATCGTGCTGACGCCCCAGCTCGCGCCGGCGCCCATCGACGGCGCGGCCGTCGCGAAGGCCGAACCGGTCGCGAAGCCGGCGGTGGTCCCGGCGAAGGCCACCGGCGCGAAGCCCGCGCTCAAGACCGCGGCGGCGACGACCGTGAAGAAGACCGCGGCGCCGAAGAAGAAGGCCAGGGCGACGCGCTAGAGCCCCCTCTCCCGAGCCCTTGCCCCCTGGCGCTGCCAGGGGGAGAGGAGGGCGGGATCACCTCGCGGCGACCGCCTGCGTCGCCTCGACGGCGCTCGCGAGCGCGCTCGCGAACGCCCTCACGTCCTCCGGCGTCGTGTCCCAGGCGCACATGAGCCGCTGCCCGCCGCCGATGAAGTCGTAGAAGCGCCAGCCGGACTCGCGCAGCGCGGCGGCCGCCGCCTCGGGCATCCGCACGAACACCGAGTTCACCTGGCGCGGGTGGAGCAGCGAGACGCCGGGGATCTTCGCGACCTCGGCCGCGAGGAGCGCCGCGGCGTCGTTCGCGCGCCGCGCGTACGAGAGCCAGGCGCCCTCGCGGAGCACGCCGACCCAGGGCGCCGCGAGGAACCGCATCTTCGACGCGAGCTGCCCGGCCTGCTTGCACCGGTAGTCGAACTCGCGCGCCCGCTCCCGATCGAAGAACACGACCGCGTCGCCGACCGCCATCCCGTTCTTCGTCCCGCCCAGGCACAGGACGTCCACGCCGGCCTGCCAGGTGATCTCCTTCGGCGCGACGCCGAGCGCCACCACCGCGTTCGCGAACCGCGTGCCGTCCATGTGGATGCCGAGCCCGTGCGACTTCGTCCGCGCCCAGATCGCCTTGAGCTCGTCGGCCGTGTAGACCGTGCCGAGCTCGGTCGCCTGCGTGACCGACACCACCCGCGGCTTCGGGTAGTGGATGTCGGTCCGCCTCGAGACCATGAGGTCGATGGAGGCGGGCGCGATCTTCCCGTGCTCGCCCGGGACGGTCAGCACCTTCGTGCCGTTCGAGAAGAACTCGGGCGCGCCGCACTCGTCCGTCTCGACGTGCGACATCTCGTGGCAGAGGATCGAGTGGTAGGACTGGCAGAGCGACGCGAGCGCGAGGGAGTTCGCGGCGGTGCCGTTGAAGACGAAGAAGACCTCGCAGTCGGTCTCGAAGACCTCCCGGATGAGGTCCGCCGCCATCGCCGTCCAGCGGTCGTCGCCGTAGGACGGCGCGTGACCGGCGTTGGCCTCCTCCATGGCGTCCCAGGCCTCGGGGCAGATGCCGGCGTAGTTGTCGCTCGCGAAGTGACGGATCGGCTCGGTTCGGCTCGTCATGGGCGCCGATGATAACCCGATCGGGGCCGCGACCTCGCGGCCCGAACTTCACCGGCCGGCACCGGCCCCGGCGATCTACCTTACCCGCCATGGCCGCCTCCCTCCCCCGCAAGATCGCGATCGGCGCCGGCGCCGTCGTCGCCGCGGTGATCGTCCTCCTCGTCGCGCTCGTCCTGCTCGTGAACTCCGGCGTCGCCACGAAGCGGGTGGCGGACCTCGTCCTGCCCGGCGTCTCCAGGACCCTCGGCCGCGAGGTGACCCTGAAGGGCGCGGACCTCAAGCTCTTCCCGAACCCCCGCGTGCGGCTCGCCGGCCTGGCGGTCGCCGGGCGGCCGGGCGAGCCTGCGCTCGCCGAGCTCGAGTCGCTCGACGTGGAGGTGGGCCTGTGGCCGCTCCTGCGCTCCCTCGGCAAGGAGATCGACGTCCGGGCGTTCGCGCTGGTGCGTCCCACCGTGAATCTCGTCCGCGCCAGGGACGGCACGTGGAACTACGAGGGGCTCGGCGCGCAGGGCGCGAAGGCCCAGCCGGAGCCCGCGCCGGCGAGCCCCGGCGGCGGCCCGGCCGTCGCGGTCCAGTCGGTCCGGATCGAGAAGGCCGCCGTGCGCGTCATCGACCGCACCCAGGGCAAGGACGACCAGGGGCTCGCGCTCTCCGACCTCGACCTGGAGGCGACCGGCGTCGGGCCCGGGCTCCTCTTCGACGCGCGGATCGCCGCCGCGCTCGCCGATTCGAAGCAGAACCTCCACGCCCAGCTCTCGGTCGCGCGGCTCCCCGCGGGCGTCCCGCAGGCGCCGCAGGACTGGCCGCAGGTGCAGGGGAAGGTGCAGCTCGGCGCGCTCGCCCTCGACCGGCTCCGCTCGCTCTTCCCGGCGGACCTCGGCGCGATCGTGCGCGGCGGCACGGTCGGGCTCGATCTCTCGCTCTCCACCGCCGACCCGCGCGCCTACAAGCTCGACGGCGCGGGCGACCTCCGGGACGTGAAGCTCCGCGGCCAGGCCGCCTCCGGCCACTTCCGCTTCGCGGCGAGCTGGTCGCCGGCGAAGCCGGACGCCGCGAAGATCGACCTCCTCGACCTGGCGCTCCGCGGCCCCGGCGTGGACCTCGGCGGCAGCGCGTCGATCGAGACCCCACCGGTGCGCGCCTGGTTCGTCCTCACCGGCCCGCTGCTCGACCTCGACGCGGTGATGGGGCTCCTCCCCGAGTCGCCCGAGCAGGCGAAGGCGGCGCCGCCCCCGAAGGGCGAGCTCCTGCCCGAGGCGACCCGCCGCGAGATCCAGGCCGCGACCGCCCGCGGGACGATCGCGATCGGCAAGGTCAAGGGCGGCCGGCTCGAGGCGACGGACGTGAAGGCGCGCGCGGTCCTCACGCGCGGCACGATGACGCTCGAGCAGCTGGACGCGACGGTCTTCGGGGGGAAGGTCTCCGGCGCGGGCACCTCCGTGTCGCTGGCCCAGCCGAAGCCGGCCTGGAAGCTCGCGGCGAACCTCGCGGGCCTCGACGTCGCGCAGGCGACGAAGGCGTTCGCCGGCGAGGCGCCGCTGCTCGGGAAGCTCGACGGCACCCTCGACGTCTCGGGCGCCGGGACGGACTGGAACGAGGTGAAGAAGATCGTGACCGGGCTCGCCGCGCTCGCCGTGAAGGACGGCACGCTCACGACCGCAGGGCTCGGCGATCAGGTGCTGGGCGGCGTCGCGAAGGGGCTGCAGGCCGCCGGCCGCGGCGGCACGGCGGAGAAGGTCGCCGGGTTCGGCGGCAAGACGACGTTCAAGAACCTCGCGGGCAAGTTCACCGTGAAGGACGGCTTCCTCGCCGCCCAGTCGCCGCTCAAGTTCGGCTCCGACGCCGGGCAGCTCACGCTCGGCGGGCGGATCGGGCTCGGCGGCGAGCTCGACCTCGAGGGCGGCGTCGCGGTCCCGAAGGCGCTCCTCGCGAAGGCGGTCTCCGGCGTCCCGCTCCCCGACACGCTCGACGTGCCGCTCGCGCTCGGCGGCACCCTCGGGTCTCCGCGGGTGTCGGTGCGCGCCGGCGACGCGGTGCAGGGGCTCCTGAAGGGCCAGGTGGCGCAGGTGAAGAAGGCCGCGCAGCAGCAGGCGGAGCAGGCCGGCAAGAAGGCCCTGCAGGGGATCTTCGACCGGTTCAAGAAATGAGGGCGACGCCGCCGACCGAAGGGCTTTCTTCGACGGGCTGCTAGCGGAACACCGCGTCGTACCCGCGCTCGAGCAGCTTCAGCGCGCCGGTGTGGATGTCCATGAGGACCGCGTGCACCGGGAGGTGCCTCGGGAGGTACGGGGCGCTCCGGATCGCCCGCACCGTCTCGCGCGCGGCGGCCTCCACGTCCGGGACGAGGCCGAAGAAGCCGGCCACGTCCTCCGGGATCGCGCCGTCCGCGACGCCCCGCGCCCGCATCACGCGCCGCAGCTCGGCGTCGGTGACCCGCGCGACGCCGCAGTCGGTGTGCGCGACGACGATGATCTCCTGGCAGTCGTTCACGTAGATCGTCGCCCCGAGCGCGCGCATCGCCTCGGAGCCCGCCCGGATGTGGGCGCCCGGCACGCGGATCGCGACGGCGTGGCCGCGCTCCACCCCGAGCACGTCGGGGAAGAAGCGGGTGAGCCGCGGGTCGACGCAGGTGACGATGCAGAGGTGGCGGTTCGCGACGAACGTCCCGGCGTCACCCGGGGTGACGGGGTGGGCGAGGTTCGCCTGGAGGATCTCGTCGAGCAGCGGCATCCGGAGCCGCTCAACGTAGACGAGCCGCGCGCGATCGGGCAAGCGGCGATCCGCGGACACGGAACGGCCGCCCCTTTCGGAGCGGCCGTCGAGATCCTCGATCCCGGACCGGGCGCGCCGGCCTAGCTCTTCTTCGGCGCTTCCTTCTTCTCGGCCTTCGCGCCGTGGCAGTGCGGGCAGTCGCACTTGTCGCCGCACTTGCAGTCGGCGCCCTTGCCGCACGGGCAGTCCGCGACCTTCCCGTCCTTCGCGTCCTTCGCGTCCGCCTTGTCGGTCGCGGCGACCTTGTGCTTCGGGCAGCTGGCGCAGTCGGGGCAGGCGTACGCAGGGGCGGCGGTGGTCAGCGCGAACGCGGCGGCGGCCGCGAGGAGCATCCGGATCATGGGTTTTCTCCGTGGGGCGGTTCGGCCGCCGGGCGGCCCTTCGGTCGGTGCGACCGTCGGAGCGTACGGAACCCGCTTGAGCAAAGTCAAGCGATGGCCGGCCCGCCGGACTAGATTGCCGGCTCCATGGCCAGCCTGGACACCGACCGGCTCCTCGCGATGCTCCGCGACCCCAACGTCGAGAGCCGGGACATCGCGAGCGCGGCGGGCGTGGCGCGCGAGGAGGCCGGCCGCGCCTCCCGCCTCCTCCTCGGCATCGCGAAGGCGAAGCCGGAGGAGGTCTCGACGCTGCCCGCGCCCCTCGCCGCCGCGATCGCGCGCGCGGCGCTCGGCGCGGCGCGCGCCGACCTGCTCGCCGCCCTCGCCGCGCACCCGGAGAAGGAGGTCGCGAAGGAGGCGAAGCGGGGGCTCCACGTCCTCAGGACGCGCGGGGTCGCCGTGCCCGAGCCGCCGCGGCCCGCGGCGGCCGCGCCGCCGCCTCCGCCCGAGCCGGCGCTCGCCGCGTACGCGTCCGCCGTGGACGGGAGCGGCGAGCGCGCCGTCTGGATCCCGCGCAACGTGCCGGGCAAGGGGATCGAGGTCGGGCAGGCGGTCGTCTCGGACACCCAGGGGCTCCTCGAGCTGCAGATCGGCCTCGTCGGGCGCAAGGAGTGGCGCGGGATCGTGAAGGGGCTCGTGTCCGAGGGAGCGGCGATGGGGGTCGGGGAGGTGGACCCGGCCCGCGCGCGCGCGATCGTCGCCGCCGCGCGCGCGCTCAACGATCGCTCGGGCAAGCCGGTCCCCGGGAGCGCGGACGTGTGGCTCGGGCAGCTCGGCCCGGTGGCGCCGCTCCCGGATCCGGCGGACGCGTTCCCGCCGCTCCCGCCGGACGAGGAGCGCGAGGCGCTCGCCGCCTCGGCGGCGCTGCACGACCTGCCGATGCTCGCGGGCTGGCTCGCCGACGAGGAGTACCTCCGCGCGGTGGCCGCGAGGCTCGACGAGATCGCGGTGTCGCCGCTGTACATCGACGAGCGGCAGCGCGCCGAGCAGGCCGCCCGCGCGGTCGCCGACGCGGTGGACGGCTACCTGGACGCCGACCGCCGCCGCGTCCTCGCGGCGCGCCTGTTCACGGTCGCCGAGGACCTGCGAGCGCGCGGCGACGCGGGCCACGCGCGCGCGGCGGCCGCGGCGGCCCGGGCCATCGCCGGCGGCGCCCCGGCCTCCGCCGTCCCGTTCGCGCGGCTCCTCGTCGAGAAGGCGTTCCCTCCCGCCGGGCCGGCCGGCCCCGACGCGCCGGAGCCCCCGCCGGAGTCGTCGCTCCTCGTCTCGCCCCGGTGAGTCCCCCCGGGCGCGGCGCGGCGCGGCGCCGCCGCCGGCCGGATTGACCCCCGCCCTCCCCTGGGCTACCTCTCGCGCATGCCTCCGCCCCCCGGCCCTTCGCCCACCGTGGACGTCGTGATCGCCGTGCCGGGCGACCGCGTCGTGCTCGTCCGGCGCAAGCACGAGCCGCTCGGCTGGGCGCTGCCCGGCGGCTTCGTCGAGGTCGGCGAGACGCTCGAGGCGGCGGCCGCCCGCGAGGCGCGGGAGGAGACCGGCCTCGACGTGCACCTCACCGACCTCCTCTACGCCTACTCCGATCCGCGGCGCGACCCGCGCGGGCACACGGTGTCGACCGTGTACCTCGGCCGCGCGTTCGGCGAGCCGGCGGGCGCCGACGACGCGGCGGAGGCGCGCGCGTTCGCCTGGGACGCCCTCCCCGCCCCGGTCGTCTTCGACCACGGCGAGATCCTCGCCGACGCCCGCCGGTTCCTCCTCACCGGGGTCCGCCGCCGGCCATGACGACGCCCGCCCTCACTGCGACCGACCGCGCCGCGCTCCTCGGCATCGCCCGCGGCGCCATCCTCGCGCACCTGGGGGTCGCGCCGGCGCCGCCGCTGCCGGCCGCGGGGGCGCTCTCGGAGCCGCGCGGCGCGTTCGTCACCCTCCACGTGCGCGGCGAGCTGCGCGGCTGCATCGGCACCTTCCGGCCGCAGGGCTCGCTCGCGTCCACCGTGGCGCGCATGGCGGTGGCCGCCGCGAGCGACGACCCGCGGTTCCCGCCCCTCCGGCCGGGCGAGATCGCGGAGCTGGGCGTCGCGGTCTCGGTGCTCGGCCCGCCGCGGCCGATCGCCGACCCGCGGACCGTCGAGATCGGGCGGCAGGGCCTCCTCGTGTCGCGCGGCTGGAACCGCGGCACGCTCCTCCCGAAGGTCGCGGTCGAGCACGGCTGGGGCGCCGAGGAGTTCCTGAAGCACACCTGCCTCAAGGCGGGGCTGCCGCCGCGGGCCTGGCAGGAGCCGGACGTCATGGTCGAGGTGTTCGACGCCGACGAGTTCGGCGAGGAGGCGGGGGCGTGACGCAGGCGATCGCGGTCCTCGCGGCGGTGCTCGCGATCTCGCTCCTCATCGTCATCCACGAGGCGGGCCACTTCCTCGCCGCCCGGGCGTTCGGGATGCGCGTCGACCGGTTCAGCGTCGGGTTCGGCCCGGTGCTGCTCGCGTTCCGGCGCGGCGAGACCGAGTTCGCGATCTCCGCGCTCCCGCTCGGCGGGTACGTGAAGATCGCCGGGATGGCGCCGGGCGAGGGCGAGGAGCGGTCCGACCGGCGCCTGTTCTCGAGCCAGGCCGCGTGGCGGCGCTTCCTCGTCATCCTCGCCGGCCCGGCGATGAACTACGTCGCGGCGATCGCCATCGCGTGGGGGCTCGTCGCGACGATCGGCCTCCCCGCCCCCGACCCCGCCCCGAAAGTCGGCAAGCTCGTCGCGGGGATGCCCGCGGCCGCCGCCGGCCTCGAGCCGGGCGACGAGATCCGCGCCGTCGCCGGCGTCCCCGTCGACTCCTGGAAGGCGCTCGTGGGCGAGCTGCAGCGGCACCCGGGCGAGCGGATCGTGCTCGAGGTCGCGAAGGGCGGAGCGCCCGGGTCGCCGGTCGCCCTCCCGATCACGCCGAGGGACGACGGCGGCGTGGGACGGGTGGGCTTCCAGCAGGCCGCGATGCAGGTCCGCGCCGCGAACCCGGCGGCGGCGCTCGCCGAGGGGCTCGCGCGGACGGACGGCAACGCGGCCGCGCAGCTCGGCGCCTTCGCCTCGCTCTTCAAGAAGCGTCCCACCGCCGAGGGCGCGGTGGGGCCCGCCGGGATCGTCCAGCAGCTCATGCAGGCGGCCCGGGACGGCCCGGGCCCCTTCCTCGGCTTCGTCTGGACCATCTCGGTCGTCCTCGCGATCCTGAACCTGCTGCCGGTCCCGGCGCTCGACGGCGGCCGGCTCGTCTTCCTCGCCTACGAGATCGTCTCCCGGCGCCGCGTGAACGAGAAGGTGGAGAGCTACGTCCACCTCGCCGGGTTCGTGCTGCTCATCGGCCTCATCCTCGCGGTGACGATCTTCGGGGACCTGCCGCGGCTCCTGCGGCGGTAGCGCGCCCGGCGGGACGGCGGTTAGGATCCGCGGATGGCGATCCAGGTGCTCTACTTCGCCGGGGCGCGCGAGGCGGCGGGCACCGCGGGCGAGACGCTCGCCGCCGCGCCGGCCACGGTCGGGGACCTCCGGCGGGCGCTCGCCGCCGCGCACCCCGCCCTGGCGCGGATCCTCGAGCGCTGCCGGATCGCGGTGGACCAGGAGTTCGCCGGCGACGGCTCGCCGCTGCGGGACGGCGCGGAGGTGGCGGTGGTGCCGCCGGTCGCCGGCGGGGCGCCGCGCCGCTTCGCCGTCGTCGCCCGGCCGCTCGCGCTCGCCGAGGTGGTGGAGGCGGTCCAGGCGCCGGGCCTCGGCGGGATCGTCACGTTCACGGGGATCGTCCGGGACGCGACGCGCGGGCGGCGCGTGGTCCGGCTCGAGTACGAGGCCTACGCCGCCATGGCCGAGCGCAAGCTCGAGGAGATCGGGGCCGCGATCGCCGCCGAGCACGGCGTCCGGGTTGCCATCGTGCACCGGGTCGGCGTCCTCGCCCCGGGCGAGGCGGCGGTCGTCATCGCCTGCGCCGCGCCGCACCGGACCGCCGCGTTCCGCGCCTGCGAGGCCTGCATCGAGCGCCTGAAGAAGGACGTCCCGATCTGGAAGCGCGAGGTGTTCGAGGACGGCTCGGAGTGGGTCGGGCTCGGCCCGTAGTGCTATCCTGCCCCGCGCCCCGGGGGTGTCTTGAAGGTCCTCATCGCAGACGACGACCGGCTCGTGCGCACCATGGTCTCCGACCTGCTCGTGGACCTCGGCCACGCGGTGGTGGCCGCCTCGAACGGCGCGGAGGCGGTGGACCTCGGCGCGCGCGAGAGCCCGGACGTCCTCATCCTCGACTTCCTCATGCCCAAGATGTCGGGCCTGGACGCGCTCCATGCGCTGCGCGCCCGGGGGGTGCGGGCCCCGGCGGTGCTGCTCACCGCCATCTCCGACCGGAGCTTCCGCGCCGTCGACGGGGCCGACGCCATCGACGTGCGGCTCGAGAAGCCCGTCACGCGACGGAGCCTCGAGCGCGCCCTCGAGCGCGCGACGCGGCGATGAGGGTCCAGCGGTCGCTCCTGCTGCTCGTCCTGGTCGCGAGCGCGGCCCCCACCGCGCTGGCCGTGGCGTTCCTCGGGCGGGACATGGGCGGCCTCGACGCGGGCGCCGCCCTCGTCGTGGGCGGGTCGCTCGGGCTCGCGCTCGTCCTCGCCGCGCTCGTGGCGCGGAACGTCACGCGCCCCATCGGCGAGCTCGTCGCCGGGGTGCTCGACGTGGCGCGCGGGCGGTTCGGGCGGGAGGTGCGGGTCGGGGCGCGGAACGAGCTCGGCGACCTCGCCTACTCGTTCAACCACATGTCGCGGGAGCTCGCGAGCTACGACCAGGAGAACCGGCGCCTCATCGCCGCGCTCGAGCAGGGCTACCTCGACACGATCCGCAGCCTGGCCGCGGCCGTCGACGCGAAGGACCCGTACACCCGCGGGCACGCCCAGCGCGTGGCCGCCCTGTCCGTGGAGATCGGGCGCGAGCTGGGGCTCGAGCGCGACGTGCTGCAGGCCCTCGAGTACGGCGGCATCCTCCACGACATCGGCAAGATCGGGATCCCGGACGCCATCCTGGCGAAGCGCGCGCCGCTCACCGAGGACGAGATGGCGCTCGTCCGCGCCCACCCGGTCGTCGGCGCGGAGATCGTCGCCGGGGTCGAGTTCCTGAAGGGCGCGATCCCGGCGATCCGGCACCACCACGAGCGCTGGGACGGGAGCGGGTATCCCGCGGGGCTCGCCGGCGAGGCGATCCCCCTCGTCGCGCGCATCGTGAACATCGTCGACACCTGGGACGCGTGCACCTCCCGACGGCCGTACCAGGACGCGCTCCCGGCGGACCTCGTCGCGGCGATCCTCGACGGCCTCAAGGGCGCGCAGACCGACCCGCGAGTCCACGACGCCCTCCTCGCGGTGCTGCGCCGGCGCGGAGATCTCGCCGCCTGACGCGGCGCATACCGTCCCGGGTCCGCGGTCTTGGCCCGCCCGGTCAGGCGTCGTAAGCTCGTGCGCATGGCCAAGCGCCTCCTCGCCTGCCTCGCGGCCGCGGCCGCGCTGGGCCCGTCCGCCCGGGCCGAGAACCCGGCGGCCCGCGGCTTCGATCCCGATCCCGCCCGGCTCGCGCTCTCGCTCGACGGCACGTTCACCACCGAGACCGCGCGCGCCGCGCCGCAGGGCACGGTCGGGTTCGGCGCGGTGCTCGACTACGCCGACGGCCTCCTCGCGCTCGAGCTCGGCGGCACGCGCGACCAGCTGCTCGAGTCCCGCCTCTCGCTGCACCTGCTCGGCGGGTGGTCCCTCGGGTGGCTCGAGCTCGGCGCCGAGCTGCCGGTCGCGCTGTACCAGAGCTCCGACTTCTCGCTCCTCACCTCGCGCGGCGTGCCCGCCGGCTCCCCGCTCGTCGCGCCGGTCGCGACGACCGCGCTCGGCGACCTCCGGCTCGGCGCGAAGCTCCCGCTGCTCGATCCCGCGAAGCGGCCGGTGGGCCTCGCCGCGATGGTCGACCTGCGGCTCCCCACCGGGAACGGCGACGCGTTCATGAGCGACGGCCTGGCGGTCGTGCCCTCCGGGATCGCGACGTTCGCCCGGGGCAACCTCCGGTGGGACGGCCAGGTCGGCTACGCGATCCGCGGCGCCGGCCAGTACGCCCAGCTCGTCGTGCACGACGGGCTCGTCTTCGGCACGGGCGTGTCCTACGCGCTCCCGCCGAGGCTGGGCGTCGAGCGCTGGACCGCGATCGCCGACATGAGCGGCGGCTGGCCGCGCGGCTACGACGCCTCCACGCAGCGGTACCGCGCCCCGCTCGCCGCGCGCGCCGGCGTGCGCGCGTGGCTCTCGCCGAGCTGGTCGGCCGAGCTGGGCGGCGGCACCGGGCTCGGCGACGCCGGCTACGGCCGCGAGAGCTGGCGCGTCTTCTTCGGCGTGCGCTGGGCGCGCGCGGCGCTCCCGCCGGACGACGACTGGGACAAGGACGGCGTGCCGAACGCGAAGGACCTCTGCCCGTACGACGCGGGCCCCGCCGAGCTCGACGGCTGTCCGGACGCGGACGGGGACTTCATCCCGGACCGCGAGGACAAGTGCCCGCACGAGCCGGGGCCGCCCGAGAACGACGGCTGCCCGGTCGCGGTCGACGTGCCCGTCGTCGAGATCGAGAGCGAGCACCTCACGCTCAAGGACTCCATCCAGTTCGACACGGCGAAGGACACGATCAAGTCCCCGTCGTTCAAGGTGCTCGACCAGGTCGCGAAGCTCGTCCTCGATCACCCGGAGCTGAAGAAGATCCGCGTGGAGGGCCACACCGACAACGTCGGGGCCGCGGCGTACAACAAGGACCTCTCGGAGCGGCGCGCCGCGTCCGTCGTGCGGTACCTCGCCGAGAAGGGCGTCCCGCGCGAGCGGCTGACGCCCGCCGGGTACGGGTTCGAGCGGCCGGTCGCCTCCAACGCGACGGCGCTCGGCCGCGCCAAGAACCGGCGGGTCGAGTTCCGCATCCTCACCGAGTAGGTCGCCGACGTGTCCCGCCTCGCGGTGCTCGATCTCGACGGCACGCTCGTCGACTCGCTCGACGACCTGCACGCCTCCGTGAACCACGCGCTCCGCGCGGTGGGCCTGCCGCCGCGGACCCGCGACGAGGTGCACGGGTACGTCGGCGAGGGGGCGCGCGTCCTGCTCGCCCGCGCGGTCGAGCCCCAAGCGCACCTCGTCGAGCCGGCGCTCGCGGCGTGGCGCCCGCACTACGAGGCGCACTGCCTCGACCGGACCCGCGCCTACCCGGGGATCCCGGCGCTGCTCGCGGGCTCGGGGCGCTCGCTCGCGGTGTGCACGAACAAGCCGGGCGTGCTCGCGCGCAAGATCCTCGACGGTCTCGGCCTGCTCCCGCACCTCACGGCCGTGCTCGGCGGGGACGAGGCGCCCCGCAAGCCCGATCCGACCGGCGTCCGGGAGCTCATGGCCCGCGCGGGCGCGGCGCCGGGCGAGACCGTGTTCGTCGGCGACAGCCGCGTCGACCTGCGGACGGCCCGGGCGGCGGGGGTCGCGTTCGTGGGGGTGACCTGGGGGTTCGGGACGAGGGCGGAGCTCGCCGCCGAGGGCGCGACCGTCCTCGTGGACCACGCGTCCGAGCTCGCGCCGTTCCTCGCCTGAACGGGCCCGG
>DASVZX010000188.1:0-5211 GCA_036391435.1 Anaeromyxobacter sp. | reverse complement strand
GAGGGCGTGACGAGCGAGCAGATCGTCGATCGGCTGCTCGAGAAGGTGAAGGCGTAGTGCCCGAGTCCCGCACCTCCCTCCTCGACCCCGCCGTCCTCGCGCGCCTCGGCACGCTGCGGCTCCGCGTGCGCTCGATCGCCGAGGGGATCCTGACCGGCCTCCACAAGTCGCCGCACCACGGCCAGTCCGTCGAGTTCGCCGAGCACAAGGAGTACGCCCCGGGCGACGAGATCCGGCACATCGACTGGAAGGCCTACGGCAAGTTCGACAAGTACTACGTGAAGCGGTTCGAGCAGGAGACGAACGTCCGCGCCTACCTCGTCGTGGACGCCTCGGGCTCGATGGGCTACCGCGGCGATCCCTCCCGGATGACGAAGCTCGAGACGGCGAGCGCGCTCGCCGCGACGCTCGCGTACCTGCTCTTCCGCCAGCAGGACGCCGCCGGGCTCGTCCTCGTGAGCGGCGAGGTGAAGGGGGCGGTCCCGCCGCGCGCGTCGGCGAGCCACCTCGGCCCCATCGTGGAGGCGCTCGAGGCGGCGCGGCCCGAGGGCGAGACGCGGCTCGCGGCGGCGGTGGACTGGATCGTCGAGCACGCGCCCCGCCGCTCGTCGGTCGTCGTCTTCACGGACCTCTTCGACGCGGACGGCCGCGTCCTCAGGAACCTCGCCCAGCTCGGCCGCCGCAAGCACGACGTCACGCTCTTCCACGTGCTCGATCCGGCCGAGCTCGAGTTCCCGTTCGACGATCCGACGCTCTTCCTCTCGATGGAGGACGCCCGCCAGGTGGAGGCGCGCGGGCGCGACGTCCGCAAGGGCTACCTCGAGCTCTTCCACGCCTGGCTCGAGGAGGTGCGCCGGACGGCCGCCGAGGCGGACATCGACTACGCGCTCGCCCGCACCGATCGCCCGGCGGACGAGGTCCTCCTGCCGTTCCTCGCCCGCCGCGAGAGGGGCGCGGCGTGAGCGGGACCGCGCCATGAGCCTCGGGTTCGCGAACCCGCTGCTCCTCTGGGGGGCGCTCGCCGCGGCGATCCCGATCGCCATCCACCTCTTCTTCCGCCGTCGCCCGCGGCCGACGCCGTTCCCCGCGATCGACTTCATCCTCCGCGCGCGGCGCGAGACCGAGCGGCGCCTGCGCCTCAAGAAGATCCTGCTCTTCGCCGCGCGCACGCTGCTCCTCGCGGCGGTCGCGGTCGCCCTCGCGCGGCCCCGCCTCGAGACGCCGGGCGAGGCGGCGGCGGCCGTGCCGAGGGGGCCGAGCGCGACCGCCATCGTCCTCGACGCCTCGGGCTCCATGCGCTACCGGCTCGACGGGAAGACGCTCTTCGAGCGGGCCCGCGCCGACGCGCTCGGCGCGCTCGCGTCGCTCGGGGCGGACGAGCCGGCCACCCTCGTCGTGTGCGGCGGCGCGGCCCCGGCCGCCGAGCCGCCCGGCTTCGACCGCGCCCTCCTCCGCCGCACCCTCGAGCGCGCCGAGGCGGAGGCCGGCCACTCCGACCTCACCGCCTGCGTCGGCGCCGCGGCGCGCGCCCTCTCCGATCCCAAGGCGCCCCCGGGGCTCGGCCGCCGCATCGTCGTCGCGACCGATCTCGCCGCGAGCGCGTGGCGCCTCGACGTCCCCGCGCCCGACGTCGAGACGCCGCAGGGCCGGGTGCGCCCGGAGGTGAGCGTCCTCGACGCCGCCCGCGGCGCGCCGCTCCCGAACGCGGCGGTGGTGGGGCTCGACGCGGAGCCGGATCCGGCCGCGGGGCCGCGCGGCTACCGCGTCACCGCCCAGCTCGTGAACCACGGGAAGCAGGCGCTCGCCGACGCCCCGCTCCAGCTCGTCGTCGGGGCCGGGAAGGAGGCGAGGACGGTCATCCGCGCGTTCGTGGACGTCCCCGCCGGCGGCGCGACGAGGAAGCAGCTCTCCTACGCGTTCCCCGCGGGCGGGCCGGCCGCCCTGTCGGTCGCGCTCCCGCAGGACGCGCTCCGCGAGGACGACGCGCGGTCGCTCGTCCTCGTCGTGCCCCGGACGGTGCGCGTGCTCGTCGTGGACGGCTCGCCGTCGCCGGTGCGCTACCGGGACGAGGCCTACTTCGTCGAGTCGGCGCTCGCCTCGCCCGCCTCGCCGGTGCGGCCGACGCTCGTCGACGCGGAGGCCCTCGCGGCGCAGGACCTCTCGCAGTTCGACGTCGTCTTCCTCCTCAACGTCCGGGCGCCGGCCGCGAAGGCGCAGGACCTCCAGCGCTTCGTCGAGCAGGGGGGCGGCCTCTTCATCGCGCTCGGCGACGAGGTCGATCCGGAGGCCTGGTCGAAGGACATGGCCGCGCTCCTCCCGATGCCGCTCCACGTCGTGAAGACCGCGGCGGAGCGGGGCGCCGCCGGCGCGCGCGCCGCGCGCTTCGCCGACGTGGACTGGGACCACCCCGCGCTCTCGGTGTTCACCGGCGACGCGCGCGAGGGGTTCCTCGGCGTCCGCACGTACCGCTACGTCCTCGCCAAGGCGGCGGGGAAGGGGAGCGCGGCGCGCGTCCTCGCCACCTTCGACGACGGCGCGCCGGCGCTCGTCGAGGGGCGGCGCGGGAAGGGGCGCGTGCTGCTCTTCACCTCGACGGCCGATCGCGACTGGACCGACTGGCCCATCCGGACCTCCTTCCTCCCCGCCATGCAGCGCTTCGCCGGCTGGCTCGCGGGCGGCCTCGACGATCGCCGCGACGCGCCGACGCTCGTCGGCACGGCGCGCACCCTCCGGCTCGACGCGGGCGAGGCGATCGCGGCGCTCGTCGGCCCGGACGGGCGCGAGCGCCGCCGCGGCGAGCTCGACCGCGAGGGGCTCCGCGAGGTGAAGGACGGCGTCGAGGTGACGCCGCGCGAGCCCGGGCTCTGGCAGGTGAAGGTGAGCGCGGGCGGCCAGGAGAAGCTCGAGCCGCGCCTCGCGTTCGCGGTCGTGCCGGACCCCCGCGAGTCGGACACGCGGCGGCTCGAGCCGTCCGAGCTCACCGCCTGGTTCGGCGGCGCGGACCACGCGAAGGTCGAAGGCGAGGCGCGAGCGTCCCGGGGCGCCCGGTTCCCGCTCTGGTCGATCCTCCTCGTCCTCGGCGTCGCGGCGTTCGTCCTCGAAGGGATCCTCCTCGCATGAGCCTCGACCGCGACGTCGCCGGCCTCTTCTGCGTCGGCTTCCACGGCACCGCGCCGTCGCCCGAGGTGCTGGAGCTCGTCCGGCGCGGCGTCCACGGCGTCGTCCTGTTCGGCCGGAACGTCGAGGACGCCGAGCAGGTGGCCGCGCTCGTCGCGGCGCTGAAGCGCGCGGCGGGCCGGCCGCTCCTCGTGTCGGTGGACCAGGAGGGCGGGCGCGTGGCGCGGCTCCGCGCGGCGCAGGGCTTCACCGAGCTGCCGCCGATGCGCGCGCTCGGCGAGGCCGGCGACGAGGACCTCGCGCGGGCGGCGGGGGCGCTCCTCGGGACGGAGCTGCGCGCCGTGGGCATCGACCAGGACTACGCGCCGGTCGTGGACGTGGACACGAACCCGGCGAACCCGGTCATCGGCGATCGCGCGTTCTCGCGCGATCCGGAGGCGGTCGGGCGCCTCGGCGCCGCGCTCGCGCGCGGGCTCCAGTCCGCGGGGGTCGCCGCGTGCGCGAAGCACTTCCCCGGCCACGGCGACACGAGCCAGGACTCGCACCTGGACCTGCCGCACCTCCCCCACGCGCTCGAGCGGCTCGAGCGGGTGGAGCTCGCGCCGTTCCGGGCGCTCGCGCGGGCGGGGGTCGCCTCGGTGATGACCGCCCACGTCGTGTTCGACGCGCTCGACCCGGCGCGCCCGGCGACGCTCTCGCCCGCGGTCATGCGGCTTCTGCGCGAGCGGGTCGGCTTCGAGGGCTGCGCGATCTCCGACGACCTCGAGATGAAGGCGGTCGCGGAGCACTTCCCGCTCGAGCAGGCGGCGCCCGGCGCGGTCCTGGCCGGCGTGGACGCCCTGCTCGTCTGCCACCGCGCGGAGGTGCAGCACCGCGCCATCGACCTCGTGCGGGCCGCCCTGGAGCGCGGCGAGATCGCGGCGGGACGGCTCGCCGAGGCGCGCGAGCGGATCGCGCGGCTCCTCAGGTTCGCCGGGCCGCCGCCGGACCCGGCCGCCGCGCGCGCCCGGCTGCGGACGCCGGCGCACCTCGCGGTTGCCGCGCGCATCCCGGCGCTCGTCGCCGGACGCGATCCGACGGCGTAGGCAGCAGCTCCATCGCGCGGGCGAGCCGGTCCACCGCGTCGGCGATGGCCTCGCGCATGTCGCCCTGGTGGCGGAGCACCGCCGAGACGTGGCCCGCCGGGAGCCAGCGCAGCTCCGCGCCCCAGTGCTCCGCGATCTTGATCGCCTCGGCGGGCGGGACGACGCCGTCGGCCGAGGTCCCCACCACGATGGCGGCGTCGGAGCAGGCCGGGGGCGGGAGGCGCGCGACCGAGAAGCGGGCGAGGTGCTCGCAGAGCGTCCGGCGCGCGCCCTCCACGTCCTCGCCCTCCGCCGCGAGCGCGGCCCAGTGGGCGACGTGCCGGAGGACGCCGTCCCGGAGCGCGGCGTCCGGCGAGCAGGTCGCCGCGATCGGCACGACCGCGATCGGGAAGGGCGTCGCCGCCCCGACCATCGCCGCCATCTGGCCGCCCATGGAGAAGCCGGTGACGCCGGCGAGCGGCACCCCGAGCGTGTCGCGGATCCAGCGGAGGAGCGCGCGCCCCTCCTGGAAGGTGGCCGAGCCCATGAGGTGGAGGTCCGAGATGCTGCGCAGCGCGGGCCCGACCTGGCCGGCCGGACGGCGCGAGCCGTAGAACGCGTTCTCGAGCACGAGCGCGCCGATGCCCCGCGCGAGGAGCGGCGCGGCGAACCGGAGCCGGAGCGCGAACCCCTGGTCGCCGGAGGCGGCGAGGTGCACCACGACGGCGCGCGGGTCGCCGTCGGGGAGGAGCATCCGGACGCGGGCGACGCGCGAGCAGGCGGGCAGCCGCTCCTCCGGGCTCTCGAACGTGCCCTCGAAGAGGAAGCCCCCGTGGTCCCGCCGGGCGCGTCCGAGCGCCACGGGGACGAGCGGGATCTTGCTCCCGGCGAGGGCGACGGGATCCATGGTGTCGCACAGCACGCGATCGCCCCAGCCGTCCGCGAAGAAGCGCGGCCCCCGCGCGGCGATCCCGAAGGCGAGATCCAAGAAGTGCACTCGACGCTCCCGGTAAAAAAGATGCGTCGCCGG
>DASVZX010000187.1:0-3260 GCA_036391435.1 Anaeromyxobacter sp. | reverse complement strand
CGAGCACGCGCACGCCGGTCGGACCGAGGACGCGCTGCGCGAGGCGCGCGCCGCGCTGTTCCACGACCCGCGCCACCTGTACTCGCGGATGCTGCTCGGCCGCCAGCTCATCGGCGTGGACGCCGCGCGCGGCCGCGAGGTCCTGCGCGAGCTGCTCGCAGCGGCGGCGTCGCTCCCGCAGGACGACGCGGTCCCCTCGGCGGACGGGCTCTCCGTCGGGCAGCTCGCCGCCGCGGTGCGGCTCCTCCTCGACCGGCCGGAGGCGAAGTGACCGATCGCCCGCCTGCGGCGCGCATCGTCCCCGGGGACGAGGACGTCCTCGAGCGGCGCGCGCGGGCGCTCGCGTCGGGCGCCGGCGGGGGGGAGCGGGACGCGTCCGGCGTCAGGCGCCTCGTCTCGTTCCGGCTCCGCGGGCGACCGTGCGCCGTGGACGGCGGCGCCGTCGCGCGGGCGATCGTGCTCGCCGCGCCGTTCGCCGTCCCCGTCGCCGACGGGTCCGAGCGGCCGGTCGCCTTCGTCGACGAGCGCCCCGTCCCGGTGGCGGATCTCGCCGGCGCCGTGAGCGGGGAGGCGCGGGCCGCGGCGTCGCTCTCGGGAGCCCCCGCCCTCCTCGTCGACACGCCGCACGGCCCGGTGGCGGTCGCGGTGGAGGGGCCGCTCGAGCTCGCCGAGGACCGCCTCGCCGCGTCCGCCGCGCCGGGCGCGCCGGAGGAGGTCCCGCGGCTCGCCGGGCGCCTCGCGGGCGGCGCGGCCCTCGTGGACGCGCCCTGGCTCGCGGCGTGGGCCGCGAAGGCGGTGCGGCCGTGAACCTCGACGCGGCCACCCGCGCGCGGCTCGTCGGGCTGTTCGCGGCGGAGGCGGACGAGACCGTCGCCGGGCTGCGCGACCTCGCCGAGGGGCTCACGGCGGGCGCGCGCGGCGACGTGCTCCGCGAGTTCGGGCGGATGGCCCACGGGCTGAAGGGCGCCGCCGCGGCGCTCGGCTACGAGGGGCTCGCGCACGCGCTGCACGATCTCGAGGACCTCGCCCTCGGCGTGCGCGACGAGCGACCGGCCGGCGCGGAGGAGCGGCGGAACCGCGTCCGCGCGGCCCTCGACCTGGTCTCGGAGGGGACGGCGCGGATGGCGGCGTCCGGCGGGGACGCCTTCCCCGAGGACCTGCTCGAGCGCCTGAACGCCGTCGTCGCCCCGGGGCTCGCGCCGCCGGAGGCCGGAGGGGCGGCCGCGGGCGACGCCGGGGCGGGGCCGGCGCGGGCCCCCGCGATCCCGCGTGCGCCGGACGCGACCGAGCGGATCAGCGTCCCCGCCGCGGACGTCGACGCGGCGCTCCGCCTCGCGTCGTCGCTCGCGCGGGGCGCGGCGCAGCTGCACGAGGCGCTCCTGCGGGCGGGCGGGGAGCTCGCCGGCGCGGCGCAGCCGCTCGCCGCCGCCGCGGCCGGCCTCGAGGGCGTCGTCGCGTCGCTCCGCCTCCTCCCCGCCGACGCCGCGCTCTCCGGTCTCGAGGGGGAGGTCGACGCGCTCTCCGGCCACCTCGCGAAGCGCGTCGCGCTCGGCATCACCGGGCGCGAGGTGCGCGCCGACCGGCGGACGCTGCAGGCGGCGCGCGGGATGATCCGGCACCTCGTGCGAAACGCGCTCGACCACGGGATCGAGCCGGAGGCGGCGCGGGTCGCGGCGGGGAAGCCGGCCGAGGGCCGCCTCCTCGTGTCGGTGCAGGCGGGCGAGTCGACGCTGCGGGTCGCCGTGTCCGACGACGGCGCCGGCTTCGACGTGCCGGCGATCCGCCACGAGATGGGGCGGCGGACGGCGAACCCGGAGCGGATCGCCTCGCTCTCCGACGAGGAGGTCCTGCGGGCGTGGGCGTTCGAGGGCGGCTCCACGCGCTCGTCCGCGACCGAGATCTCGGGGCGAGGACTGGGCCTGTCCGCCGTCGCGCAGCTCGCGCGCGCGTCCGGCGGCGGGATCCAGATCCGCTCGGCGCGGGGCGAGGGGAGCGCGGTCGAGTTCACGCTGCCCCTCGAGGTGTACGCGGTCGAGGCGCTCGTGGCGCGCGCGGGGGACCGGCTCTTCGGGATCCCGCTCGACGCGATCGAGCGGACCGTCCACGCGGCCGCCGCCGGGGAGGCGATCCACGACGGGCCCGCGGGCCGAACGCTCGCCGTGGGCGAGACGATCCTCCCGCTCGGCGAGCTCGGCGAGGCGCTCGGGCCGGGCCGGGGCGCCGGGGCGGGGCGCTTCGTCGTCGTCGTCCGCCACGAGGGAGGCCTCGCCGCCCTCGCCGTGGACGACCTCGTGGGCGTGGAGGGGATGGTGCCCTCCACGGTCCCGGGCGTCGCCCAGTCGGACGCGCTCGTGACCGGGATCGCGCGCCTCGGCGACGGGAGCGCCGTCGCGGTGCTGAACCCGCGCCACCTCGTCGATCGCGCGCGCGCGGTCCGGCCGCGGCCGCCGATCGCCCGGGCGGGCGCGAGCCGCGCGCCCCGCACCGTCGACGTGGTCCTGGCGGAGGACTCGCTCGCGACGCGCGAGGTGCTGCGGGTGCTCCTCGAGGAGCAGGGCTTCCGCGTCCGCGTGGCCGCCGACGGCGACGAGGCGCTGCAGCGGATCGCGGAGCGGCCGCCCGACGTGCTCGTCTCGGACGTCAACATGCCGCGGCGGGACGGGCTCTCGCTGACGCGCGAGCTGCGCGCCCGCTCCGGGTCGGCGCGGCTCCCCATCGTGCTCCTCACGTCGCAGGACGACGAGGCGACCCGGGCCGCGGGCGCCGCGGCCGGCGCGGACGCCTACCTCCTGAAGTCCAAGTTCAACGCGGGCGTCCTCCACGAGACGCTCGCCCGGATCGGCGTGAGGAGCGGATGACGGACGGCGCGGAGCGGGGGGCGGCCGGTCCCGTCGCGGTCGTCGTCGACGACTGGGCCCTCGAGGCGGTGCCGGGGCTCGACCAGGAGCTCGCCCGCGAGGGCGCGCTCGTCATGCGCGCGTTCAGGGGCGTGCCGAACCCGCACCTCCTGCGCCGGTACCGCGGCGCGGCGGTCGTGGGCGGGCCGGATCGGACGGCGCTCCTCTCGCGCCTCGAGCGCGCCACCGCGAGCGTGCCCGCGCCCGTCATCGCGATCCTGCCGGAGGGCGTGGCGCCGGGCGCGGACCTGCGCGGACCGGGGGTCGTCGACCTCATCCCGGCGGGCGCGCGCGGCGTCGGCCGGAGGATCCTCCTCATGGCGAGGGTGCCGGTCGTGTCCGCCGGACGGGCCTCGAGAGCCG
>DASVZX010000186.1:0-10709 GCA_036391435.1 Anaeromyxobacter sp. | reverse complement strand
GGAGGCCAAGGTCTCCGAGCTCCGCAAGCGCGTCCAGGAGCTCGAGCACGACGTCAAGATCGTGCGCGGGCGGCTCGAGACGGAGAAGCGCGTCTTCATCGTCCAGAAGGGCGAGCTCGAGCTCGCGGCCGACCGCTACGCCGAGCTGCGCCGGCGGCACGACCAGCTCCGGCGCGACCACGACGAGCTCGTCGAGGCGGTCCGGCAGGCCGCGCGCGAGGAGCGCCAGCTCACGCAGGCCGAGGCGGCCCGCGCGACGGCGCCCGCGCCGGAGGCGGCGTCCGGCACGGGCGAGGGCTAGCCCGGCGCGCTCGCGTTCGCGAGCACCTTGTAGAGGGGCGACAGGTCGCGGAAGACGCCGAGGAGATCGCCGAGCGAGAGGCTCCGCGCCTCCTCGCGGCTCCAGGCGATGCCGACGTCCACGCCCGGCCGTCCGGGCGCGAGGTCCTCGCCGAGCTCGAGCCAGAACGCGGGCGAGTGCGCGGGGGCGACCTCGGGCAGCTCCTCGTGGTTCCAGTCGCGGAAGTCGCGGAGCTTGCGGAACGGCTTGCCCTTCTTCGCGAGGTTCCCCGCCTCGCGGGCGAGCGCCTGCTGCATGGTGGCGCGCCGCGGGGACTCGCCGTGCACGCCGACGCGCGCGTGCAGGTGGAGCTGGGTGATCGCGACCGCGAGGTAGGGCAGGCCCCGGTACCCCTTCGCGCTGTCGCAGAACGCGACGAGGAGCTCCTCGGGGGCGGCCCCCTTGCGCCGCGCGATCCGGCCCGGGTGGGCGAACAGCGCCTTCCCGGCGACACGCGAGAGCCCGGAGACGCACTCCGCGCCGAGCGCGCCGAGCTTCGGCTGGAGGACGGTCTCGAGCGCCTCCGCGCGATCGTCCGGATCCTCGATCTCGAACAGCGCGAAGTCGGGGGGACCGATCCCGAGCCCAGCCATGCGGAGACCTCGCTCGAAGGAGCTTCTCTACGGGCGCGCTTCGGAAGCCGCATTCTAGCACACGTTGACGGCCCCCCGCGCCTCTGCCAACTTCCTCCTCCCGCATGCAGAAGGATCAACGGCTTCTCGATCTCGCGGCGCTGCTGCTCAAGGCCGCCGAGCCGGTCTCCTGGCGCGAGGTCCAGGAGCAGTTCCCCGACGACTACGGCGGCAGCGGCGAGGCCGCCATCCGCAAGTTCGAGCGGGACAAGGCGGATCTGCTCGAGCTCGGGATCCCGGTGCGCTGGGCGGCGGGCGACGAGGACCTGCCCGCCGGCTACGTGCTCGACAAGGACGAGTTCTACCTGCCCGACCTGCGGCTGCCCCCCGAGGACCTCGCCCTGCTCTACCTCGCCGGGTCGGCCGCCCTCGCGAACGGGAGCTTCCCCTACGCGCGGGACCTCGCCCACGCGCTCAACAAGCTCTCCTTCGCCGCGCGCGCGCCGGGCGCGTCCGAGGCGGCCGGGGTGGCGGCGCGCCGCCTCTCGTCCGACGAGGACGGCGAGGGCGACCCCGGCGTCGCGACGAAGCTCGAGGAGCTCTCCCGCGCGATCGCGCACGAGAAGGTGGTCCACCTCGTCTACGCGGGCGCGAAGCGGCGCGAGGCGACCGAGCGCGACGTCGAGCCGTACGGCCTCTTCCAGCAGGGCGGGGCGTGGTACCTCGTCGGCTGGTGCCGGCTGCGCGCGGCGATCCGCACCTTCCACCTCGCGCGGATCACCTCGCTCTCCGTGAACCCCGCCGCGCCGCGCACGCCGGACTTCTCGCCGAGGAAGGACTTCTCGCTCGCGGAGCACGCCGCGCGCGAGCCGTGGGAGTTCCGCGAGCACGCGCCGGTGCGGTGCCGGGTGCGGCTCGACGCGGCGGCGCCGGCGGAGGTGCTCGCCTCCTTCGGACCGCGCGCGCGGGTCGAGGACGAGGGGAGCGGCGCGGTCGTGGAGGTCGAGGCGACGAACACGGAGGGGCTCGTGCGGCACGTCCTCGCGCTCGGCGAGGTCGCGGAGGTCCTCTCCCCGAGGAAGGTCCGCGAGCGCGCGCGCGAGGTGCTCGCCGGCCTGGCGCGGGGGGCCGCGTGACCCTCCCCCGCAAGCGCAGCCGCCGCCGCCCGCCGGCGCGGCCGGCGAAGCCGGATCCGCGCGACCGCCTCCGGCGGATCCTGTTCCTCGTGCCCTACGCGGTGCGCCACCCCGGGATCCCGGTGAAGGACCTCGCCCGCAGGTGCGGCTGCACCGAGAAGGAGCTGCTCGAGGACCTCGACTTCCTCCTCGGCGTGGGGTCGCCCCCCTTCGCGCCCGACGACTTCCTCGACCTGTACGTGGAGGGGGATCGCGTCCACGTGGCGCTCCACCAGAGCTTCTCGAGGCCTCCCCGGTTCACCGAGAGCGAGGCGGCCGCGCTCGCCGCGGCGGCGCGCGCGCTCGGCGGCGAGGGGCGCGAGCGCGCGGTCAAGGCGCTGCGCGACTGCGTGCCGCGCGACCGGCGGGCGAGCTTCGACGAGCTCGTCGGGCGCATCTACGCCGGCGACCCGCCGGCGCGGGACTCGGTCCTGGGGCGGCTGCAGCGCGCGATCGCGGAGCGCCGGGCGGTGCGGCTCGCGTACCACTCCGCCTCGCGCGCCGCCGACAGCGAGCGGATCGTGCACCCGTACACGCTCGCCCAGCGCTTCGGCCACTGGTACCTCTACGGCCACGACCCCGCGCGCGGCAAGGCGCTCGCGTTCCGGCTCGACCGGATCCGCGAGTGCACCGCCACGGACGAGCGCTTCGACCCCCCCGGCGAGGCGGAGCTCGCGCGCGCCCGGCTCTTCTCGCAGTCCGAGGGCGAGCCGCCGCGCGTGCGGGTCGCCGCGGCCGCGGTCGCCTGGGCGGTCTCCCGCCCCGGCGTGCGGCTCGTGAAGAAGGCCGAGCGCGGCGGCGCCGTCGTCGAGCTGCCCGGCGCGTCGGCCGAGTGGGCGACGCGGTTCGCGCTCTCGCTCGGCGGCGACGCGGAGGTCATCGCCCCGCCCGCCGCGCGGCGGCACTTCGCCGAGGCGGTGCGGCGCAGCCTCGCCCGGTACGCCTGACCGGGGCCGCGCCCGCGGGGGTCGCGCGGGCGGCCCGGAGGCCCCTCCTTCGGGGCCGCCGCGCGGCCGTGTCCCGCGGGCACGGGTCGCGCGGATCTGGGTGGGGCTGACCCAGGGTGGGCCGGCGGCGCACCCACATCCAGCAAATCGGCCGCTTTCCGGACGGCACGCCCGGCGCAAAGGAGCGTCCCGGGGACACCGAGGAGAGCGACCGTGGCGCGCGTGCTGATCGTCGACGACACCGACATCGTGAGGAAGGCGCTCGAGAAGGCGGTCCAGAAGATGGGCCACTTCGCGATCTCGACGTCCGACTCCGTCGAGGCGCTCGCGATGGCGGTCCGGGACCCGCCCGACCTCGCGCTCGTGGACTACCGGATGCCGCGGATGGACGGGGCGACGCTCTTCGAGGAGCTGCGCGCGTCGCTCGGCGAGCGCTGCCCGAAGGTGCTGTTCATCTCGGCGACGCCGCCCGAGCAGGTCGCGAAGACGGTCGAGACCATCGGCCGCCCGGCGGGGTACGTGAAGAAGCCCTTCCACCTCGACGACCTCATGCGCGTCGTCGAGGACGCGCTCAACGCGGCGTAGGGCGCGCCGCGCCTACTTCTTCTTCCCCCACTCGAAGAACAGGTCGGCGACGGCGGCGATGTCCCGGTCGCCGCGCCCGCTCTCCACCGCCTCGGCGAACAGCCGCCGCACCGCCTCGTTGATCGGGACCTTCGCCCCGACCTCGGCGGCCGCCTCCTGCGCGAGCCGCTGGTCCTTCTCGGCGAGCGAGATCGCGAACCGCGGCGCGTAGTCCTTCTTCTCGACGAGCTCCCCCTTCACGAGGAAGAGCGGCGAGTGGAACGACGAGGCCTGGATGATCTCGACCATCTGCCAGACCGGGAGCCCCCCCGCGAGGCCGAGGCCGAGGGCCTCGCCGAAGCCGGTGATCATCGCGCCCCCGACGGCGTTCACGCACAGCTTCATGAGCGCCGCTTGGGTCGGATCCTCGAGCTCGAAGATCCGGGCCGAGACGGCGCGCAGCGCCGGGCGCGCCCGCTCGCGGGCCGCGGTCGGGCCGCCGGCGACGAGCACGATCTGCGCCTGCTCCGCGGCGGGCTTCGAGCCGAGGATCGGGCAGGAGACGAACGCGGCGCCCGCCTTCTGGACGCGCAGGCCCACCGAGCGCGCCGAGCGGATCCCGGCGGTGGACATGTCGACGAGCACGTCCCCCTGTCGGAGCCCGGCGAGGACGCCCTCCGGGCCCTCGAGCACCGCCTCGAGCGCCTTCTCGTCGGCGAGGCACGTGAAGACGAGGTCCTTGCCCTCGGCGCAGGCCCTCGGGGTCGGCGCGAGCTTCCCGCCCTTGGAGACGATGTGATCGGCCTTGGATCGGGTCCGGTTCCAGACGGTGAGCTCGTGGCCCGCCTTCCGGAGGTTGTTCGCGACGGGCTCGCCGACGGTGCCGAGGCCGAGGAAGCCGATCCGCATGCGCATGGCCTACTACTAGCGCGGTTGCAGCCCCCGGAGAAGCGCCGAGGCGAGGCGTCCCGTGCGGCCGCTCGTCCCTGGCGCGCCGCCCCTTTCTCTGCGAGATTTCCGCGCCATGACGCCGGACGTGATCGTGGTCGGGGCGGGCATCAGCGGCCTCTCGCTCGCGTGGAGGGCCGCCCGGGACGGCCGGAAGGTCCTCGTGCTCGAGCGAGCCGCGCGGGTCGGCGGGTGCCTCCACTCGGCCCGCACGCCGGACGGCTTCTGGTTCGAGATGGGGGCCCACACCACCTACAACAGCTACGGCAACTTCCTCGACGTCGTGGTCGGGGCCGGCGCCGCGGGGCGGATCGTCGAGCGCGGCCGCGCGCGCGGGACCTTCGGCCTGCTGCGCGGCGGCGAGGTGGACTGGCTCACGCCGCCGAAGGTGCTCCTGCGGCTCTCCTGGCTCGAGGCGGCCGTCCACTTCCCGCTCGGGATCCTGCGCAGGAAGGAGGGCGAGACGGTCTACTCGTACTACGCCCACCTCGTCGGCCGCCGGAACTACGACCGGCTGCTCTCGGCGTTCTTCGCGGCGGTCCCGTCGCAGAAGGCGGACGGGTTCCCGCTCGAGGGGCCGGGATCGCTCTTCAAGAAGCGCCCGCGCAGGACGGAGTTCCCGCGGAGCTTCGGGATCCGGGACGGGCTCCAGACCGTGTGCGAGGCGGCGGCGAGGGTGCCGGGCGTCACCGTGGAGACGGGCGTCGCCGTCACCGCCGTCGCGCCGCGGGGCGACGGCTTCGCCGTCACGACCGCCGACGGCCGGACCCTCGAGGCGCCCCGCGTCGCGGTCGCCGCCCCGGTCGACGCGGCGGCGGCGATGCTCCGCGACGGCTTCCACGAGGTCGCGAGCGCCGTCTCCCGGGTGAGCACCGTGGCCGTGGAGAGCGTCGGCGTCGTCCTCCCGCGGGCGAGGTGCTGGATGCGCGAGTGCGCCTTCGTCGTCCCGGTCGACGACCTCTTCTACTCCTGCGTGACCCGCGATCCGTTCCCGGACCCGGCGCGGCGCGGGTTCGCCTTCCACTTCCGCCCCGGCGTCTCGCGCGAGGACAGGCTCCGCCGCGTCGCCGAGGTGCTGCGCGTGTCGCGCGAGGATCTCGGGACGGCCGTCGAGGAGAAGCGGACGCTGCCCGCGCCCGCGCTCGGGCACGCCGGGATCGTCCGCGACGTCGACGCCGCGCTCGCCGGCAAGCGGCTCGCCGTGACCGGGAACTACTTCGCCGGGCTCGCCATCGAGGACTGCGTCACGCGCTCGTTCGGCGAGTGGGCGCGGATCGCGGGCTGACGCCCGCCGGCCGGCGGCGCCCCGCGAGGGACCGCCGTCACGCGGCCTCGACGAGCCCCGCGCGCGCCGCGCCGCTCACGGGCCGCTCCCGCCCGGCCGGGGCGGGGGCGAGACCTTGCACGTCGCCGCGTCGATCCGGATCTCGAGGATCGCGACCCTCCGCGCCTGCTCCTCGTCGACCGGCGGGGCGCCCGGCGCGTGGCGCGCCGCGAGGGCGGCGAGCGCCCGGGCGCGCGACGCGCGGTCCTCGAGGAACGCGGCCCGGCCGAACGCGATGACCGAGCGGTACCGGACGGTGACGTCGCAGGCGCGGACCGCGGGGATCGTCGCCGCGTCCACCGTCACCTCGACGCACACGCGCGGATCCCGCCGCAGCGCGTCCACCTTGCGCCCCTCGCGCGCGCCGTGGACGACGATCCGCAGGGGCTCGCCCGCGTCCGCCGGCAGCACCGCGTACGACACCGGGACGACGTAGGGCCCGCCGTCCGCGTCCACCATCGCGAGCCGCGCGACCTCGCCGCGCCCGAGGACGTCGAGCACCGCGGCGGGGTCCCGGACCTCCTTGTCGCGCCGGCGCACGCGCACGATCAGGGGGTCCCGGCGCCGTCGCGCAGCGCGCGCGGGGTGCCGAGGATCTCGGCGAGGCGCGCGGCGAGCCGCCTCGGCCGGACGGCCGGGGCGGGCGCGACGAAGATCGTGTCGTCACCCGCGATCGTCCCCAGCACCTCCGGGACCTCGCCGAGGTCGATCGCCCGCGCGATGGCGGGCGCGCTCCCGGGGTGCGTGCGGACGACGACGAGCGAGCCGTTCGCGGTGATCCCCTGGACGAGCCCGCGCAGCGCGCCGAGCCCGTTCCGCTCGGCGGCCCCGTCGAGCTCGTACACCGTCCCGCCCTCCGGCCGGGACACGCGCCGGGCGCCGAGGCGGGCGAGGTCGCGCGAGAGGGTCGCCTGCGTCGCGCGGAACCCGGCCTCCTCCACCGCGGCGAGCAGCGCCTCCTGCGTGCCGATGGGCCGGCTGCGGATGATGCGCGCGACGGCGTCGCGGCGGCGGTCGGCGGTCGTCACGATCCGTTCTCCTCGCTCGCGTCCCCGCCGGACGCCGAGCCGCGCCGGACGAGCGACCCGACGCCGCGGTCGGTGAAGAGCTCGGCGATCACGCTGTGCGGCTGGCGGCCGTCGAGGACGTGGGCGCGCTCGACGCCGCCGTCGAGCGCCGCGAGGATCGACTCGGCCTTCCACCTCATGCCGCCGGTGATCCCGCCCGCCTCCACGCGCCGGCGCAGGTCGGCGACGGTGAGCTGCCGCACGAGCTCGCCGTCCGGCGCCGACTCGAGGATGCCCGGGACGTCGGTGAGGTAGATGAGCTTCTTCGCGCCGAGCGCCACCGCGATCGCGGCGGCGACCTCGTCCGCGTTGATGGAGAGGCTCGCGCCGTCGTCGGCGAGGCCGATGGGCGAGATCACCGGGACGTAGCCGCCCTTGAGGAACATCTCGAGGAAGTCCCGGTTCACCTCGACGACGTGCCCCACCTGGCCGAGGTCGCGGCCGCCCGAGGTGAGGACGCCCTTCTCCGCGCGCAGGAGCTTCCCGTCCTTGCCGGAGAGCCCCACCGCCCCGGCGTTCCGCGCGTTGAGGAGGGCGACGAGCTCCTGGTTCACCTTCCCGGAGAGGACCATCTCGATGACGGGCAGGCTCTGCGCGTCGGTGACCCGCATCCCGTCGACGAACTCGCTCCGCTCGCCGAGCTTCTCGAGGGTCCGGGTGATCTCCGGCGCGCCGCCGTGGACGACGACGGGCTTCAGCCCCACCTTCTTGAGGAGCGAGACGTCCTCGGCGAACGCCTCCTTGAGCCCCTCCCGCACCATCGCCGCCCCGCCGTACTTGATGACGGCGATCTGGCCGGAGAAGGCGGCGATGTACTTGAGCGCCTCGGCGAGGATCGCCTTCTTGAAGGCCGGGGTGTAGTGCGAGACCCGGTCGTCCTTCGCGACGCCGCCGTCGGCCTTCTGGTAGATGAGCGAGGTGTAGTCGGCGTTGATCTTCACGTAGTCGTAGGAGAGATCGCAGCCCCAGGCGACCGCGCGGTCGGGGCCCTGGGCGAGGTCGACGAGGATGTCGATGCGCGTCTCGCGCATCCGGGCGCGCAGCGCCTCGCGGTCGAACTCCCGCGGCGCCCCGTCCTCGAACACCGTGACGCCCTGGAGCACGACCCGCGCCTCGAAGGGATCGACCGGCCAGGACTGCGCGCCCGCCCGGGCGCCGACGGTCGCGAGGATCCGGCCCCAGTTCGGGTCGGCCCCGAACACCGCCGCCTTCACGAGGGGGGAGGAGGAGATGGCGAGCGCGCACTCCCGCGCGATCGCCTCGCCGGGCGCGCCGGAGACGACCACCTCCATCATCTTGGTCGCGCCCTCGCCGTCGGCGGCCATCGCGCGCGCCATCTCGCCGAAGAGGTCCTCGAGCGCGGCCTGGAGGACGTCGAGGTCCGGCCCGGGCTCGGCGATGCGCGGGTTGCCGGCGAGGCCGTTCGCGAGCGCGAGGACGCAGTCGTTCGTGGACATCTCGCCGTCCACGCTCACCATGTTGAGCGTCTTCCGGACGGCGTGCGCGACCGCGTCCTGCAGCGCCTTCGGGGTCACCGCGGCGTCGGTCGTGACGAGGCACATCGTCGTCGCGAGCTGCGGCGCGAGCATCCCCGAGCCCTTGCAGACGGCGGCGACCACGGCGGGCTTCCCGCCGAGGGTGACCTCGCGCGAGGCCATCTTCGGCCGCGTGTCGGTGGTCATGATCGCCTCGGCGGCGAGGTCCGGGTGATCGCCGAGCTGCTCCACGAGCGCGGGGAGGGCGGTCACGATCTTCATGGCCGGGAGGCGCGCGCCGATGACGCCGGTCGAGGCCGCGAGCACCGCGCGCTTCTGGACCCCGAGCGCGTCGGCGACGGCGCTCCGGACCACCGCCACGTCGTCGAGGCCGGCGGGGCCGGTGAGCGCGTTCGCGTTGCCCGAGTTGGCGACGATCGCGCGGATGCCCTCGGCCGGCACGCGCGTGCGCGCGTCCTGCAC
Source organism: Anaeromyxobacter sp. (assembly GCA_036391435.1). Lineage (GTDB taxonomy): Bacteria > Myxococcota > Myxococcia > Myxococcales > Anaeromyxobacteraceae > Anaeromyxobacter. Next base: position 1,814 of record DASVZX010000186.1, on the reverse strand, counting down.
CGGCGCGGCGGCGGCCTTGTTCCGCGTGAACACGCCCGCCGCGGCGGCGGGGTGGTCGGAGACGACGAGGGCGAGGTCGCGCCGGCTCGGCTTGAGCCCGCAGGCGATGCCGCCGAACCGGAAGCCCTTCGGGATCTTCACCGTCACCCCCCCGGCAGGTCGAGGCCGAGCGTCTCGGGCCACTCCATCGCGGCGTTGAGCGCCTGGATCGCCTGCCCCGCCGCCCCCTTCACGAGGTTGTCGATCGCGGCGACCGCGACGACGGCGCCCGCGCGCGCGTCCACGGCGACGCCGAGGTGGCAGCGGTTCGTGTGGACGACGTCCTTCAGCATGACGCGGTCCGGCGCGAGCACCCGGACGAACGGCTCGTCCCGGTAGGCCTCGCGCACGGCGTCCGGGAGGCCCTCCGGCGGCGCGCCGTCGGTGCGGACGGTCACGGTCGCGAGGATGCCGCGCCGGATCGGCGCGAGCACCGGCGTGAACGAGATCGGGCCGCAGGCCCCCGCGTACCGCGCGACGGTCTGCTCGATCTCGGGGACGTGCTGGTGCCGCCCGATCCGGTAGGCGCGCAGGTCGTCCGCGACCTCGACGAAGCTGTAGTCCTCGCTCGCCTTGCGCCCGGCGCCGGAGACGCCGCTCATCCCGGTCACCGCGATCCCGCCGCCGAGCCCGAGGCCGGCCTTCACGAGCGGCGCGACCGCGAGCGCGATGGCCGTCGCGTAGCAGCCGGGGTTCGTGACGAGCCGGGCGCCGGCGAGCCTCGCGCGCGCGAGCTCGGGCAGCCCGTAGCGCGCCTCGGCGAGGAGGGCGGGGGCCGGGTGCACGAACCCGTACCACTCCGGGTAGAGGGCGGGGCGCTCGAGGCGGAAGGCGCCGGAGAGGTCGACGACGCGGGCGCCGCGGTCGAGGAGCTTCGGGGCGAGATCGGCGGAGACCTCGGCGGGCGTCGCGAGGAAGACGATCTCGGCCTCGGCGCGGGCGCCTTCGGCGAGGGGCCGGTAGCGGAGCGACGCGGCCGGGCCGGAGAGCGGCAGGCGCGACGCGGCCGGCTCGTCGGCCCACCGGTCGGAGTACAGCGCCTCCGCGCGCAGGCGCGGGTGCCGCGCGAGCAGGCGCGTCAGCTCGAGCCCCGTGTAGCCCGACGCGCCGACGATGGCGGCCGAATGCATATTCATGAGAATGCATGAATATGCGATCCGGCCGGAATGTCAACCCGTGAACGTGAACGCGCCCGAGCCCGTGCCCGGCTTCTCCTCGGGCGCGGGCTCGGGCGCGTGCACGGGTGAGATGCCCAGGAGAGGATTCGAACCTCCACGGTTTTGAGGCCGCCAGACCCTGAATCTGGTGCGTCTACCAGTTCCGCCACCTGGGCGATGGGGGCTCCTCTGTAGCCGCGCCTCCCGGAGGTGTCAAGGCGCGGCCGGCGGCTCCGCGCCTCCGCGCGGGAGGAGGGCCGGCGCCGCGGCGGAGCTCCCGTGACGACGCTCGGCGCGCCGGCCGGGGGCGTCACGTTCGGAGGGTGCGGGCGTGCCCCGGGCCGGGCGAGCGCGCATCCTTTCCGCTCCGCCGCGGCGATCCGCGGCTAGAATCGCCGCCCCGGAGGAACCATGCTCGCCACGATCGCCGCGCTCCAGCTCGTCGTCCTGTCGCAGGTCGGGCCGCCGCCCAGGGAGGTCACGCCGGACGAGCCGGTGGCGTCCGAGGACGCGCCGCCCGCGGGCGCGCAGAACCCGCCGCTGCCGAGCAAGCCCGGCACGTCCCGCCCGGACGCCGGCGCGCCGCCCGCGACCGGCTCGGCCGCGACGCCCGCCGCG
>DASVZX010000185.1:0-3862 GCA_036391435.1 Anaeromyxobacter sp. | reverse complement strand
AGCCGCGCGACGGCGTCCCCGATCGCGGCGGCGAGCGTCGGCGAGAGCGCGTGCGCCGCGCCCGCGACCTTCGTGAAGCGCGCCCGGAGCGCGCCCGCGAGCGCCTCGGCGGCGGGCGCAGGACAGGTCGAGTCCTCCGCGCCCGCGACGATCTCGACGGTCGCCGGCGGAGGGGCGAGCGGCGGCAGCGTGCCGCCCTCGAGCGTCCGCGGCGTCGTGCCGTGCGCGCAGAGCTTCACGGGGAGCGGCCGATCCGGGCAGGGGGCGACGGCGACCGCGCCGGCGAAGGTGCCGGAGGGCGCGTTCGAGACGGCCGCCCACGCGAGCGCCGCGCCGCGCGAGTGGCCGACCACGACCGGCCGGAGGTAGGCCGGCATCTCCCGGAGCTTCTCGACGTGCTGCGCGAGCTCCTCGAGGTCGCCGGCGGGGTAGACGCACCGCCCCGCCGGCCGCCGCGCGAGGTACGCGGGCGTGTCGACGCCGACCACGAGCGCGCCCTTCGCCGCGAGCGCGGCGCCGGCGTCCGCGGTCGCGGCGTCGAGGCCGCCCGCGCCGGACAGGAGGAGCACGACGCGCGCCGGCGAGCCGGCGGGCGCGTGGACCTCCACGCCGCCGAACCCGGGGGCGTCGACACGGGTGGGCGCCGCCGCGAGGGCGGCGGCGAGGAGCGAGGCGAGCGCGATCACCTGGACACGACCCCCTTCAGGCCGTGCGAGCCGAGCGCGGCGACGTTGGCGAGGATGCGCGGCAGGCGGAGCGTCCCGCCGGGCGCCGCGAGGTAGCGCGGCCGCCACTCCGGCGCGAACTTCTCCTTGTACTGGCGCAGCCCCTGGAAGTTGTAGAAGTACTCGCCGTGGCGGTAGAGCCGCGCGCCGACCTTGGTCCACAGCGGCGCGAGGGCGCGGTCCTCGAGGCCGGAGAGCGGGGCCATCCCGAGGCTGAACCGGCGGTACCCCTGCTGTCTTCCCCACTCGATCATCGAGACGAACAGGAAGTCCATGCAGGACTTCGGCGCCTCGGGCAGGTGGCGCATGAGGTCGAAGGAGAGCTCCTCCCTGCGCGAGGAGACCCAGAGGTTCGCGAACGCGAGGCGCTTCTCGCCGGCGCGCGCGATCGCCACGGGGCCCTCCGAGAGGTAGCGCTCGTCGAAGAACCCGATCGAGAAGCCCTTCTCCCGGACGTTCTTCTCGGCGAGCCAGGCGTCGGAGATCGCCCGCAGCTCGGGGAGGAGCGCCGGGACGCCCTCGGCCGGCACGACCTCGAAGGTGAGCCCGTCGCGCTGGCCCCGGTTGTACGACTGCCGCAGCCCGCGCCGCTCGCCCCCCTCGAGCGAGAACCGCTCGAGCGGCACGAGGGCCTCCTCGCCGAGCCGGTAGAGCGAGAGCCCCATGTCGAGGTAGCGCGGCAGGCTGGCGGGGCCGACCTGGTAGAAGCACGCCCAGCCGTGGTGCCGGTCCGAGAGCTCGCGGAAGCGCCAGGCGAGCTCGGTGGCGGCGCGCTCCGGCCCCACCGGATCGCCGAGCGCGACCCAGCTCCGCCCCTCGACCGAGTACATGAGGAAGGCGTCGCCGCCCGGCGAGAAGAGGAGCTCCTTGTCGGCGGCGAGCGCGGCGTGGGCGAGCGACTCCGGCGCGCCGTCCACGATCGGGCGCGCGCGGGCGAGCTCCGCCGGGCCGGGGAGCGACGGCTCCGGCGCGCGCGGCCGGAGCAGCACCGCGATCCCGTAGGTGCCGATCGCGAAGACCGCGAGCACCGTCGCCCGCAGGAACCGCGGCACCTGCGCGTGGAACGCGAACTCGAAGAGCGCGTCGCCCGAGTACTCGACGTGGCGGTAGGCGAAGTCGCCGATCCAGATCGACGCGGCCACGATCGCCGCGACGCCCACGAGCCAGGACGGCGTGAGCGGCTCGTCGAGGAGCGGGCTGCGCCGGTAGAACTGCCTGCGGAACGGGAGGAGGGCGAGGAGCAGCACGACGAGGATCGTGGCCTCCTCGTAGTCGAGCCCCTTCACGATCGAGGCGACCGCGCCGGCGCCGAGGAGCGCGAGCGTGAGCACCCACGCGCCGTCGAGCCGGCGCGACAGCCCGCGGGCGAGGAAGAGGAGCCCGATCCCGACGAGGCTCCCGACGAGGTGCGACGCCTCGAGCAGCGCGAGCGGGACGACGCGGCGCAGGACGTGGAGCCGCTCGGCCTCGGCGGGCGTCGCGCCGGAGAAGAGGAGCACCGAGCCGGCGACCACCGCCCCGACGGCGGCGAGCCAGGGCACGACGGGCGCGAACGAGGCGCGGGCGCCGCGGAGGACGCGGCCGACCCCCTCCCGCCGGACGAGGAGCTCGTTCGCCACCAGCATCGCGAAGGCGAAGAGGAACGGGACGAGGTAGTAGACGACCCGGAACGCGACGAGCCCCGAGAGCGCGTCCGGCGCCGGCACGTTCCGCGCGGTGAGGGCGGTGAGGACGATCGAGTCGAACACGCCGACGCCGCCCGGGATCTGCGACGCGAGGCCGCCGATCTGGGCCGCGATGAACAGCCCGAGGAAGGCGGGGAACGAGATCCCGGCCGACTGCGGGAGCAGCAGGTAGAGCACGAAGCCGGCGAGCGCCCAGTCCGCGGACGACACGGCCACCTGCGCGGCGGCGAGCTTCAGCGTCGGGAGCCGGAACGCGAAGCCCCGGATCGAGAGCTCCCGCCCCCGCGCCGCGAGGACGAGGTACGCCGCGGTCGCCGCGAGCGCGAGCACGCCGGCGGCGCGGGCGACGGGCCCGGGGAGCGGGCCGGGCGTGCCGGCGAGGAGCGCGATGCCGGCGAGCGGGAGGAGGCCGGCCCAGAGCTGCGCGGCGGTGAAGGCGACGATCTTCGCGATGTCCGCGGAGCCGAGCCCCCACTGCGAGTAGAGGCGGACGCGGACCGACCCGGAGGAGAGGAGCGACAGCCCGACGTTGTTGCCGAACGCGTACGCGATGAAGGCGGTGAAGACGACGCGCGGCGCGGGGAGCCGCTTCCCCGCGTAGACGAGCGCGAGGAGGTCGTACGCCGAGAGGAGCAGGTAGTCGGCCGCGGTCGCCGCGGCGGCCGCCCAGATCGCCGCGCGCGGGATCGCCGCGAGGCCCCGCTCGAGATCGCGGAAGTGAAAGCCGTGCAGCTCGCCGTGGAGCGCCCAGGCCGCGGCCGCGAGGAGGAGGACCGGGAGGGCGACGAGCCCCGCCCGCTTCACGTTCGCCGCGATCTGCACCGCGCGATCAGACCTTCAAACCCGCCCGCTGTCCACGAACTCGGCGGGCCGCGCGGGGCGCGCGGCGAGTGGCGCGTGCACCGCCGGTTCACTCCCTTCGCGCGGGGCGGCCCCGCTACTTCCGATCGAGATCGGACTCGAGATCGCCCGCGCTCCGGCGCTTCCCTTCCTCCTCCGCCTTCCGCAGCTCCTCCGGGTGCTCGTCGAGGTCTCGCGCGGCCCGCTCCGCCTCCTCCTCGACGTGTCCGCGGCGCAGGTGCTCCTCGACGCCCTTCCGATACTCCCGGTCCGCAATCCGGCTGCCCTCGCCCTCGTTCCCCGTCTGCTTCCGGTCCGGCATGCGTGCCTCCCCGCGCCGGCGCTCCGGCCGGCGCATGAAGGCAGGGTGGCGCGGCGAGACGCGCGCGGCCCGGCCCCTCGCCGGGGGGGCACTCGCCTCCCGGACTGCCCGCGGACCGGGCCTCACCTCCGCTCGCCGGGGGAGCGATCGCCGCGTGGCCCCTCCGCGAGTCGTTCGCGGAGGGGAACGCGCGAGCGCCAAAATCGATCCGGGGTGGGGCCGGTCGGCGCGGCGGCGGGCGGACGCGTCCCCGCCCGTTCGCGCGGCGGCCGCCGCGGGCCGCCGGCCGG
>DASVZX010000184.1:0-14105 GCA_036391435.1 Anaeromyxobacter sp. | reverse complement strand
CCCGGCTCCCCGCCGTCGAGCAGCGCCGCGACGAGCGCCGGGAACGCAGCCTCGGCGTCACCCTGCACGACGTGATCGACGCCGAGCGCCTCGACGAGCTCCCGCGGGTAGTGGCTCGCGGTGATCCCGCCCACGACCACGCGCGCGGCGGGATTCACCGCGCGGACCCGCGCGAGGAGCGGCTCGAGCCCCGCGAGCCCGAGCGCCCAGTGGAGGTCCATCGCCACGACGCGCGCCGCGCGGAGCTCGGCGTCGGTCACCTCGAACGCGTACCGCCCGAGCTTCGGGAACGGCGCGGCGTTCATCGCGGACACCGCGCCCGCCGGCACGACGAGGTCGTTCAGGTGGCCGCGCGGGTGGACGTACAGGAGCGGCGCCGGGCCCCCGGGCGGCGCTTCGTGCGCTCTCGCTCGCAGGGCCGGCGGCACCCGGGAAGCCTAGCTCGCCTCGGTCGCCCGGAGGAAGGCGGGGGCCTGATCGGCGAGGTCCCCGGCAGCTTCACGGGGACGAGAGCCGGAGGGGACGTGTCCCGGCAGCGGAGACGACGATCGCCGCTCCGGCCCGTGGTGACCCCGGGCGCGGAGGATCCCGGCGTGCCGGCTGCGCGCCGCGTGTCGCCCCTCACGCGGGGGGAGCCCGCTTCTGGAGCGCCCGCCGGATCGACGCCTTCAGCTCCTTGATCTTGACGGGCTTCGGGAAGAAGTCGTGCACGTCCTTGCGGAGCGCCTCGATGGCGGCGTCCAGGTTCGCGAAGGCCGTGATCATGATGACCTGGGTGCCGGGGTAGAGGGCCCGCACCGTGCGCAGGACCTCCATCCCGTCGATCCCCTTCATCTTGTAGTCGGTGACGACGACCTCGAACCGCTGCTGCCGGAGCCGCTCCAGCGCGGCCGCGCCGTCGAGGAAGGCCTCGACCGCGTACCCCTCGGCCTCGAGCGAGATCTTCGCCATCTCGCCGACGATCTTCTCATCGTCGATGACCATGATCCGGGTGCGTTCCATCTCTGTCTCCCACGGGCAATGCGATGGTGAACGTGGTGCCGGCCCCGGGCGCGCTCTCGACCCGGATCTCCCCGCCGTGATTCTTCACGATGCCGTAGCTCACCGACAGGCCGAGCCCCGTCCCGGCCTCGCCCTTGGTGCTGAAGAACGGGTCGAACACGTGCGGGAGGTGCTCGGGCTGGATCCCCTTCCCGTCGTCGCCGACGCCGATCTCGACGGTCTTGCCGCCGTGGATCGATCGCGTGGACACCACCACGTGGCCGCCCGGCTCGACGGCCTGCGCGGCGTTGGTGAGCAGGTTCACGAGCACCTGCCGGATCTGGTGCTCGTCCACGGCGACGTGGGGCAGCCCCTCCGCGAGCTCGAGCCGCGTGTCGATGTTGGACAGGTCGAGAATGTTCTGGACGAGCTTCACGGACCTCCGCGCGATCTCGTTCGCGTCCGCCTCGGCCAGCCGCGGCTCCTTCGACCGGGAGAAGTCGAGCAGGTTCTTCACGATGTCGCGGATCCGCTCCGTCTCGGTCTCGACCCGCGCCATCAGCGACAGCCGGTCCGCGTCCCCGAGGCTCCCGTACACGTCCGCGTACGTCTGCGCGATCATGGAGATGTTGTTGAGCGGGTTCGTGAGCTCGTGCGCGACGCCCGCGGTGAGGATGCCGAGCGAGGCGAGCTTCCGGGACTGGACGAGCTGCTCCTCCCGGCCCCGCAGCTCCGCCGACATCGCGTTCACGGCGCCGATCACCGCGCCGACCTCGTCGTTCGCCCGCCTCCCCTCGATCCGGTCGTAGTTGCCCTGCGAGATCGAGCGGGCGAGCTTCTCGACCTCGCGCACGGAGCGGACGATCCGCTGGGACAGGAAGTGGCTCACGAGGACGCCCACGAGGAGGATGACCGCGAACGACCAGGCGAGGACCCGCTGCGACGCGAGGATGAGGTCGTTCACCCGCCGGCGCTCGAGGCGCGTCAGGGTCTCCGAGAACTCCTTCAGCCGCTTGCCCTCGGCCCGCACGAGCGACTCGGCCTGCGGATCGGCGCTCCCGCGGCGGGCCGCCTCCTCGACCGCGCGCGAGTAGCCGTCGAGGAGCCCCTCGAGCCGGCGGACGTCGGCGGGGCCGACGGCGAGCGCGATCTCCTCCCGCGCGGACTGGACGGACCGCCGCAGCTCCTCGAGCTGGGCGCGGATGCGGTCGAGCGCCGTCGCGTCCCCGTAGAGGAAGAAGTTCTTCTCGGAGAGCCGCATCTCCAGGAAGGACGCGCCCAGGTCGTCCGCGATCTCCACGAACCGGAGCTTCGCGAGCACGCGGTTCATGTTCTGGAACGCGAAGAAGCCGGTGAGGACGATGAGCGCCACGTTGAAGACGCTGGACAGGACGATCTTGCGCTCGATCTTCATGTCGTCCGTCCCGCTACAGGACGGCGCACCGGGGGACCTCGGGGACCTCGTCGCGGACGGGCAGGTGCCAGAGCGCGCCGTCGATCACCATGAGGAGGCCGAGGGCGACGAGCGTGGCCTCGACGAGGGTGAGCACGCTCGGGGCGAAGTACTGGATGAGGCCGACGCCGAAGCTCGTGACCGCCACCCCGGTCCGGACGAGGGCGAGCCCCGTCCGCGAGCGCGCGTACAGGGTCCGGTGGCACGCGGCGATCGTCCGCTGGACCGCGAGGGAGTTCCGCTCGCGGGCGAGGTGCGTGCGCTCGCGGCTCGCGGGGATGGGGACGAGGATGGTGCAGTAAGGGGTGATGAGGTCGCCGAGCCGGGCGAGCATCGTGCGCTTCGTCTCGATCGGCGGCGGGTCGGGGAGGACGTGGTACCGCTCCAGGAACGAGATCGTCGCCGCCGTCACCTCGACGAGCGTGTGGTGTCCCGGCGGCTCGATCTTCGCCCGGCGGACCCGCAGGTAGCCCCGGATCGCCCACGCGCTGAAGGACGCCCCCAGGGCGATGAGCGCCCAGCAGAACGGGGAGCGCACCGTGGCGCCCCGCGCGTGCATGAGCGCGTCGGAGAGCCCCACGAGGCCGAGCCCCCACCGGAGCAGCGCCAGGTGCGTCTTCGCCTTCGCGTAGTCGGTGCGGTAGCACGCGAGGCGGGTCCGCCACAGCGCCATGGTGTTCCGCCAGTAGGCGAGGCCGGTGCGCTCGGTGCCGATGAGGAGCCCGGGCGGCGCGTGGAGGAACTCCTCGATGTAGAACCCGACGTCCTCGTCGAGCGCGATGCGGAACGTGCAGCGCCGCCCGGGGAACGCGGCCTTCACCTCCTCGGCGACGGCGGGGTTGGCGGGATCGCTCGTCGCGACCACGACCTCGTCGCCGTCGGCGATGACGGGCACCCACCGGCTCGCGGAGAGCTTCGCCCCGTCGACTCGCGCGAGCAGCTCCGCGGGCACCGGCATCCGCTCGTCGTACTCGATGGACGGCAACCCCGTGTGCTCGGAGAGCGCCCGGAGGAGCGCGCGCTTCGGGACCCGGTGGTCTCGCAGGAGCACCGCCTCGACCCTCAGGCCCCGCACGGCGGCCGACGCCTCCGCCGCCTCGAGCTGCCGCTCGCTCACGCTTCCCCAGACGACGAGGGGACGGAACCGCGAGCGCGCCCGCTCGGCGTCAGGCATCATCATGGCTGAACACCGCCTTGGCCCAGGCGCGCGCGGGCCTGCCGTAGTCGGGGATGGGGATCTCCACGTCGCAGTAGCAGTACGGCAGCTGCCGGCGCGACCGCTCCGCGGGGAGGTGCCACCACAGGCCGTCCGCGACGAGCAGCGCTCCGGCGACGAGGAGCAGCGCGTAGAGCACGGCCCACGGCGCGCTCGAGCGGCCGAAGTAGACGAGGAGCCCCCCCGCCATGGCGCAGATCATCATCCCCGTCCGCACGAACGCGAGGCCGGTGCGGGAGCGCGCCATGACGGTCCGCAGCCGCGCCATCACGCAGCGCCCGTCGGCGAGCACGGTGCGCTCCAGGGCGAGCCCGGTCGTGCCCCAGATCCCGGGATCGTGCGTGAGGGCCACGGGGAGCGCCCGGGAGACGCCGTCGAGGAGCAGGCGCTCCTCGAAGCGGGGCGGCAGCACGGCCTCCCAGATGCTCGGCGCCTCGGTGGCGCGCCGGACGGACTCGTGCCCCTTCGCGCCCGCGTGCCGGTCGCGGAAGTACACGAGGAAGCCCTCGAGCATCATGGCCGCGCCCACGGCGAGCAGGGCTGCGTCGAAGAGGGGCCAGGCGCGCGTCGTGAACTCGTGCGTGCGGAGGAGCCCGGTGCCCACGCCGACGAAGGCGATCCCCGTCCTCGTGAAGGCGAGGCCGGTCCGCCCCCGCGCCATCTTCGTGCGCAGCGACGCGAGGTAGGTCCGCTCCTCGGCGAGGTCCGTCCTGTCGCTCGCGAGGAACCTCCGCCGCATCACGGGGGAGAGTCGGTTCCAGCCCTCCCGCAGCTCCACCGCGCCGGGCACGCGCCCGGAGCGCGAGAAGATCGGGTCGTCTCCGTCGCCCCGGATCGCCTCGAGGACCGTCGTCCCCCCGGTCGGAGCGGTGAGGTCGAAGTCGAGCGGCCGCCGGGCGGTGCTCCTCGTGGGCAGGTACCAGCGCAGCCCCTCGACGATCATGAAGCTGCCCGCGGCCGAGAGGACGACCTCGAAGACGCCGAGGGGCCGCGCCCCGAGGACGCGGAACAGCACGACCGCGATCGTGACGAACGACAGGCCGGTGCGCAGGAGGGCGAGGCCGGTGCGCCCGCGGGCGAGCGACGTGCGGATGCAGGCGTAGCGCGAGCGCCGCAGCGCGAAGAAGTTGCGCACCTTCGCGAGGGGAGTCCTCCCGGCGGCGCGCGGGAACCCGGGGTTCACGTCCTGGTTGTTCTCGACGATCCGGACGATGTCCGAGGGGAGGGCGACGACCCACTCGATCCGGGAGACCGCGAGCGCCTTCTCCACCTCGTCTCCGACCGCGGCGGGGTTCCAGGCGATCACCTTCGCCGCCCCGTCGCGCACCGACAGCGGGAACCAGAGGTCGCGCTTCAGCGCCTCGCGGTCGATGCGCCGGAGGACGTCACGAGGGCCGGTGACGTCCTCGCCGTACTCGACGAAGGGTCGGCCGTGCACCTCCGCGAGCGCCCGGAGCAGCTCGTCTCTCGGGACGCCGCGGCCGGCGAGGAGCGCCTCGGCGCCCGATCCGGAGAGATCGGCGGAGGCGAGGAGCTCGCGGAGCGCCGCGCCGGTCAGGGGCCGATCCAGGTGGGTGGCGAGCGCGCGGACCATCGACGAGCCGAAGAGCACTGTTCCACGCGGCCGGCGCCCGCGGCAAGCGGCAGCGCGGGCTCCTATCAGCGCGCTTTATCGGGTGATCAAGCGCGTTGCGACCGCTCGCGCGACCTTCGAGCGCGGGGGACGCCCCCGCCCGAGGGGCGGTTCATCGCCGAGCGGCAGCGCCTTCGGCGAGCACCGCGTCCCCGGTCGGCGCGCGAGCGCGCCGCATCGGGCCGGAGCATCGCCGCGAGACTCGCCCTCGGCCGGTCCCTCCTTCCCCGGGCGGAGGCTCTGCGGCGTCCCGACGTGGACATGATGCCGGGCGGAGGTGCTGCGATGCGGACGTCGAGGCGCGTGCAGGTGAGGTCGGGAGAGACGGCGCTCGCGCCCCGCGTGGACGACCCCCGCGGCTTCGCGCTCGAGAACCAGTCGGGCGGACCCTTGACCGTGTCGTTCCGGTACGACGCCGAGAGGCACGTCCAGACGATCGTCGTCGAGGAGCCACGGCCGATCCTGCGGATCCCGAGCACGCCGGCGGACGAGCAGCCCGTGTGAGCGCGCGCGACCCGGCGGGGGGACCGGCGCCTGGACGGGCAGCTCCTCGGCCGCCGTGTGAAGCGCCTCCGGCCGCCCTATATGCCAGGCGGGAGGCGGCCCCCGGCGCTGCGGGGACCACGACGAGCCATGGAGGCGCGCCACGATACTCGCCGTGCGGCGGCGCTCGCCGCGGCGGCGACGTGCGGCGTCCTCTCGGTGGCGCTCGTCGTCTTCGTGCTCTGGCGCTCCGCGGCGCTGCTCGCGCTGCTGTACGTGGCGATCATGATGGCCGTCCTCCTCGACCGGCCCGTCGCCGCGCTCGTGAGGCGAGGCGTCCGACGCGGGTGGGCGCTCGCCCTCGTCCTGACGTGGGCCGCCGCCGCCACGGTGGCCGCGCTGGCGATCGCGCTCGGGCCCCTGCTCGCGCAGCTCCGGGCGCTCGCGAGCGCCGCCCCCTCGGTCGCGGACCGCCTCCGCGGCGCGCTCGTGGACCAGCTCGGGGCCGCGCTCGGCGGGACGCCGCTCGCCACCTGGTTCCAGGAGGCGCTCTCCCGCGGCGCGACCGAGCTCGCCGGTCAGGTCTACGGCGCGGCGGGCGGGGTCGCGGCGGCCGCGGGCGCGCTCGCCACCGTGCTCGTCACCGGCGTGCTCCTCCTCGTCAGCGGGCCGCGCCTCGTCCAGCGCGCCGTCGGCGCGCTCCCGCCGCACCGCCGTCCGGCGGTCGAGGCGCTCGCGCGCGAGCTCGAGACCTCGCTCGGCGGCTATCTCGCCGGGCTGAGCGTCGTCGTCCTGGCGCGCGTCCTCGCGACCGCAGCCTACCTGGCCGTCGCGCGGCTCCCGTTCGTCATCCCGCTCGCCCTCCTCGCCGGAATCTCGGTGACGATCCCGTACCTCGGCGCCGCGGTGCGCCTCCTCGCCGTCGGGGCGGTCGTCTGGGCGACGCACGGTTCCGGCGCGGCCCTCGCCGCGCTGGCGTTCGTCGTGTCGTACGACGTCGTCGAGAACTACGTCGTGTCGCCGCTGGTGTACCGGAGGACGCTCGGGCTCAGCGCGCTCGGACAGCTCGTCGCGGTGCTGTTCCTCGGCTACCACTTCGGCGTGGTCGGCGCCGTCCTCGCGATCCCGCTCGCCGCGACGGCGCAGATCCTCGCCCGGGCCCTGCGCACGGCGAGCGGGGTGGCGGTGCCCTGGCGGCCGAGCGACGCCCGCCGCCCGGGTCCCGTCCCCGCCGTGCACCGGGCGGCGCAGCAGCCGCCGGCCGGGGGGCGCCCCGGAGGCTAGGGCCGCTACCGGCGCCAGCCCACGTCCAGGACCGCGGAGATGTCCGCGCCCCGCGACGGGTTCAGCACGTTCTCGACCAGCGCGAACGACAGGGACGTGCTCCGGCTCGGCTCGACGCCGACGCCCACGAGCAGGTAGGACGCCGTGCCGTCGACCACGTCGAGCCCGGTCCCCGACAGGGCCGACGAGTGCGCGCTCGCCTGCAGCATCGCGGTGAGCCAGCCCGAGAGGCGGCGCAGCAGGCCGAGCTGGACCGCGAAGTGCGGCCGCGTCTGCAGGCGGGCCGCGGTGACGGAGCGGCCCTGCGGGATCATGAGATCCGTCTCGACGAGCAGCGACGTCGCGCCGGCGGTCCAGCCCGCGACGAGGCCCGTCCCGACCTCCCAGAGCCCCGAGCCCAGGGGAAGCGAGGCCGCGGGGATCTCGAGCGCAGCACGCCACGAGACGGCCGGCTTCCACTCGTCCTGCGCGCGCACGCGCCGCTTCACGCCCAGCCACGGATCGCCGGCGCTCCCGCGGCTGCCGCGCCAGTCGATGCCCGCGCCGTCGGCGCGGACGACGCGGAACCGCGCCGCCTTCGGTGGCGGGCCGGCACGCAGCGGGTTCGTGTTGTCGAAGAGCCCCTCGACGAACTTGATCGGCCGCGCGAGGAACCCGGCGTAGTCGACCTCGCCGTGGAGCGCGAGCTGGAGCTCGAACCCGGCGGGGAGCCCGTAGCGGAGCAGGACGGTGGGGACCACCGTCTCGACCGACACGTCGGCGGAGAGATCCGCCGTGCTCTCACGGGCGATGCTGTTCGAGTACAGCGTCCGGACGCTCACCTCGAGAGCGCCGGGCGCGACGGGCTCGGGCGCGTCGAACGGGAGCTGCAGGAAGAGCTGCGCGAAGGGGCCGGTGTCCTGCCACGCGATCGGCCGCGCCGGCGCCGGCTCGGGGGAGGGCTCCTCCGCGCGGGTGGCCCCCGCGCGGAGGAGCAGCATGGCGCTCGCGATCGCTCGAATGCCCCGCCGCACCGCCGCCGCCCCCGCCTCGACGTAGAGTCGAGCGAACATTCGGCACGGCGGCGGAGATCGGCCGCCCCGGCGCGCGACGATCCCGGGCCGCCGGGCGCCGGGTACGATCCGGCTCCGCAGCCGGGGGACGACACGGCTACGGCAGGCCGCTCAGCCCGTTCCTCATCTTCCAGAGGAAGTACCGCTCGAACCCCAGCTTCAGCCATCTCGCCCAGACGGCCTTCCTCGTGTACGAGGTCTGGCGCGGCGGCAGGACCGGGTAGCCCTTCATCATCGCGGCCGTGTTGCCCATGTCCATGAGGCAGACCACGCCGAGCTCGTCCGCGTGCGGCCGGGAGCCGCCGCCGACGTCGGCGGCGATGGTCCGCGCCGCCGCCTTCGCCATCTTGACCGTCATGTCGCCGGTCTTGGGCACGCCCGTGGGGATCGGCGTCGCTTCGCGCGGGGCGATGGCCACGGCGACTCCGACGGCGAAGACGTTCGCGTGCTTCGCGTGGCGGTAGCTCCCGTCCACGGGAACGAAGCCGCGCGGGTTTCCGAGCGGCGCGACGGCGGGGACTCCCTTGAAGGGCGGGGCGATCATCGCGAGCTTGAAGGGAAGCTTCGCGCCGCCCCGGAGCCGGATCTCGCCGGGCGCCACCTCCGCGATGGCCTGGCTCACGAGCGGCTTGATGTCGCGCTCGGCGAACTCGTGCTCGACGAAGGTCTTCGAGTCGCCGAGGCCGCCGACGCCCATGTGGCCGAGGAAGGGCTCGGAGGTGAGGTAGAAGATCGGCACGCGGTGGCGCATCTTGCGGCGGCGCAGCTCGGCGTCCATCTCGAAGGCCAGCTCGTAGGACGGCCCGAAGCAGCTCACCCCCTGCGCGGAGCCGACGACGATCGGGCCGGGGGACTCGAGGAGGCCGCGCCAGGCGACACCGGCCCGGATCGCCTGATCGAGCGTGAAGATGCTGACCGTGTGCCCGCCGTCCGAGCCGAGGCCGGGGATCTCGTCGAAGGCGAGCTGCGGGCCGGTCGAGATGACGAGGTGATCGTAGGGCAGCTCCCGGCCCTGGGCGGTGAAGACCTTCGAGGCCTCGGGGTCGACGCGCTGCGCCGCCTCGTGGACGAAGGCGATCCCCTTCGGCTTCAGCACGTCGCCCACCGCGAGCGTGAGGTCCGCCGGGCGCCTCCAGCCCATGACGAGCCACGGCAGCGAGGGGAGGAAGACGAAGCGGTCGTCCTCGCCGACCACGGTCACGTCCGCGCGCCTTCCGAGGAGCCGCTTCACCTCCAGCGCCGCCGTCAGCCCGCCGAAGGATCCCCCGAGAACGACGATCCGCGCCATGACGTCCTCCGCCGACCCCCGGCCGCTTCGCCTGCGCCGCCCTGGCGATGGTACCAGAACGGTGTCGGCGAACGGGGCGAGCGCGTCCGGGAGGTCCGGAACGCGGTCGAGCATGCCGTCGCCCTCGCGCAGGGAGCCGCGTCGAGGTCGAGGACGCGTCCTCGCCGCCGTGGAGAGCGCGGGGGGTGACCGGACCCGCGCCGCCGCGGCGCTCGACATCGGGCTCGCGACCTTCAAGCGCAAGCTCGAGCAGTACGACGGCGCCCCCGCGGGGCGCCGGGCGCGGTCGCGGGGTCCGGCGGCCCTCGTAGCGCCGGCCCGCGGGGCGGCCTGCATCCGCTCAGCGGCGCGGCGTGCCCGCGCGCCTCGCCGACGAGAGCCGCCCGATCTCGGAGCGGAACGCGCCCGCGTCGACGGGCTTGAGCAGGCACCCGTCGGCGCCCGACGGCGGCCGGGCGCGCGCGTCACCGCTCGTCACGAGGACCGGGATGCTCGAACGCTCGGGGCCCCGCAGCCGCTCGAGGAACGTCCATCCGCTCATCCTCGGCATCGCGAGGTCGAGGACGATGACGGCCGGCCGCAGCCCACCCCGCAGCAGCTCCAGCGCGTCCTGCCCGTCGCACGCCACCACCACGGCGTACCCGGCGAGCGTGAGGAGCTCGCCGAGGAGGGCGCGCTGCTCCCCGTCGTCGTCGATGACGAGGATCGTCCGGCCGGCCGTCGGTCTTGTGGCCTCCGTCGCCATGCTGCTCCGGCCCACCCGCGCACCCGGAGGGGCCCGAGGAAAACCTGCCCATTCCCCCACCGAGGTGCACGCGGCCGGGCGAGCGGCCGCGCGTCCCGCACCGGCGTCCGGGCCTTGGACCCGCACGCCGGGGGGTGTAAACGTCGAGGGAAGATCTCGTTCCCGCGCACGGGGTCCGGCCCGGAGCCGACCGCATGATGGCCCTCGTCATCGAGGACGACCGAGACCAGCGCGACACGCTCTGCGCCGTCCTGGAGAGCGCGGGGTGGACGGTCGAGGTGGCGGAGGACGGGATCGCCGGGCTCGGCCGCGTCCCGGCGGCGCGGCCGGACGTGATCCTGCTCGACCTCCGCATGCCGCACCTGGACGGCGTCGGGCTGCTCGAGATGCTGCGCTCGACGGAGATCGGCAGGACGATCCCGGTCGTCCTCGTCACGGGCGCGGACGTCGGCGCGGAGGCGCGGGCGCTCGCGGACGCGGTGCTGACGAAGCCGTTCGATCCGGGCGAGCTGCTCCGCGTGGCGTCGCGGCTCGGATCGGCGCCGCGCCGTCCTGCCCGGCGCTAGATCGGCCGGCCTGCCGTGCCGCCGGGCGGTCGAGGGGCGACCGCGCGCGCGGCCGGCGCCTGCGCCCCGTCCGCACCGGCCGCAACGTCGAGGAGACGGCGCACGCAGCGCCGGAGGGGGATCATGGCCGTTGGCCCGCAGGTGAGGCGGCGTCCTCGCGGTTCATGCGCTCGCGCCGCGCCCCGCCACGTTGTCGTGCGCGCGCCGGAACGCCTCGCGGGCGAGGTCGAGGAAGTCCTCCTCCGCGATCTCGCCGCCGAGCGCGCCGATGCTCGCGCACGCGGCGCCGGCGACGACCACCATCGAGAACGCGGCGGAGAGGACCCACTGCGTCGCGCCGTCCCGGTCGGCCTCCAGGGGGCGGTGCACCTCGACCCATTTCACCGTCTCGCGAACGAGGTCGTCGAAGACCTTCACCGCCGTCGCGCGCTCCTGCATGTCCTCTCCCTCACTCCCGGCGAAGTGGCCGGGCCCCCTGCGCCACCGGATCTCACCACCCCGGCGCCGCTCGACGGGTGCGGCATGGCGCCGCCGTGCGTCCGGATGTCCGAGCGCTCCAAGGCGCGCGGCACGTGGTCGCGAGGCGTGCGTGCGTCCCCGCGCGGAGAGCTCGGCCGCGTACCATGCAGCGAAAGGAGGTCTCCGTGGCACAGATCGCGAGAGCGGTCGAGGTGAACGCTCCGGTCGAGACGATCGAGGAGCAGTGGCAGCGCTTCGAGGACCATCCCCGGTGCGCGGCCCATACGCTGACGGTGAACGTCAGGTGGCGGGCCGAGGTCCTCACGTTCGAGCCGATCCGCACCGGGACGCGCATCACCTTGAAGGTCGAGTACGAGCCGGGCGGGGCGGAGGCGGGTCTGCCGGATCGCCTGGAGGCGGTGCTGCAGGGCTTCGTGTCCTTCCTGGAGCTGAGGCGCGGGTGCCCGCTGGCCGCTCAGCCGGCCTGATCTCCCCATGGACGCGATCGCGTACCTCCGGGATCAGCACCAGGAGATCCACTCGCTGTTCGACCAGATCGAGACGGCGGCGCGGACGCAGACGAGGCGCCGGCTCTGGCGGAAGCTGGTCGATCTCCTCGCGGTCCACACGGCGGTCGAGGAGATGATCTTCTACCCGGCGGCGCACGTCGCCGCCGTGGAGGAGCTGCTCCCGAGGGCGATCGGGGGGCACGCCTCGACGGAGCGGATCGTCGCCGACATCGTCGCGGCGGGTCTCGGCAGCGACCGCGCGGCCGCGAAGCTGGCGCTCCTGAAGGAGCGCAAGCGGCGGCACGCGGAGGAGGAGGAGCGCGAGCTCTTCCCGCGCGTCCGGGAGCTGCTGACCTCCGGCGAGCTCGAGCTCGTGGGCGAGCGGATGGCGAGCGTGGCGGACCGGCTGATGGAGCCGGGCGTCGGCGCCCGCGAGCGGATCGGCGCGCGGCACGCCGTGGCCTGACCCTCTTGCCGCGGGCCCGGCCGGCTCGGGCCGGAGCTCGGCGATCCGGCGCACGGCTTCGTCGTCGCGCCCGGCGCGGCGGGCGCGACCGGACGGGGCGCGCCGTCACCCGTCCGGGGCCGGCCCGCCCGGCGCGGGATCGAGCGTGCGCTCGATGCTCACGGCGTGGGGATCGTGAAGTTCCTGCCACACGTGTGCGCGGCGCACGCCGGGCGGACACCGGATTTCCCCAGCAGCCGCGCCCGGAGGCGCTGGCACGATCTTCGCGAAGGCGAGCGGAAAGGATCTGCCCACCGGAGAAAGCCCGATGCTCCCCGTGCTCGTTGCAGCGCTGCTGGCGTCGGCGACGCCGGCGGACACCGTCCACACCGTCGACGGCGGCCGGATCACGGGAACCGTCCTCGAGGAGAGCCCGGCGACGGGGGTCACGATCCAGATGCCGGACGGGACCGTCCGGCGCATCGAGCGCAGCCAGATCTCCCGGATCGAGTTCGCGGACGGGACCGTCTCGAACGTGCAGCCGCTGCCGCCCGCCCCGGCGGCCCCGCCGGCGCCGGTCCCCGCCCTCGCGGCGGCCCCGCCCCCTGCCGCGCCGGCGGGATCGCTCGACAGCGTCTACCTCCGGGGCGGCGGCCGCGCGCGCGGCACGGTCATGGAGGAGAGCCCGGCGGGCGTGAAGATCCGGCTCCTCGACGGCACCGTCCACGACTACCCGGCGGACGAGGTCACCCGCGTCGTGTACGCGGACGGCACGGTCTCGACGCCGCACGCGGCAGCCCCTCCGAAGGTCGCCGAGCCCTCTCCCGCGTCGCGCGCGCGGCCAGCGGGGCCCGCGCCGGTCGACACGGTCTACTTCCTCGGCAGCGGCCGGGTCCGCGGCACGGTCATCGAGGAGAACCCGAGGACCGGGGTCAAGGTCCGCCTGCTCGACGGCTCCGTCCAGACCTACCCGCGCGACGACCTCCAGCGGATCGAGTACGCGGACGGCAGCGTCTCGCGCCGCGTGGCGCCGGCGCCCGCGCGGGCTCCGGCGCCCGCCGTCGCGCCCCAGCCGCCGCCCGCCTATCCGCAGCAACCCGCCTATCCGCAGCAGCCCGCCGGCATGCCGCCGCCGCTCCCCGCGCCCCCCGGCCCGCCGCGGGCGCAGATCTTCCCCCTCTACCTCTCGCTCGGCGTCGGCGCGACGTTCCTGGGCGGCGACGCCGCGTCCGGCGTCTCCATGGGCAGCGTCTTCCGGTCGCAGCAGGCGCACGCCTCGAGCGAGCTCGGCCTGCGCCTCACCCGGGGCTTCGCCCTCGGCGTGTACGGCGAGATGGGCGGCGGCGATCCGTCGCGGTCGATCCGCGACCAGTGCCAGGTCCAGGGGCTCGACTGCTCCGCGGCGACCGCCCGGTTCGGCTTCATGGCCCGCCACACCTGGTCGCCGCTCTCGACCCGTCCCGTGTGGCTCTCGATCGGCACGGGCTGGGAGGCCGGCGCCATCGTCGTGGACCACCACTCGGCCGGAGACCGCAACGATCTGCTCCGCTACCGCGGGCGCGAGCTCGTCCGCCTCGGCGCGGGGGTGGACTTCCGGACGGGCCGCGTCGTCGCGTTCGGCCTGTACGGCACCGTCTCCGCCGGCGAGTACGACGAGCTGAGGGATCAGGCGGGCGTGACGACCTCGACGGACGGCGCCACCCACACGACCGCGCAGGTCGGCGTCAGGCTCACGCTCTTCCCCTGACGGACGCGGAGGACCCCATGCTCGCCATCGTGCTCGCCACGCTCCTCACCTTCTCCCCGCAGGGCGGGACCGTGTACCGGACGGACGGCGGCCGGGTGCGCGGGACGGTCCTCGAGGCGGGCCCCTCCGGCGTGACCGTGCGCCTCGTGGACGGCTCGACGAGGAGGCTCGAGGCCGCTCAGGTCGCCCGCGTCGACTTCGTGGACGGAACCAGCTGGAAGCCGGGCGCGGCGCCCGCGGCGCA
>DASVZX010000183.1:0-1706 GCA_036391435.1 Anaeromyxobacter sp. | reverse complement strand
AGGGCGGCGTGCTCGCCGCGCGTCGCCCGCCAGCCGCCGTCCGGACCGCGGACGAGCGTCGCGCCGTCGACCGACACGCGCGCGAGGCGGCCGCGCTCCACCACGACCACGCGCCGCGCGACGACGACGCCCGTCGAGACGCGCCCGGGGAACGGCTCCTCGAACTCCTCGCCCTCGCGATAGCGGTAGAAGAGCGCGGCGACCGGCGCGTACCGCCAGTCCACGACGCGCACGCCGGCGGCGCGGTCGACGAACGTGTGACGCCCGAGGCAGTAGTCGCGCTCCTCGCCGCCCTCCCGGACGCGCAGGTGCGCGAAGTAGGGCGCCGCGGGCTCCGGCAGCGCGTCGGGGCGGGCGCGCTCCATCACGGCCCGGACCACCCCCATCTCCTGGAACACGGTCGGGAGGTCCTTCGCGGTGGACTCGAGCGCCTCGTCGCGCAGGTCCCGGAGCCGCGTCACGAGGTCGCGGTCGCCGCGCGCCGCCCGGCGCCACGCGGCCAGGGCGGCCCGGACGGTCGCGAGGAGCGCCTCCTCCTCCTCCACGATCGCGCGCTCCGCCTCGGTGAGGTCGGTGGCGGGGTCGGCGAGCGCCTCTGTGCGGACTCGGCTCAAGGCGTGATCCTTTAAGCACGGCCCGGCGGGCTCGCACGGCTGCCCGCCGGACCGGCCATCCTAGAACGTCCCGCCGACGGACCCGAGTGCCCGACCCGGGGACCCGTCCGCATCTTTCGGCGTGGATCCCGGAGAGCGCGCGCCCCCCGCCGTCCCCCTGACCCGGCACGAGCGCAGGAAGGTGCGCTCCCGGACGGCCGTGTCGCCGCAGGTCGTGCACGAGGCGATCCGGCGCGAGGGGGAGGACGAGCTCGCCCGCCCGGCGGCGGCGCTCTTCTGGTCGGCGATCGCGGCGGGCCTGTCGATGGGGTTCTCGCTCGTCGGGGAGGGCATCCTCCGCGCGGCGCTCCCCGACGCGCCGTGGCGGCCGCTCGTCGCGAAGCTCGGCTACTCCCTCGGGTTCCTCTTCGTGGTCCTCGGGCGCCAGCAGCTCTTCACCGAGAACACGCTCCTCGTCATCCTGCCGTTCCTCGCGCGCCCCCGCGCCGGCGGCCTGTGGCGCGTCGCCCGCGTGTGGGGGCTCGTGCTCGCGGGCAACGTCTGCGGCGCGCTCGCGTTCGCCGGGTCGCTCACGCTGGGCGCGGTGGCCTCGCCCGAGCTCCACCGCGCCTTCTCGGAGATCGGGCAGCGGGCCCTCTCCCCCGGGGTCGGCGGCGTCCTCGTCCGCGCGATCTACGGCGGCTGGCTCATCGCGCTCATGGTGTGGCTCCTCCCCGCCGCGGTGAACGCGCGCTTCTTCGTCATCGTCGCGGTCACCTGGCTCGTCGGCGCGGGCGAGTTCAGCCACTCCATCGCGGGCTCGGTGGAGGTGCTCTACCTCGTCGTCACCGGGCAGGTCGGCCCGGGGACGTTCCTCGGGGGGTTCCTCCTGCCGGCGCTCGTCGGGAACTCGATCGGCGGGGTGGCGCTCGTCGCGGCGCTGAACCACGCGCAGGTCGTCGCCGGGCACGAGCGGGAGGCCGAGGACGGAACGCGGCACTAGGAGCGTCCTCGGCGCCCGGGCCGCGCTTTCGCGAGCGGCCCGCCCGCCCGGCCGTTAGGGCTCCCGCGCGCGGGCCGCCGATTCACGGCGGCGGCTCCGGGGGCGTGGGG
>DASVZX010000182.1:0-2612 GCA_036391435.1 Anaeromyxobacter sp. | reverse complement strand
CGGGGGCGCGCGCTGCCCCGGCTGCGGCCTCCCGCTCCGTCGGCGCGCGGGACGCTGCGCCGCGTGCGGGAGGCCCATCGACTCGCTGTGAACGGCGGCCGCCCCGGCGCCGCCGCGGGCGCTACTCGTCGAGGACGATGCGGGACATCGGAACGCCGAGGGCGCGCGCGATGGCGACGACCGTGGTGTACGGCGGGTTCCGGCCGCCGCGCTCGATGAGGCTCACGTAGGCGACGGAGAGATCGAGCGACTCGGCGAGCGCCTCCTGGGTGAGGCCTCGCGTTCGGCGCTGCTCGCGGATGCGGTCCCCGAGGCGACGCAGGTCGTCGCGCCGGGGGTCCCGCTGGGACCTGGTCTTGGTGGCTGGCATCTCGATGGCGACCTCGAAATGAAGGATCGGATCCGTCAGGGGACGCGCTGCGGAGCCTTCCGCGGGGGGAACGAACTCGGGCCTCCCCCATTAGTGGTCCACCGACGGAGTGTTGATGGTGCGCAGAGTCGAACACGGGGGGAACCCCCGAGGATTCCGCGCCCGTGCGAAACCAGGGCGGCGGCCGTCGGGTCGGGCCCCGTCGGCGGGCGGGCGAGCGGACGCTTCGATGGACGGGCTTCCCATCGGGGGATATCTTCGCGCCGGCCATGCCGACGCAGCGTCCGCACTCCCGCGTCGTCGATCTCGACCGCGTGAGGGCCCACACGCTGCCGAACGGGCTCCGCGTCCGCGTCCTCGCCGACGCCGCCGCTCCCACGGTCAGCTACTACACGTTCTTCCAGGTCGGCTCCCGCAACGAGCGGCTCGGCACGACCGGGATCAGCCACCTGTTCGAGCACATGATGTTCAACGGGGCCGCGCGGTACGGTCCGAAGGAGTTCGACCGCGTCCTCGAGTCGCGGGGCGGGCACTCGAACGCCTACACGTCGAACGACGTGACGGCCTACTACGAGGACTTCGCCGGCGACGCCCTCGAGACGGTCGTGGACCTCGAGTCCGACCGGATGCGGTCGCTCCGCCTCACCGCGGACGCGCTCGAGCAGGAGCGCGAGGTGGTGAAGGAGGAGCGCCGGCTGCGGACCGAGAACTCGATCTTCGGCCTCATGGAGGAGCAGCTCGAGGCGCTCGTCTTCCTCGCCCACCCGTACCGCTGGCCGGTGATCGGCTGGATGGACGACATCGAGCGGATCTCGCGCGAGGACTGCGAGGGCTTCTTCCGGACCTACTACGCGCCGAACAACGCGGCGGTGTACGCGGTGGGCGACCTCGATCCCGACCGCACGCTCGCGCTCCTCGAGCGCCACTACGGCGACATCCCCGCGGGACCGCGGCCCGCGCCGGTCCCGCTCGGCGAGCCGCCGCAGCGCGGCGAGCGCCGCGCGAGCGTCCGCTATCCCGCGCACGCGCCGGCCCTGCTCGCGGGCTGGCGCGGGCCCGCGGCGCGCAGCCCGGACTCCGCGGCGCTCGACGTGCTCCAGGTCTGCCTGGCGGTCGGCGAGTCCTCGCGCCTGCGCCGCCGGCTCGTCCAGCAGGACGAGCTCGCCGTGTCCGTCTCGATCTCCTGGGGCTGGCGTATCGATCCCGGGGTGTTCCTCGCCTTCGCGGAGCTCGCGCCGGGGGTGTCGGTCGCCCGCACCGAGGCGGTGCTGTGGGAGGAGCTCGACCGGATCGCGACGCGCGGGCCGTCGGCGGCCGAGGTCCGCCGGGCGCAGGCGCTCCTCCGCAGCTCGGTCCTGCACGAGCTCGCGACCCACCACGGCGTCGCCCACGCCCTCGGCCAGGCCGAGGCGCTCCTCGGGGACTGGCGCGAGGCGGGGCGGGCGCTCGAGCACTACGCGGCGGTCGGCGCGCGGGAGGTGCGGCGCGTGGCGGCGGAGTACCTCGACCCGACGCGCCGGTGCGTCGTCGTCCTCGAGCCGGAGGTGCGGCGGTGACGGCGTCCGACCGGATCGCGCTCCCGCCGATCCGCCGCGAGCGGCTCGCGAACGGGCTCGAGCTCGTCGTGGCGCAGCGCGCGGGCGTGCCGCTCGCGGCCGTCCGCCTCGTCCTGCGGGGCGGGGCGTCGCTCGACCCGCCGGGCCGGTCCGGGCTCGCGCACCTCGTCGCGCTCGTCGCGCGGCGGGGCACGCGCCGCCGCACCGGGCCCGAGATCGACCTCGCGGTCGAGTCGCTCGGCGCCGAGATGGGCGCGGGCGTCGACGAGGACGCGACGTACTTCGGCCTCTCGGCGCCCCTCGAGGTCCTGCCGCGCTGCGTGGAGGTCCTCGCCGACGTCGCCACGGCGCCGACGTTCCCCGCGCCCGAGGTGCAGCGGCTCCGCCGGCGCGAGATCGCCGCGCTCGCGCACGACCTCGACGAGCCGGCGCTCGTCGCGGATCGCGCGCTGCTCCTCGCCGCCTACGGCGATCACCCCTACGCGCACCCCCCGGAGGGGAGGGTGGGCGACCTCACGGCGGCGCGCCGCTCGGACGTCACGGCCTTCCACGCGCGGCGGTACGCGCCGGCGAGCGCCCTCCTCGTCGTGGTCGGGAGCGCCGACGCGGACGAGGTGCTCGCCCTCGCCCGCCGGCG
Organism: Anaeromyxobacter sp.; assembly: GCA_036391435.1. GTDB lineage: Bacteria > Myxococcota > Myxococcia > Myxococcales > Anaeromyxobacteraceae > Anaeromyxobacter. The sequence goes on along the minus strand of DASVZX010000182.1, from coordinate 49 downwards.
GTTCGGCGGCTGGCGCCCGTCGGCCGCGGCGCCGCCCGAGCCGCCCGCG
>DASVZX010000181.1:0-32968 GCA_036391435.1 Anaeromyxobacter sp. | reverse complement strand
GCGAGGAGCACCTCCGCCCGCGCGCGCGGCGCGGCCGCCACGACGCCGGGCAGGGCGCGCGCAGCCGCGAGCGCGCCCGCGGGGTCCGCGAGCCGCATGCGCACGTCCCGCTTCGAGCGCCAGCCGGCCGGGACGACGCGCAGGTGCCCGGCGCCGCTCGTCGCGCCGACCCGCGCGAAGAGCTCGTCCCGGCCACGGTTGACGGTCTCCATGAAGAGCGCGAGCGCCACGCCGACCCCGATCCCGACGACCGACAGCGCCGTCCGCCGCGCGTTGCGCGTGACGCTCCGGACGGCGTAGCGGGCCTCGACGGACATCAGGACCTCAGCGCACGCGACGGCTCGAGGCGCGCCGCGCGCGACGCGGGCCAGGCCGAGGCGAGCAGCGCGGTGGCGAGGACCGCCCCCGCCCCGCGGAGCACGTCCACGAGCGCCAGGCGCGGGTGGAGGACGAGCGACCAGCGCAGGCCGCCGAACGACAGCTCCCGCGGGCCGCCGCCCGTGAGCGCCTGGAAGTCGAACCCGGTCCGGTGCGTGATCGCGACGATCCCGCCGCCCAGCGCCACGCCGGCGAGCACGCCCGCCAGCCCGAGCACGAGCGCCTCGGCGACGACGAGCGACACCACCCGCGCCGGGCGGGTCCCGAGCGCGAGCAGCATCCCGAGCTCGTGGGTCCGCTCGAAGGTCGACATCAGCATCGTGTTCGCGACCCCGGCCGCGGCGGCGGCGAAGACGAGGACGAGCACGAAGACCCAGGCGACCTCGACGATCCGGATCAGGGCGACCATCTCCGGGGCGAGCCGCTCCCAGTCGAGCACCTCGGCGCCCGCGAGCTCGGGGAGCGCCGAGAGCCGCCCCGCGAGCGCGCGCGCCGCCGTCCCGGGCCTCGCGTGGACGACGAGCTCGTGCGCCTCGCCCGGCATCGCGAACAGCTCCTGCGCGACGGGGAGCTCCAGCAGCACCGCCTGCCGGTTCACGAAGTCCACCGACGTCGAGACGAGCCCCGCGACCGTGAAGAGGTCGTTCGCGAGCGAGCCGTCCGCGCCCTGGCCGACGATCGCGATCAGGTCGCCCGGGGACACGCCCATGTTCTCGGCGAGCGCCTTCCCCATGAGCACGCGCTTGCCGGCCGGCAACGCCGTCGCGCCGGCGAGCAGGCCCGTCGGCCGCGACTCCGGGCGGGGGTCGATCCCGAGCACGAGGACGGCGAACCCCTCCTCCCCGACCGCGGCCAGCGCGGGCGCGTAGATGCGCGCGCTCGCCGACGCGACGCCCGGCGCGCGGCGGACCGCCTCGACCGCCGCGGCCGCGCCTGCGAGCGTCCGGTCCATCGCGCGGTCCTTCCGCCACTCCGGCGCGTGCACCTGCACGTCGCCGAGGAGCGGGCCCGTCATCGTGGCGCGCATCCAGTCGGCGTAGGCGCGCAGCACGCCGTCGTAGACGAGGACGAGCGCGAGCGACAGGCCGATCGCGGCGACGGCGAGCGAGGTCCGGCGCGGGTTCCGCCAGAGGTTCCGCCAGGCCATGCGCGCGGTGGTGAGCGTCACGCCGTCCTCACGGGCCGCGCTCGAGGCGCGACAGGCTGAAGGTCTCGTCCGGTACCTTCACGTCGAACGCGACGTCGAGGTAGCGCATCTCGGTCCGCTGCCCCTCGACGTCCGCCGGGACGAGGACCATGCGCGCGGGGAGCCGTCGCCCGCCGAGCGTCCGCACGTCGTCGAAGGTCATCGTCCGGGCGAGGCGGCCCTTGCGGTCGTAGTGGCGCTCCTCGACGGGGAGCCGCTCGTCCGAGACGAGGACGTCGATGCGCGCCCAGCGCCCGACGACGCCCGGCCTCGCGTCGAGCCGCAGCCACCATCCCGGCGGCGATCCGGACCGGCGCTCGACCCGCCCGTCGAAGTCCTTCCGGAGCGAGGACTCCTTCACGAGATCGTCGTTCGTGAAGTCCGTCCCCATCCAGGAGGAGAGCATCATCGCGGGCGGCACCCGGATCGTGCGCGAGATGCGCGGCAGCCAGTTCCAGAGGTTCTGGCCGACGCGGAGCGTCGCCGTGCCCTGCTCGCGCGCGGGCGCCTCCACGACGACGAGCACCTCCTCCTCGCCCCGGGTCCAGGCCTTGAGCCGCATCGAGCGGGTCGAGCGCGGGCTCGTCACGGCGATCTCGATCCGCGCGACGGACGACGTCGAGCGGTAGAGGTCGTCGAGGTGCCGCAGCAGCGCCGGGACGTCCGGCGCCCGCGGCTCCGCGGCCGACGGGCCGGCGGTCGGCGCGAGCAGCGCCGCGGCGAGCACGATCGCAGGTGAAGCGCGCACGCGCACCCGACACCCCCTTGCCGGAAGTGTACCGCCGCGCACGAGGCGCCGGGCTCCCGGAGAGGGCTGCGCGGGCGTGCCGCGGGCGGTCAGCCCTGCGCTCCCCCGGGCACGTCGGCGCCGCTCGCGAGCCGCTTGAGGAGCGGGACGAAGAGGAGCAGCAGCGCCGCGGCGGCGAAGCTCGACACGACGAAGATCGAGTAGAAGCCGGCGTTCGTCGCCGAGACCCGCTGCAGGAACCCGGCGAGCCCGCCCGCGGTCGTCGGGTGCGCCTCGCCCGGCAGCGGCGTGAGCCCGGCGATCGCGCCGGCGATCTTGTTGGCGGCGGCGTTCGCGAGGTACCAGGCGCCCATGAGCAGCGACGCGAACCGCGCCGGGGCGAGCTTCGTGACGTAGGAGAGGCCGACCGGAGAGAGGCACAGCTCGCCGAGCGTGTGGAACAGGTACGCCATGACGAGCCACATCGGCGAGACGAGCGCCCCGGCGTCGGCGTGCCTGCCGCCGGCGAGCATGAACAGGAACCCGACCCCGAGGAGGAGCAGGCCGAGCACCATCTTGAACGGGGTCGACGGGTCGCGGCCGCGGGCGCCGAGCCACTGCCACGCCGCCGCGAACACCGGCGCGAAGACGAGGATGGCGAACGGGTTCACCGACTGGAACCACGAGGACGGGACCTCGAACGATCCGAGCCAAAGGTCGGTGCTCTTGTCGGCGAAGAGCGTCATCGAGCTGCCCGCCTGCTCGTACGCCGCCCAGAAGAAGATGACGAAGAAGACCAGGATGAAGAGCGCGGCGACCCGCTTGCGCTCGTCGCCGCGGGTCCCGAGGAACGTGATCCCGAACGTGGCGCCCACGACCGCGCCGATCGCGACCGCGTAGAGGCCCGCGCCGCCGAGGGCGAGGCCGGCGAGCGCGCCGGCCGCCGCGCCGATCGCGCCGTGCAGCGTGGTCTTCCCGCCCGCCTCGCGCGCCGCCGCGCGCGTCGCCGCGTGCTCGACGCCGAGGCCGATGCCGGGGAGGTACCGGTCGCGGCCCCACAGGTAGATCGCGAGCCCGAGCACCATCCCCACGCCCGCGGCGGCGAAGCCCCAGTGCCAGCCGAAGCGCTCGCTCTGGGCGAGGCCGCCCACGACGAGCGGGCCCACGAACGCGCCGACGTTGACCCCCATGTAGAAGATCGTGAACCCGCCGTCCCGGCGGGCGTCGCCGGGGCGGTACATCTGGCCGACGATCGTGGACGAGTTGGGCTTGAAGAAGCCCGTCCCCGCCACGATCAGCGCGAGCCCGGCGTAGAACGCGGCCATCCCCGGGAACGCGAGCGAGAAGTGCCCCGCCGCGATGAGCGCGCCGCCGAGGACGAGCGAGCGCCGCGTCCCGATCCACCGGTCCGCGAGGTAGCCGCCGGGGAGCGAGGACAGGTACACCGCCATCGTGTACGTGCCGTACAGCGCCGCGGCGCGCGCGCCGTTCCAGCGGAGCCCGTTCACGAGGTAGAGGACGAGGATGGCGCGCATCCCGTAGTACGAGAAGCGCTCCCACATCTCGACGACGAAGATGAGCCCGAGCGCCCGCGGGTGGCCGAGCAGCCAGCGGTCGTCCAGCACGGACGGGCGCTCGCGGGTCGCGACGACGGGCGTGGAGGACGGGTCGGGCATGGGGCCTCGCTGTCGGGCCCCGTCTCCGGCGCGCCGCGTCCGGCTGCGCCAGGTGACCTGGACCATGGAGCGGGCGAGTCTAGCAGAGGGGCCCGCGCGCCGCCGCGACGCCTCAGCGTTCGCCGCGCGGGTCCGCGTCGAGCGGCGCGCCGTCGGGGACGTGGCGCATGGAGGCCGAGTTGATGCAGTAGCGCAGCCCGGTCGGCGGAGGACCGTCCGGGAAGACGTGCCCGAGGTGGCCGTCGCAGCGGGCGCAGCGGACCTCCGTCCGGCGCATGCCGTAGGAGTGGTCGGCGTGCTCGGTCAGCGCGTCGGGGGCGATCGGCACGGTGAACGAGGGCCAGCCGGTGCCGGACTCGAACTTCTCGCCGGAGCGGAAGAGCGGGTTCCCGCAACCCGCGCAGACGTAGGTCCCCGGCTCCTTCGTGCCGACGAGGCAGCCGGTCCAGGCCCGCTCGGTCCCGTGGCCGCGCAGCACCTCGTACTCCTCGGGGGTGAGCCGCGCCCGCCACTCCGCGTCCGACAGCACGAGCTTCTCTCCCATCGCGTCCTCCTCCGGTCGCGCCAGGATCTAAGCGGAGCCCGCGCGACGGGCTCCTCTTCTCGCCGCGGGGTCGACGCGGGGGTCGCCGCCGTGGTCTCCTCCGCCGCGATGCGCCCGACCTGCCGCCGCTGCCTGCGCCCGGAGAGCTTCTGCGTGTGCGGCGGCCTGGGCCCCATCCCCTCCCGGACACGCGTGGTGCTCCTCCAGCACCCCCGCGAGGCCCGGCTCGCCATCTGCTCCGCCCGGCTCACGCGGGTCGCCCTCGCGAACGCGGAGCTGCACCGCGGCGTGTCGTTCGAGGCCCACGGCCGCGTGCGCGAGGTGGTCGCCGCGCCGGGGACCGCGCTCCTCTTCCCGGGCGGCGTGCCGGCGGAGGAGGCCGCGGAGGATCCGCCCCGCACCCTCGTCGTCGTGGACGGGACGTGGCTCCAGGCCGAGAAGATGCTCGAGGCGAACCCGGCCGTGGCCGCGCTGCCGCGGATCGCGATCCCGCCCGGCCGGCCGAGCGGGTACGGCGAGCTGCGCAGGGAGCCGGCGGAGGGGCACCTCTCGACCATCGAGGCCGTCGCGCTCGCGCTCGGCGCGCTCGAGCGGGATCCCGCCCGGTTCGAGCCGATGGCCCGCGCGTTCCACCGGATGGTGGCGCTGCAGCTCGAGTGCTCGCGCGGCGAGCGGCGGAGCCCGCGGCACCGGCCGGCGAGGGCGTGACGCGGGAGCGACTTCCACCCGTGCCCGAGCCCGAGGAACGGCCGGGCTCGGGCGCGGGCGCGGGCTCGTTCACGGGGGGCCGGGACTCACCGTGCGTCTCCCGGGTGCATCCGCGGCCGGGATGAGCTATTCCGGTCTCCCCCACCTCAGGAAGCCCGCCGGCCATGCCCCACCGCACAGAGAACCTGAACGTCCTCTCGTTCGACGAGATGCCGTCGCCCGACGAGATCACGGCCCGCCTGCCCCTCACGGGCCCCGCCTCCGAGACGGTGGTGAAGGGGCGCCGCGCCATCGAGGCGATCCTCGACGGCACCGACCCCCGCCTCCTCGTCGTCGTCGGCCCGTGCTCGATCCACGACCCGGTCGCGGGGCTCGACTACGGGCGCCGCCTCCGCCGGCTCGCCGACGAGATCGAGGACGTCTTCCACGTGGTCATGCGGGTCTACTTCGAGAAGCCGCGCACCTCGCTCGGCTGGAAGGGGTTCATCAACGACCCGTTCATGGACGACTCCTTCCGCATCGACGTCGGGATGGAGCGGGCCCGCAAGTTCCTGCTCGACGTGAACGAGCTCGGGCTCCCGGCCGGCACGGAGGCCCTCGACCCCATCGCGCCGCAGTACTACGGCGACCTCGTCGCGTGGACCGCCATCGGCGCGCGGACGAGCGAGTCGCAGACGCACCGGGAGATGTCGTCGGGCCTCTCCACCCCGGTCGGCTTCAAGAACGGCACCGACGGCGACGTGGACGCGGCGGTGAACGCCATCCTCTCGGCGAGCCGGCCGCACAGCTTCCTCGGCGTGAGCGGACAGGGACGCTCCGCGATCGTGCGCACGCGGGGCAACCGGTACGGCCACCTCGTCCTGCGCGGGGGCGGCGGCCGCCCGAACTTCGACACCGTGTCGATCTCGCTCGCGGAGCAGGCGCTCGCGAAGGCGAAGCTCCCGCAGAACGTCGTGGTGGACTGCTCGCACGCGAACTCGTGGAAGAAGCCGGAGATGCAGCCGCTCGTGCTGCGCGACGTCGTCCACCAGATCCGCGAGGGCAACCGGTCGATCGTCGGCCTCATGATCGAGAGCTTCATCGAGCCGGGGAACCAGCCGATCCCGGAGGACCTCTCGAAGCTCCGCTACGGCTGCTCCGTCACCGACGCGTGCGTCGGCTGGGACACGACCGTCGACATGCTGCGGAGCGCGCACGCGGTCCTCCGCGAGGTGCTCCCCGCCCGGCGCCGCGGCCCGGAGGCGCGCGGCTGACCGGGCGCCGCGCCGGGGCGCGGCCGGGTGCTCGTGCTCGGCGACTCGCCCGGCTCCGCGGTCGCGGCGATCGACGCGGCAAAGGATCCCGGGGGTGGACGGCCTGCTGCTCGTGACGCCGCTCGCGAGCGTGCCGGCCGTCGCGCGCCGGCACCACCTCCGGGGCGCGCCCCGCGACGGCCTGGGCCGGCGCCCTCCGTCGCCGGCGCTCGGCGAGATGATCGCGTTCGTCCTCGGGCGCGGGTGAGCCCTCCGCGTCCCGCCGCGTGCGGCCCCCGCCGCCGGGGCTTCCGGAGCTCGGCGCCGGTCGTCATCGTCGCGACGCGGAGCCCTCGCCATGATCGCCGTCGCAGCGTTCCTCGCCCTCGCCGTCGCCGCCAGCCCCACCTCGCCGCCCCGCCGCACGGGGCTCCCGACGTCGAACTCGGCGCGCGCGCGGATGGGCCTCCTCCCGCGCAAGCCGGCGCGTACCCGCGCGGACCGTCGCGAGCGGCGGCTCCTGACGATCGGGACGCCGGCCCCGACGTACCTCGCCGAGCCGGCGCCGCTCGCGGAGGGCGCGCCGGGAGGCGAGCTGGAGGCGGCGGTCGGGGTGGCGCCCGCGGCGGGCGGGGCGGAGCTCGCGGATCGAGGCGCCGGGCTCGTCGCCGCGCGCGGACCGGTCGAGACCGTGCGGCTCCCCTCGGCCGGCGCGCCGGACGCGCGTGCCGGCGGCGGCCCGCCCGCGATCGAGCCGCCGGAGGAGGTCGGCGCGCTCCGCTTCGCGGCGCTGGGCGTCGAGACGGAGGTGACGCTCCGGATGCGGCTCGATCCCTGAGGCGTCCCCGCGGGGCCCGAGCCCGGGAGGAGCCGGGCCCGGCGCGCTCACGGGATCAGGTCGGCCCGGGAACGTCCGCGACCGCCCGCCCCGCGAGCAGCTCCAGCGCCTTCAGCATCGCCGAGTGGTCCCACCCCGACCCGCCGTGCGCCGCGCAGGCGTTGAAGAGCTGCTGCGCGTTCGCGGTCCCCGGCAGGGAGAGCCCGAGCGCCCGCGCGCCGGAGAGCGCGTTCTCGAGGTCCTTCTGGTGCAGCGCGATGCGCGCGCCCGGCTCGAAGCGCCGCTCGATCATGCGCTGGCCGTGGAGCTCGAGCACCCGCGACGACGCGAACCCGCCGAGGAGCGCCTGCCGGACCCTGGCCGGATCCACCCCCGCCTTCGCGGCGAAGAGGAGCGCCTCGGCGACCGCCTCGATCGTGAGGGCGACCACGATCTGGTTCGCCACCTTGGCGGTCTGGCCGGCGCCGTTCGGGCCGACGTGGGTGACGTTCCTCCCGAGCAGCGCGAGGAGCGGCTTCACCCGGGCGAAGCCGGCGTCGCTCGCGCCCACCATGATCGTGAGCGTCGCGTCGCGCGCGCCGACGTCGCCGCCCGAGACCGGCGCGTCCACGTACTCGCAGCCGAGCGCGTTCACGCGCCGCGCGAGCTCCCGCGTCCCGAGCGGCGAGATCGAGCTCATGTCCACGAAGACCTTCCCCGCGGAGAGCCCCTCGGCGACGCCGGCGTCGCCGAAGAGCACCCGCTCGACGTCGGCCGTGTCCGGAACCATCGAGAAGATCACCTCGGACCGCTGCGCCACCTCCCGCCCGCTCGCGCACGCGACCGCGCCCGGCTCGGCCGCGACCGCGGCGGGGACGCCGCTCCGGCCGTGGAGGTGGACGACGTGCCCGCCCCTCGCGAGGTTGACGGCCATCGGCCGGCCCATGATCCCGAGCCCGACCCATCCCAGCGCGCTCATGCGACCTCCCGCATCCAGCCGAGCCCGTCCTCGGTGCGCCCGAGCGGCCGGTACTCGCAGCCGACGATCCCGCGGTAGCCGATCCGGTCGAGGTGCCGCAGGAGGAACCGGTAGTTGATCTCCCCCGTGCCCGGCTCGTGCCGCCCCGGCGTGTCCGCGATCTGCACGTGGCCGATGCGGGGGAGGCGCGCCGCGATCGTCGGCGCGAGATCGCCCTCCATGATCTGCATGTGGTAGACATCGTACAGGTAGTGAAGATTCGGCGCGCCGACCTCGTCCATGAGCTCGAACGCCTGCCGCGAGGTGCCGAGGTAGTAGCCGGGCATGTCGCGGGAGTTGATCCCCTCGACGAGGAGCGTCTTCCCCTCGGCCGCGAGCGCCCGCGCCGCGAGCCGCAGGGCCGCGAGGTACGCCGCCCTGAGCTCCGGCCCGGGCACCCCCTCCGGGCGGACGCCGGCCATCGCGTGGAGGCACGGGCAGGAGAGGGCCCGGGCGTACTCGAGCGCGCGCGCGAGCCCCTCCCGGAACTCCGCCGCGCGCGCGGGATCGCAGGCCATCCCGCGATCGCCCCGCGCCCAGTCGCCGGCGGGCAGGTTGAAGAGCGCGACCTCGACCCCCGCGTCGCGCGCCGCGGCGGCGACCTCGGCGGCCGGGTGCTCGTAGGGCGAGACGAACTCCACGGCGCCGAACCCCGCCCGGCGCGGCGCCGCGAACCGCTCGAGGAAGGGGACCTCGCCGAAGAGCATCGTGAGGTTGGCCGCGAACCTCGGCACCCGCTCACCCGACGAGGAACACCGCGCAGGAGCGGGCCCCGTGCGCGCCGATGACGAGCGCCTGCTCGATGTCGGCGGTCTTGGACGGCCCGGCGATGAAGGTGCCGAACCCCGCGCCGGGGAAGGCGATCCGGCGGTAGGCCTCGTGCATGTCGTTCACGATCTCCGCCGCGGGCACGACGAGCGCGAGGTGCTCCGCGACGACGAACACGCCCCGGTGCCGGAGCCCCGCCGTCGGGACCCACACCGCGCCGTTCTCCGCCACCGCGAACGCGCCCGGGAGCACGGCGAGGCCGATCCCCTCGAGCTCGTGCGGATCGGCGAGCGCGTCGAGCGCGACGTCTCCCGGCACGCCCGCCACCGCCGAGCAGACCCTCGTCGCCCCGAGCCTCGCCGCGAGCGCCGCGACCGCGCCGGCGAGGGCCGCCGCGTCCGGGACGCGGACGAGGGTGCCGGCGACCGCCGCGACGGCTTCGGCGAGCCTCGCCGGAAGATCCGGGAAGCGGGCGCCGAGCCGCGAGAGGTCGGGCGCCGCCGCCGGGGGGGCGCGCGCGCCGCGGAGGGCGTCGAGGACGGCGCGGCGGGCGTCGTCAGCCACGGCGCGCCCCCCGCGTCCGACGCCAGGTGTCCCGGAAGCTCTCCGCCGGGGGAGCGGGCAGCTCGCGCCGCCGCCCCCACGCGTTCCACGGTCCGTACGCGATCGCGCGGGGCGCGCGCCGGAGGAAGACCCGGGCGAGGCGGCCGCCGAGCTCGTACGCCCAGCGGTGCGCGAGCACCCAGCCCACGAGCCGCATCGCGAGGCGCTTGCGCAGCGGGACGATCCCGCGTCGGGCGAGGTCCTTGCGGCGCTCGAGCAGCTCGCCGTGGATGTCGATCTTCACCGGGCAGACGTCGTCGCAGGAGCCGCACAGGCTCGAGGCGAACGGCAGCGACGCGTGCGCGCGCGCGTCGCGGGCGACGCCGAGGAGCGAGCCGATCGGGCCCGGGATGACGTAGCCGTAGCTGTACCCGCCGCTCCGCCGGAACACCGGGCAGGTGTTCATGCAGGCGCCGCAGCGGATGCAGGCGAGCGAGCGGCGGAAGGCGGGCTCGGCGAGGAGCCCCGAGCGGCCGCCGTCGAGGATCACGACGTGCAGCTCGCCGCCGGCGATCGGCCCGTGGAAGTGGCTCGTGTACGTCGTCACCGGCTGGCCGGTCGCCGAGCGCGCGAGGAGCCGCAGGAACACGGCGAGGTCCGCGAGGCGCGGCACCACCTTCTCGACGCCCATGCACGCGACGTGGAGGCGCGGGAGGTGCGTCCCCATGTCCGCGTTCCCCTCGTTCGTGCACACCACGATCCCGCCGGTCTCGGCGACCGCGAAGTTCACCCCGGTCATCCCGGCGTCCGCGGTCATGAACCGCTCGCGCAGGTGGTGGCGCGCCGCCTCGGTGAGCTTCGTCGGGTCCGAGAGGCCCTCGGGCGTGCCGAGCTTCGCGTGGAAGAGCGTCCCGATCTCCTCGCGCTTGCGGTGGATGGCGGGGAACACGATGTGCGAGGGCGGCTCGCCGGCGAGCTGCACGATCCGCTCGCCGAGGTCGGTGTCCACGACCTCGATCCCGCGCGCCGCGAGGTAGGGGTTGAGCCCGCACTCCTCGGTCAGCATCGACTTCGACTTCGCCACCCTCCGGACGCCGCGCTCGGACAGGATCCGGTGGACGATCGCGTTGTGCTCGGCGGCGTCCCGCGCCCAGTGGACGACGGCGCCGCGCGCGGTGGCGTTCCGCTCGAACTCCTCGAGGTAGTCGGCGAGGCGCCCGCGCGTGTGCGCCCGGATCGCGCTCGCCGCCTCGCGGAGCTCCTCCCAGTCGGGCACGAGCGACGCGGCCCGGTCGCGCTTCTCGCGGACGAACCAGAGCGCCTGGTCGTGCCAGTGCGCCCGCGCCTCGTCCCGCACGAACGCCGCGGCGGCCGCGGGGTGTCCGCCGGGGCCGAGGCCGGCGTGGCCGCCGGTCGGGCCGTGCAGCGGCTCGCCGCCGGCGCGGCCGGCCCCGGGGCCGGTGGGGTTCGCGCCGCCGCTCATGCTGCGCCGCCTCCGCGCGCGGGGAGGGGCCCGACCGCCTCCGCGAGCACCTCGGCGACGTGCATGAACCGGAGCGGCACCCGCTCGCGCCGCGCGAGGCCGTCGAGGTGCATGAGGCACGACACGTCCGTGCCGGTCACGATCTCCGCCCCCGCCTTCGCGTGGTCGGCGATCCGGTCCTTCCCCATGAGGCAGGAGACGGCCTCCTCCGCGACCGCGAACGTGCCCCCGAACCCGCAGCACTCGTCGGCCCGCGCGAGCGGGACGAGCTCGATGCCGCGCAGCGACCCGAGCAGCCCCGCCACCTTCGAGGTCCGCGGCAGGAGCAGCTCGCTCGGCGTGCCGAGCCCGAGCTCGCGCAGCCCGTGGCAGCTCTGGTGGAGCGCGACCCGGTGCGCGAAGGCGCCGTCGAGCGTCTTCACCCCGAGGACGTCCACGAGGAACTCGCAGAGCTCGTAGGTGCCGCGCTTCAGCCGGTCGAACCCCGGCCGGCCGCCGAGGTAGGGGTCGTAGTGGTTGCGCACCATCGACGTGCAGCTGCCGGAGGGGCAGACCACCGCCTCGAACCCGCCGAACACCTCGAGGAACCGCCGCGCGAGCGGCGCGGCGGCGTCGGAGACGCCGGCGTTCGCCATCGGCTGCCCGCAGCAGGTCTGCTCCTCGGGGAAGACGACCTCGACGCCGAGCCGCTCGAGGAGCGAGACGGTCGCGAGCGCGACCGCGGGCCGCAGCTGGTCGACGTAGCAGGGGACGAAGAGGGCGACCCGCATGAAGGAGGCGAGGATGCCCAAGATCGCGGCCGGGATCGAGCGGCCGCTGCGATCCCTCACGGGGGGGTGGCGGCGGTCGGCCCGGCGCCCGCCCGCGCCTGCGCCGTCGTGACGCGCGCGAGCTCCACCTGGAACGTGGACCCCTCTCCCGGGACGCTCTCGACGCGCACCGTCCCCCCGAGCGACTCCACGATCTGCCGGACGATCCAGAGCCCGAGCCCGAACCCGCCGTAGTTCCGCTTCGACACCGCGCGCTCGAACCGCTGGAAGATGCGGCGCTGGTCCGCGGGGGAGATCCCGATCCCGTGGTCCCGCACGGTGAGCGTCGCGAGCCCGTCGCGCGACTCGACCGAGACCTCCACCGGCTTCCCGCGCCCGTACTTGAGCGCGTTCGACAGGAGGTTCGTCACGACCTGGTCGAGGCGCAGCCGGTCCCACCGTCCGACGGCCGGCGCCGGCGCGGACAGCCGGACGGCGCAGCCGGTCCGGCGCGCCTCGTCCTCGAACCGCGCGACGACCTCGCGCACGACCTGGGAGAGGTCCACGTCCTCGAGCTCGAGGTCGAGCCGGCCGGCGCTGATGCGCGAGATGTCGAGCAGGCTCGACACGAGCCGCGAGAGCCGGTCGACGTTCCGGCGCACCCCGTCCGCCTTCCTCACGACGCCCTCGAGGTCGCCGCGCCGCGCCGCCGCGCGGAGGCTGTCGGAGTTGAGGACGAGCGACGTGAGCGGCGTCTTCAGCTCGTGCGAGGCGATCGAGAGGAAGTCGTCGCGGGCCGCGACCGCCTCCTGGGCGCGCAGGTACAGGCGGGAGGTGTCCACGGCGGACGAGACGAGCCGCGCGAGGTCCTCGCCGAGCCGGACGTCGTCCGGGCCGAAGCGCCCGCGCCGGGAGAGGAGCGCGATCGCGCCGAGCGCGTGGCCGCGCGCGTAGAGGGGCACCGCGAGCGACGCCGCCGCGCCCATCGCGGCCGCGGCGCGCGGGACGGCGTGGTCGCTCCCGGCCGGGAGCCCCTCGCGCACCTGCGCGCTCCCGGTGCGGAGGACCGCGGCGATGCCGAGCGCGTCCTCGGGGTCGAGCGGCGCACCCGCGAGCGCGGTGGCGGCGAGGTGCGCGGCGGCGGGGTCGGGGTGCCCCACGATCCACTCGGGGCCGCCCCCCTCGAGCAGGTACACGAGGCAGCCGTCGGCGACGTGCCGCGCCGCGAGCGCGGCGAGCGCCGGCAGCGTGCGCGCGTACTCCGCCGACGAGGACATCACCTCGCCGGCCTCGGCGAGGAAGGCGGACCGGAGCGCCGATCGCTCGGCCCGCGCGCGCCCCCTCGCGTCCTGGCGCACCGCCGCGAACAGGAGGAGCGAGACCGCGAGCCCGGCGAGGAACACCGCGCCCGGCAGGGCGCGGTCGGTGCGCGAGGCGAAGGCGACGGTCGCGGCGTAGCGCAGCGTCCAGGGACGGCCGCCGACGGTCATGTGGCGCACCGCCGTCACGAACGGACGCGTCTCGAGCCGCTCGCCGTAGAGCAGCGCCGCCGGGTCGGAGCCGTCGCCGTCGTAGACCGTGAGGCCGATCTCGCGCGCGCGATCGGGCCCGAGCGTGCCGTGGAGCAGATCGGTGGCGCGGAAGGGCGCGTAGACCCAGCCGCGCAGCAGGGCGCGGCGCTCCGCGTCGGAGCGCGGCGGCCGCTCGTAGACCGCGAGGTACATGAGGAACCCGGCCTGGCGCTGCTCGCCGGCCTCCTGGACGAGCTCGACCTTCCCCGAGGCGGCGACCTCGCCCGTGTCGCGCGCCTGCTCCATCGCTGCGCGGCGCACCGGCTCGGAGAACATGTCGTACCCGATGGCGCGGCGGTTCCTCCAGTCGAGCGGCTCGAGCATCTCGATCGCCGTGTAGAGGCGGCGCGCGCCGGCCGGCCAGACCCGGTAGCCGGGGAAGCCGCCGGCCCGCATCGCCGCCTCGTGCGCCGCGAGCTGGTCCGGCCGGAGCGCCACCGCCCACCCGATCCCCTGGACGCCGGGGTAGTAGCGCGAGAGCTCGAAGCTCGAGACGAACTGGCGGAACTCCCCCGGCGCGGGATCGTGCGGGCGGATCTCGAAGAGGCCGCGCGTCGACCGGAGCTTCGCGACGTAGGCGTCCGTCCGTCGCTGCAGCGCCTCGGCGCTCGTCGCGACGACCTCGTCGAAGCGCGCGTCCTGCTGCGCGTCCACGACGCGCGACACGTACAGCGCCGCACCCGCCGACGCGAGCAGCCCCGTGAACAGCACCACCGCGGGGGCCGCGCCCCGGCGCAGCCCGCCGCGCAGAGAGGCGGGCGGTCGCATCGACCACGCATCTTAACGATCGGCACCCGGACCGGGGAGCACCCGGTCGAGGTGCTCGTCGGCGAAGGACGCCGGATCCTCGAGCGCCTCCAGGTGCGTGAACACGTTCGCGTTCGGGATGGCGGCGGCGACCTCCTGCTCGATCTGCTCGAGCAGGTCGTGGCCCCTGCGGACGGACCAGTCCCCGGGCACGAGCACGTGCATCGAAACGAACCGGCGCGCGCCCGCCTGGCGCGTCCAGACCGCGTGGAACTGGATGCCGCCGCCGCCGTGCCGGTCGAGCACGGCGCGGACCGCCGCGAGCTCGGCCTCCGGCAGCGCCCGGTCGAGCAGCCCGAGCCAGGAGCGCCGCATGAGCGTCACGCCCGTCCAGACGATCTGGATCCCGACGGCGATCGCGACGATCGGGTCGAGACGGACCCAGCCCGTCGCGGCGACGGCGCCGATGCCGGCGACGACGCCGGCCGACGTCCACACGTCGGTCATGAGGTGGCGCCCGTCCGCCTCGAGCGCGATCGAGTGGTGCCGGCGCCCCGCTCCGATGAGCACGCGCGCGACGCCGAGGTTCACGAGCGACGCCCCGACCGACAGGGCGAGGCCGAGCCCGATCTGCTCGACCGGCTCGGGGTGCAGGAGCCGGCCCACCGCGGTCCAGAGGATCCCGGCCGCCGCTGCGATGATGAACGCGCCCTCCGCGCCGCTCGACACGTACTCGGCCTTGCCGTAGCCGTACGCGTGCGCCTCGTCCGGCGGGCGCGCGGCGATGGCCAGCATGAGGAGCGTCATGACGGCCGCGGCGAGGTTCACGAGCGACTCGAGCGCGTCCGAGAGGAGGCCGACGGACCCGGTGAGCCGCCAGGCCGCGACCTTCAGCACGATCGTCACGACCGCGGCGGCGATCGAGAGCCGGGCGAAGCGGCCGAGCGGAGGACGATCCGTCACGCGGATCGATCTAGCACGGCGGCGCCGCGCGCGGCCGGGGAACCGAGAGCCGGCGAGCTGCGTCGGATCAGCGCGCCCGGCGGCGCAGCTCCAGGGGCGAGACCTCGACCACCGGCGCGAGCGGACGGAAGAGCGCGAGGGCGAGCGCCTTCACGCCGAGCACGACCTCGCCGGCGACGCACGAGGCCGCGACGGCGGCCGCGACGCCGGCCGGGACGAGGCCGGAGATGAACAGGCCGCTCGTCACGAAGAGCACCGCCGAGATCACGATCAGGCGCTCGCCCGGGGCGAGGGGCTGGAGCGTCGGAGCGAGCTCCGTGATGCCGTCGGCCCGGCTGCGGATCGTGACGTGTCTCACCCTCCTCATCCTTACGTCCGGCCAGCCGGCGCGCAACGTACCGCACGCCCGGGACGCCCTCGCCACGCGGGGGGCCGCGCCGGAGCACGCCTGGACGGCCGGAGGGCGGGTGCGCCGCGCCCCGCCCGCGAGGGCTACCTTGTCACGCGGGTCCATGCGCCGCCCCGTCCCCCGCCTCGCCATCTGGCTCGCCGCCGTCGCGCTCGCGCTCGTCGCGGCGCGGCTCGCGCTCGATCCGATCGCGACGTGGCGCACGCGGAAGATCCTCTCCGGGATCGAGGGGATGCGAACCACCTTCTCGACCGTCGACGTCGGCCTGGTCGGGCTCTCCTACACGATCCGCGACCTGAAGTTCGAGAAGGTCGCGGCGGGCGGCGCCGCGCTGCCGTTCTTCGAGGTCGCGCGGCTGCACCTCGCGCTCAACTGGCGCGAGCTGCTCCACGGCCACGTGGTCGCGCGCGTGAGCCTCGACTCGCCACGGCTCAACGTCATCCAGAAGAAGGCGACCGGGCAGCCCGCGAGCGGCCAGCAGATCCAGGAGACCCCGAAGGTCGGGCGCAAGCTCCGGGACCTCGCGCCGTTCCTTATCGACCGCGCGCAGGTCCGGGACGGGCAGGTGCTCGTCGTCGACGCGAGCAAGCCCGAGCGGCCGGTGATCCGGATCCACGCGATCGAGCTCACGCTCGAGAACTTCGCCACCCGGCCGGCGCTCTCGCGCGGCGAGCCGACCGTGCTCGCCGCGCGCGGCACGCTCCAGCGGACCGGGCGCGTCTCGGTCTTCGCGACCGCGGATCCGCTCGCGAAGGGCGTCACCTTCGCCGGGCAGGGGAGGGTCGAGGGGCTGCGGCTCGCCGAGATCCAGGACGTGATCGGCGCGCACGCGGACGTCGAGCCGGAGAAGGGGGTCATGGACATGTCGGTCCGGTTCCGCGCGGAGGACGGCCGGATCACCGGCGGCATCCGGCCGATCCTCACGGGCGCGAGCACGCGCGCGTCGAAGCCGGGCCTGCTCGCGAAGATCGAGTCCGCGCTCGCCGACGCGGCCCTGAAGCTCTTCAAGGACGACGTGCCGGGGCGCCACGCCGTCGCGACGACCATCCCGATCGCGGGTCGGGTCGACGACCCGCAGGCGCAGCCGATCCCGACGGTCATCGGCGTGCTGCGCAACGCGTTCGTGCGCGGGCTCGCCGACTCGCTGTCCGGGCTCCCGCCGCCGAAGGCGAAGAACCCCCAGGGCGTGCTCGAGCAGGCGCGCGAGGGGCTCTCGCCGAACAAGCAGCCGCGGGCGCAGCCGAGGGGGAAGCGATGAGCCGCGCCGCCGCCGCCGGGGCCCTGGTCCTCCTGCTCGCCGCGTGCCGGCACCCGAGCCGGGTCGGCACCCCCGCGCCGCCGCAGGAGCGCGATGCCGAGCGGCAGGGCGAGGCGCCCGCGCAGAAGGGGGTCCCGCCCGCCGGCGCGCGGCCGCGCGTCCCGGCCTCGCCGAAGGCGCTGCTCGCGGAGGGCGAGATCGCGAAGCTCCAGGAGGCGCTCGCGCGGCACGGGTACCTCGCCCCGGAGCGCCGCGCGGGCGCGCTCGACCCTCCCACGACCGCGGCGATCCGGAGGTTCCAGCGCGACGAGGGGCTCGCCGAGACCGGCTTCCCCGACCGGCTCACGCTCCAGAAGCTCGGCCTCGATCCGGAGGAGGCGTACGGGAAGGTGCGCGACGAGGCGAAGGGGAAGGGGAGCGAGGGGGCGAGGGGCGAGGGGAAGTAGCGCCCGGCCTCAGCCCGCGCCGCCCCGCGCCCGCCGGAACGCCGCGAGCCAGCTCTGGATGAACGTGCCGGTCGGCTCGGGGAGGGGTTCGAGCTCTCGGGTCATCCGGAGGAACACGCTCTCGCGCCCCTTCAGGCGCTGCTTGCCCATCCCCCTCACCGCGAACCCCATCCGCTCCCAGAAGCGGAGCGCCTTCGGGTTCTGCTCCTGCACGATGAGGTGGATCGACCTCCCGCCGAGCTCGCGGATCCACGCCTCGAGGCGGTGGTAGACCCGGTCGCCCAGGCGGCGGCTCCGCCACTCCGGCGCGAACATGAGCAGGCCGAGGTACCACTCCGCGGGCTTCGGGTAGTCGCGGATCACGTCGAGGACGCCGACGAGGTGGCCGGGCGCGTCGAACAGGCCGATCACGAACTTGTCGTCGTGCGTCTTTCCGCGCGGCAGGCTGCCGAGCAGCTCCTCGGCCTCGTTCGGCCCGGGCGGCTGACCGGTGACGAGCTCGAAGTAGTCGGCGCAGTGCTCGTAGAAGGCCTGGAGCACGGGGCGGCGCGTCTCGTCGAGGCGCACGCCGAAGCAGCCGGTGAGCTCGAACACGCGCTCGGTCGGGTCGCGCGGGCGGGGCACGGCGGGAGCCTACCGCAGGCCGGGCTTTCTTCGCGCGGGCCGACCCGCTAGGATGCCGCGCCGCCCGCTCCCGGGGGCGGCCCGATCGACGATGAAGGGCGTCATCACCGGACGCGACGTGCTGCGGCACTCGATCACGATCCTCCGCCTGTGGGGACCGGCGACGTACCTCCGCTGCCTGTATGCGATGCTCACGCGCCGCTCCGTGACCTTCCTCGAGGTCATCCACGAGGGCGACCGGTACCCGACGTAGCCGGCGCGTCGCTCGCGCCGCCTTGCCGGCGCGCCGGGCCGGGCGGAGGATGCGCGCCATGCACGAGGACGAGAAGCTCCGCCCCGACACGCTCGCCGTCCACGCCGACGAGGGGCTCGAGCGCGCGCCGGACGTGGCGCCGCCGATCCACGTCGCGACGACCTACGCGGCGGAGAACGAGGAGGGGCTCGTCTACGCGCGCGCGGAGCACCCGACGCGGCGCCGCCTCGAGGCCGTGCTCGGCGCGCTCGAGGGCGGGCACGCGGTCGTGTACGCCTCGGGCCAGGCCGCCGCGACCGCCGCGCTCGCCCACCTGCGCCCGGGGCGCGTCGCGATCGCCCGCGGCGGGTACCACGGCACGCACGCGGCGATCGACGCGCTCGCGCCGCTCGGCGTCGCGAAGGTCCCGCTCGACGCGCCGCTCGCGCGCGGCGACCTCGTCTGGCTCGAGACGCCGAAGAACCCGACGTGCGAGCTCCAGGACGTCGCCGCGCACGCGCGCCGGGCCCACGCCGCCGGCGCCACGGTCCTCGTGGACGGGACGTTCGCGACGCCCGTGCTCCAGCAGCCGCTCGCGCTCGGGGCGGACCTCGTCTACCACTCGGTCACGAAGCTCCTCGCCGGCCACTCGGACGCGCTCGCCGGGGTCCTCGCCACGCGCGAGGCCGCCGTGGCGGCGCGGCTCCGCGAGGAGCGGACCGTGTCGGGCGCGGTGCCCGGCGCGCTCGAGACCTGGCTCGCCCTGCGCGGCCTGCGCACGCTCGGCCTCCGCGTCCGGCGCCAGACGGAGACCGCGACCGCGCTCGCCGCGTGGCTCGCGCCGCGCGTCGCGCGCGTCTGGCACCCCTCGCTCCCCTCGCACCCGGGCCACGCGCTCGCCGCGACGCAGATGCGCGGCCCCGGGCCGATCCTGTCGATCGAGCTCGCGAGCGAGGAGCAGGCGCGCGCGCTGCCGCGCCACCTCTCGCTCTTCAGGGACGCGACCTCGCTCGGCGGGGTCGAGTCGCTCGTCGAGTGGCGCCGGAAGCACGATCCCGAGGCGCCGCCCGCGCTGCTGCGCCTGTCGGTCGGGCTCGAGGATCCCGACGACCTCGTGCGCGATCTCGAGCGCGGGCTCGCGCGCCTCGGCTGAGAGCTACCCCGGGTCCGACCCCGGCTCGTCCGCCTCCCCCTCCTCGACGTCCGGTCCGGGCGGGAGCCTCGCGAGCCACGCGCCCACGAGCTTCACGTGGCGCTTCTCCTCCTCGCGCAGCTCGTCGAAGAGGATCCGGACGGACGGGTCCTTCACCTCCCGCAGCGCCTCGTCGAAGAACTCGTGCGCCTTCAGCTCGGCGGCGAGCGCCACCTCGGCGGCCTGGCGGGCCGACATGAACGTGCGCGGGGCCCCGCGGTCCGGGGCCTCGACGTCGTCGAGGGCGTCGGGCGTGATCCGGCGCGCCGCGCTCCCGAAGAGCTCGCGGCGCTTGCGGTCGAGGTCGGCCCAGTGCTTCGCCTCGTAGCCGGCCATCTGCCGGAACATGTCCGCGGCGTCGCCGGCGTAGCGCCCGCCGGTGATCGTCGCGAACTGCTCGTAGCGCTCCTTCGCCTCCTCCTCGATCGAGAGGGCGAGGTCGAGGGCGTCCTGCAGGGACAGCGAGCGGAAGTCGATCGGCGGCATCGGTGTTCTCCGGACGGGGTGGGGCTGACGGCCGCAGCCCTCCGTAACCGGGGATTCTGGACCTGTCCGCGCCTCGACCGGGGGTAGCGGGTGTGCTTCACTTGGCGCCCCGAATTCCCCCCCCGGACCAGGAGATCCACGAGCCATGGCGACGCCCGCGTTCCACTACCAGGATCCGTTCCCGCTCGCGAAGGACGAGACCCGCTACAAGCTCCTCACGAACGAAGGGGTCTCGGTCGCGACCTTCGACGGCAAGGAGATCCTGAAGGTCGAGCCGTCCGCGCTCACCCGCCTCGCGCGCGAGGCGATGCGCGAGGTCTCCTTCTTCCTGCGGCCGTCGCACAACGAGTCCGTCGCGAAGATCCTCGCCGATCCCCAGGCGTCCCAGAACGACCGGGGCGTCGCCCTCGCGATGCTCAAGAACGCGGAGATCGCCGCGCGGGGCGAGCTGCCCCTGTGCCAGGACACCGGCACGGCGACCATCGTCGGCAAGAAGGGCCAGCAGGTGTGGACGGGCGTGAAGGACGAGCAGTTCCTGTCCGAGGGCGTCTACCAGACGTACACGAAGGAGAACCTGCGCTACTCGCAGACGGTCGCGCTCGACATGTACAGGGAGGTCAACACCGGCACGAACCTGCCGGCTCAGATCGACCTCTACGCGACCGAGGGCGCCGAGTACAAGTTCCTCTTCGTCGCGAAGGGCGGCGGCTCCGCCAACAAGATGATGCTGTGGCAGGAGACGAAGGCGCTCCTCAACCCGGAGAAGCTCTTCGCGTTCCTCGTCGACAAGATGAAGCACCTCGGGACGGCGGCGTGCCCGCCGTACCACATCGCGATCGTGGTGGGCGGGACCTCGGCCGAGGCCTGCCTCAAGACGGTGAAGCTCGCCTCGACGAAGTACTACGACGGCCTGCCGGCGAAGGGGAACGAGCACGGCGTCGCGTTCCGCGATCTCGAGCTCGAGCAGAAGCTGCAGGAGGCGGCCAACGGGTTCGGGATCGGCGCGCAGTTCGGCGGCAAGTACTTCTCGCACGACATCCGCGTCGTCCGCCTGCCGCGCCACGGCGCATCCTGCCCGGTGGGCATGGGCGTCTCCTGCTCGGCCGACCGGAACGTGAAGGCGAAGATCACGAAGGAAGGGCTCTGGATCGAGGAGCTCGACCACGCGCCGAGCCGCCTCATCCCGCTCGAGTACAAGAAGGGCGGCAAGCACGCGCACGGCGTCAAGGTCGACCTCGACAGGCCGATGAAGGAGATCCTCGCCGAGCTCACGAAGCACCCGGTCTCGACGCCGCTCCTCCTCTCCGGGACGATCGTGGTCGGCCGCGACATCGCCCACGCGAAGTTCAAGGAGATCATCGACGCCGGGAAGCCGGTGCCGAAGTACCTCCTCGAGCACCCGATCTACTACGCGGGTCCGGCGAAGACGCCGGCCGGCAAGCCGTCGGGCTCGTTCGGCCCGACGACCGCCGGGCGCATGGACTCCTACGTCGACCTGCTCCAGTCGAAGGGCGCGTCGCTCATCATGATCGCGAAGGGGAACCGCTCGCAGCAGGTGACCGACGCCTGCAAGAAGTACGGCGGCTTCTACCTCGGCTCGATCGGCGGCCCGGCCGCGGTGCTCGCGGAGGAGAACATCAAGAAGGTGGAGTGCATCGACTTCCCGGAGCTCGGCATGGAGGCGGTCTGGAAGATCGAGGTCGTCGACTTCCCCGCGTTCATCCTCGTCGACGACAAGGGGAACGACTTCTTCAAGAAGCTGGGAGTGTAAGATCCTGGCTGTCGCACGCACCCCGCCCTGAACCCCACGCATTCCCCCTCTCCCCTGGGCAGAGCCGAGGGGAGAGGGTTGGGGAGAGGGGCCCGAGCCGTTCGGAGCGAGAGCGCCCCGACCCGTCACGGCGCGAGGGGAACGCGCCCGAACGGATCGCCCGCTGTGCTCGGGCCCGACCCCTGCTATCCTCCGCCGCACCCAGGAGGATGCCCATGGACTTCCGGAACGCCGCCGCCGTGCTCGCCGCCGCGCTCTCGCTCGCGTGCGCCACGGCCACCCCGCCGCCCGCCGCGGTGGCGCCGCCGCCGCGCGACTGGGCCGGCGAGGCGTACACCGCCCGGAAGGCGAACGACTTCGCCAAGGCGGAGTCGATCGCGACGGCCGGGATCGACGCGGGGCAGGGGAGCGCGAAGCTCTACTTCGAGCGGGGCGTCGCGCGCATGGCCCTCGGCAACAAGGAGGGCGCCCTCGACGACCTCCACCGGCTGAACCAGATCCAGGAGGACCCGCAGGCGCAGCTCCTCAGCGGCTCCATCGAGCTCCAGCTCGGGCGCTGGGCCGAGGCGGAGAAGGATCTCGATCGCGCGGTCGCGCTCGATCCGAAGAACGCCCGGGCCTGGGCGTCGCTCGCCCAGGCGCGGATCGCGCTCCGCGATCTCCCCGGGGCGACGGCCGCGAACGGCAAGGCGATCGCGCTCGCGCCGGACGACGCGTTCGTGAAGGAGGTCGGCGAGCGGCTCGCGCGCGCGACGGCGATGGCGGCCGAGCCGGCTCCGGCGCTCCAGCCGGCCGTCGCACCTGCCGCCGCGGCGCCCGCCGCGCCGGCGCCTCCGGCGAAGTAGCGCGTCGGCCGAGGTGGCCGAGGTCGCGGTCGAGGTCGCGGTCGGGGTCGTCACGTCCCCGTCCCCGATCTCCCCGCGCCCGCCCGCTCGCTCGTCGCTGGGTGCGTGTCGTGTATACTCGCCCGCCCATGATCCAGATCTACGACACCACGCTGCGCGACGGCACGCAGCGTGAGGGGATCTCGCTCTCCTGCGAGGACAAGCTCCGGATCGCGCGCCGGCTCGACGAGCTCGGGGTCACCTTCATCGAGGGCGGCTGGCCGGGGTCGAACCCCAAGGACGCCGAGTTCTTCCAGCGCGCGCGCGAGGCGAGCTGGAGCCGCGCGCTCGTCTGCGCGTTCGGGTCGACGTGCCGGGTCGGCGGGGGCCCCGAGGACGACGCGAACATCAAGGCGCTCCTCGACTCCGGGGCGCCGGTGTGCACGGTGGTCGGCAAGACGTGGACGCTCCACGTGACGGACGTCCTCCGCACGACGCTCGAGGACAACCTCCGCATCGTCGAGAAGAGCCTCGCGTATCTCAAGTCCAAGGGCCGGCGGGTGATCTACGACGCCGAGCACTTCTTCGACGGCTACCGCGCGGACCCCGCCTACGCGATCGAGACGCTCAGGGCCGCGGCGCGCGGCGGGGCGGAGACGCTCGTCCTGTGCGACACGAACGGCGGCTCGATGCCCTGGCAGGTCGCCGAGGTGGTCCGCGCCGTGCGCGCGGAGGTGAGGACGCCGCTCGGCGTCCACACCCACAACGACAGCGAGACCGCGGTCGCGAACGCGCTCGCCGCGGTGCAGGAGGGGGCCATCCAGATCCAGGGGACGGTCAACGGCTACGGCGAGCGCTGCGGCAACGCGAACCTCTGCTCGATCATCCCGGCGCTCGAGCTCAAGCTCGGCAAGCCCTGCCTCCCCGAGGGGCACCTGCGGACCCTCTACGAGGTGGCCCACTTCGTCGCCGAGGTCGCGAACCTCGCGCCGGACGAGCACCTGCCCTACGTCGGCAAGTCCGCCTTCGCGCACAAGGGCGGCATCCACGTCGCCGCGATGCGCCGGAACGCCTTCTCGTACCAGCACGTCGTCCCCGAGCTCGTCGGCAACGAGCAGCGCGTCGTCGTCTCCGAGCTGTCCGGGCGCGGGAACCTGCTCTCGAAGGCGGAGGAGTTCGGCCTCGCCGCGAAGGGCGACGTCGGCAACGTCCTCAACGAGATCAAGGCGCTCGAGGCGAAGGGGTTCTCCTTCGAGGCCGCCGAGGCGTCGGTCGCGCTCCTCATGAAGCGCGCGGAGCCCGGCTACCGCCCGCCGTTCGAGCTCGTCGACTTCCTCGTGAACGTCGAGCACCGGAGCGGGCGCGGGCTCTTCTCCGAGGCGATGGTGAAGGTGAAGGTGGACGGCGAGCAGCTCCACACCGCGGCGGAGGGCGACGGGCCGGTCGACGCGCTCGACGCGGCGCTCCGCAAGGCGCTCGTCGGGCGCTACCCGGAGGTGAAGGAGATGCACCTCGTCGACTACAAGGTCCGCATCCTCGACGGGACCGCCGGGACCGCCGCGACGACGCGCGTCCTCGTCGACACGCAGCACGCCAAGCGCCGCTGGAGCACGGTCGGCGCGAGCACGAACATCATCGACGCGAGCTGGCGCGCCCTCGCGGACGCCATCGAGTACGGGCTCACGGTCGGCAAGGAGCCGGAGGCTCCGCTCCAGGGGAGGCAGCCTTGAACGCGAACATCGTCGTCCTGCCCGGCGACGGCATCGGCCCCGAGGTGACGGCCGAGGCCGTCCGCGTCCTGGAGCTCGTCGCCCGCGACGCGGGCCACGCCTTCTCCTTCACCGAGCACCTCATGGGCGGCTGCTCGATCGACGCGCACGGCGTCGCGCTCACCGACGAGGTGCTCGCCGCGTGCCAGGCCTCCTCCGCCGTGCTCCTCGGCGCCGTCGGCGGGCCGAAGTGGGACGACCCGACCGCGAAGGTCCGTCCGGAGCAGGGGCTCCTCGGCCTGCGCAAGGGGCTCGGGGTGTTCGCGAACCTGCGCCCGGTGCGGGTCCTCGAGGAGCTCATCGACGCCTCGCCGCTCAAGCCCGACCGCCTGCGCGGCGTGGACATCCTCGTCATCCGCGAGCTGACGGGCGGCCTCTACTTCGGTCAGCCGAAGGGGCGCGATCGCAGGGACGGGCACGAGCGCGCGGTGGACACGCTCGAGTACCAGGACTTCGAGGTCCGGCGCGTCGTCGAGCTCGCGTTCCGGCTCGCGAAGGCGCGCCGCGCGAAGGTGACGTCGGTGGACAAGGCGAACGTCCTCGAGTCCTCCCGGCTCTGGCGGCAGATCGCGACCGAGCTCGGCAAGGCCAACCCGGACGTCGCGCTCGACCACATGCTCGTCGACACCGCCGCGATGCGGCTCGTCACGAGCCCGGCGAGCCTCGACGTCGTCGTCACCGAGAACATGTTCGGCGACATCCTCACCGACGAGGCCTCCGTGCTCGCCGGATCGATGGGGATGCTGCCGTCCGCGTCGATCGGCGCGGGCGGGCCCGGGCTGTACGAGCCGATCCACGGGTCGGCGCCGGACATCGCGGGGAAGGGCATCGCGAACCCGGTCGGCACGATCCTCTCGGCCGCGATGCTGCTCCGTCACTCGCTCGAGCTTCCCGCGGAGGCGAAGCGCATCGAGGCCGCGGTGGACCTCGCGATCGAGGACGGCTGCCGGACGCGCGATCTCGGCGGGACGCTCTCCACGCGCGAGATGGCGGACGCGATCGTGCAGCGGCTCGACGGCCGCTCGCGGCCGCTGCGGCCCGCTCGCCCCGCGGCGCGCAAGGCGCGGAGCGCCGCGAAGCCGAAGGCGAAGGCGAAGGGGAAGGCGCGCGCAGGGGCGGCGAGGAAGCGGCCCGTGCGGCGGCGCCGAGCCGGGTAGACGCCGCGCCGTCGACGCGGCGCGTCGGTTCCGGACCGATCTCGACGCCTGGGATCCAACCGGGACTTCGCTGACTTGCGCCCTTCGGGCGATGTCGGTCCGCTCCACAGTCCTCACAAGTCAATATTGACGCGACCGCTCCATGTTGCGGGATGCACGCTCTTTTGCCTCGGCGTCGATCCCGTGCGCCTTGATCCATCGCAACCCGGTGTGTCGTCTAAACCATTGGAATCATTCGATTTGGCGACAACGTGTCGCATCCCTGAGCGGATCGCGAATGAGTATCACTGAAACGACGGATCCCCACCTGGCTGGCGCTCTCGCCGGCTGCGTGGAGGAGGGCGAACAGATGAGCGAATCCCGGGCAGTCGGACTCGAGGCGGAATCGCTTCCCGAGCAACTCTCCGCGAGCTGGCTGGACGAGGCCCGCGGCTATCTCACCGGCTTCCTGTTCACGGCCCTCACGACCGTGCTCGGCGCCGCGCTCGTCACCGTGGCGCTCGTGGTCGGCGTCGTGGGGTCGCCCGTCATCGTCGTGGCCGCCGCCTACGTGATCTACCGGAGCCGCCGCGCCGGACGGGTGGGCGGCTGGGCGGTCTCGTAGCCGCGCCCCTTGCGGGCGCGGCGAGCTAGGGCACCGCGTCGAAGCGATCGAACTTCATCGTGAACACCGCGCGCCCCTGCGTGGCCGATCGCAGCTCGGTCGCGTAGCCGAACATCCGGCGGAGCGGCGCCTCGCTCTCGACCACCTTCACGGCCTGTCCGCGATCCGACACGTCGAGGACGACGCCCTTCCGCTGATCGATCCCGGAGATGACGTCGCCGAGGTGCTCGCCGGGCACCACGACCTCGACGCGCACGATGGGCTCGAGCAGGACCGGCCGCGCGCCCTTCGCGGCGGTCCGGACGGCGTCGGCGGCGGCGACCTTGTACGCGAACGGCTTCGACTCGCCCTCGCGCCAGGTCGCGCCCGTCACCACGACCTCGACGTCCTGCAGCGTGTAGCCCTCGAGGACGCCGCCCTCGGCCGCCTCGCGCGCGCCCTCCTCGATCATGCGGCGCGTCTCCTCGCGCAGGAACGGCAGCGCGTCCGCCTCGGGCGCCATGCGGAAGCGGAAGCCCTCGCCGCGCGGGAGCGGGCCGACGCGCACCGTGACGTGGCCGTACACCTGCTCCTCGTCGATCTCGCGGGCGAACGTCCCCTCGCCGGCGGCCTCGGCGGTGAGCGTCTCGCGCATGAGCACCTGCGGCTGCCCGGTGCGGACCTGCAGGCCGAACTCGCGCCGCACCCGCTCGGCGACGATCTCGAGGTGGAGCTCGCCCATCCCGGAGACGAGGAGCTGGCCGGTCTCGGCGTCCTCGCCGAACCGGAAGCTCGGGTCCTCGTCGGCGATCCGGGCGAGGGCCTCGAGGAGCAGGTCGCGGTCGCGCAGCGAGGTCGTCTCGATCGCCTGCGAGATGACCGGCTCGTAGCTCGAGATCCGGTCGAGCAGCATCGGGTGGTCCGGGTGCGAGATCGTGTCGCCGGTCCGGGTCTCCTTGAGCCCGACCACCGCGAAGATCTGGCCGGCGCCGAGGGAGGGCACGCGCTTCTTCTGGATCGCGTGCATGAGGAGGACCCGGGCGACCTTCTCCTTCTTGCCGAGGTTCGCGTTCCAGACGTCGTCGCCCTCGGCGACGCGGCCCGAGTACACGCGCAGGAACACGTGCCGGCGCTTCTCGTCGAGCAGCGACACCTTGAACGCGAGCGCGAGGAGCGGCGCGTGGTCGTCGGGCGGGTACTCCTCGACGGTGCCGGTCTTCACGTTGCGGCCGGTGACCGGGGGCACGTCGAGCGGGGAGGGGAGCCAGTCGCAGACGGCGTCGAGCACCTGCGGGATCCCCTTGTTCCGCAGCGCGGCGCCGCAGAGGAGCGGGACGAACCGGCCCGAGAGGGTCGCGCGCCGGATGGCGGCCGACAGCGCGGCGCCGTCGACCTCCCGGTCGGAGAGCACAGCGTCGGCGATCGCGTCGTCGAGGTCGGCGAGGACCTCCACGAGCGCCTCCCGGTCCGCCTCGCCCTCGGGCGAGAGCCCCTCCTCGGCCTCGACCGCGCGCGGATCCTCGGGATCGACGAACCGGAGCCGCCGCCGCGCCACGAGAT
The DNA here is from genome assembly GCA_036391435.1 of Anaeromyxobacter sp. Taxonomy (GTDB): domain Bacteria; phylum Myxococcota; class Myxococcia; order Myxococcales; family Anaeromyxobacteraceae; genus Anaeromyxobacter. Next base: position 5,547 of record DASVZX010000181.1, on the reverse strand, counting down.
CCTCCACCCCGGCGAACGCGGCCTCGGCGCCGATGGGGCGCTGCACCGCCGCGACGCGGTGGTCCGGGAAGTGGCGGCGCATCGACTCGAGCGTGGCCGCGAAGTCGGCGCCCACGCGGTCCATCTTGTTCGCGAAGGCGATCCGCGGGACCCGCCAGCGGTCCGCCTGCCGCCACACGGTCTCGCTCTGCGGCTCGACCCCGCTCACCGCGTCGAACACGGCGACGGCGCCGTCGAGCACGCGCAGGCTGCGCTCGACCTCGATGGTGAAGTCGACGTGGCCGGGCGTGTCGATGAGGTGCAGCTCGTGCCCGCGCCAGTCGAAGCTCGTCACCGCGGACGTGATGGTGATCCCGCGCTCGCGCTCGAGGTCCATCCAGTCCATCACCGCCTGCCCCTCGTGCACCTCGCCCATCTTGTGGGTGCGCCCGGCCGCGAAGAGCAGCCGCTCGGTGAGGGTGGTCTTGCCGGCGTCGATGTGCGCCATGATGCCGAGGTTGCGGATCGCCCGGATCCGGCGCTTCTCCGAGGGCTCCTTCCTCTCCGCTTCGCTCATCGTCACGTCCGTCCGGTGGCGGCAGGAAACCAAGTTTCGGGCCCGTCGTCCACGCCGGGAATTCTTTGGACGCGGCCCTCCCGGCGTGCGACAAATCGTTGCAGCGCGGGCCAGGGCACCGGCCCGCCCTCACTCCTGGAGGGAGACATATGCAAGTTCGCTCGCTGTTCGCCGTCGCCCTGGCGGCGCTCCTCGTAGGCCCGGCGACGGCCCACGCGCAGGCGAGGACCTCGTCGAAGGCCTCGCCCGCGAGGGCCACGGCCGCGACGCCGACGCAGACGACCACGACGAACCCGAACTTCGAGATCGGCGGCTGGATCGGCTACACGTGGGACGATCCGTTCGGCGGCGTGCAGCTCCGCGGCGACTTCGTGTGGCCGTTCGAGAGGCTCGGCGCGGGGTGGGATCTGTCGTTCGTGGGCTCGGTCGGTCTCGGGTACCTGTCGCACTCCCAGTCGTTCTACGATCCCTTCAGCGGAACCTCCATGGACCTCAAGGCCAGCGCCTGGGAGTTCAAGCTCGTCCCGACGGCGCGGTTCACCTACACCTTCCCGGGCGACACGCGCTGGAGCCTCTTCGGGGACGCCGGCGTCGGCCTGAACTACACCTCGGCCTCCGCCGAAGTGGACTACGGGTTCGGGAAGCAGACCGTGAGCAGCTCCGGGGCTGGCCTCATGCTGCGCCTCGGCGTCGGCGGGTTCTTCAGGGTCGCCCCGCGCTGGAACCTCGGCGTGACGCTCGACTACGACCCCTCGACCGGCAGCGACACGCTCGACACGAAGCAGATCCTGGTCGGCGTGAAGTACCAGCTCTAGCGCGCGCCGCGTCGGCTCGCTTCGCGGGGCCCCGGCGGCGACGCCGGGGCCCTTCGCGTCTCCGCGCGCCGCCTCACCAGGGGATCGGGCGGCCGTCGCGGAAGAACCCGCCCGTCGGGCCGTCGGAGCCGAGCGTCGCCGCCCACACGATCCCGGCGGCGCCCTCCTCCACGGACCGCGGCGCGCCCGGGCCGCCCATCGCGGTGCGGACCCAGCCCGGGTCCACCGCGTTCACGCGGACGCCGCGCGGCGCGAGCTCCGCCGCGAGGAACCGGGTCGCCGCGTTGAGGGCCGCCTTCGACACGCGGTACGCGAGCGTGTGCGCGCCGGCGTGCTCGCCGCGCCGCGCGGCCGCGTCGAGGGCGTCGGCGAGCCGGGCGAGGCCGGCGCGGTCGCGCGCGTCCTCCGCGAGGCGGCGCAGGTCCGGCGGCAGCCCCGCGAGCTCGCCCATCCCGGAGGAGACCATCACGACGCGCGCCCCCCGCGCGAGGAGCGGCGCGAGGCCGTCCGTGAGGCGCACCGGCGCGGCGGCGTTCACCTCCATGCTCTCGCGCGCGGCGGCCGGGCCGAACCGCTCGAGGTACACGCCCGCGCCGTTCACGAGCGCGGCGATCGCGAGCCGCTCCTCCCGCGCCCGGGCGGCGAACGCGTCGACGCTCGCGCGATCCGCCAGGTCGATCGGCCACGCGTCCGCGTCCAGCCCCTCGCCGCGCAGGGCGGCCGCCGCGGCGCGCCCCTCCGGCTCGCGCCGGACGCCGAGGATCACGCGCGAACCGCGGCGGGCGAGGGCGCGGGCGGTCTCGAGGCCGAGGCCGCGGTTCCCGCCGGTGACGATCGCGATCTCGGGCGAAGGCATGGCCCGGGAGTCTATCGGCCGCGGTGGGTGGCGACCACCGCGGAGCGTGGCCCCGGGCGGACGGCGTGGAGATGGTCGCTCAGCCCCCTCCGGCCGAGCGCCGGGGGCGCGGGCGACGGAGCGGGCACATGGCGAGTCGGGCGTGGTGGGTGGCGGCGGCCGCGGCGGCGACGGGGGCGGCTCTCGCCCCGCGCGCGGCGCGCGCGGGGGATCCCGGTCAGGGCGGCGGCGCCTCGCTGGCGGACGACCGGACCCTGGTCGCGCTGGCCGTCGCGCTCGCCTGCGCGCCGGACGCCTCGCAGGCGGGGCCCCGGCCGCCCGCGGGGCTCGAGGCGAGCGCCCCGGCGGACGGCGGCCCGCAGCTCGAGCTCGTCGCGACGGTTCGCGCGAGGGCGCTCAGGTTCGACGTCGTCCCGAGGGCCGAGCTGCTGCCCCGCGGCCCGGGACGGGGGAAGACCGCGTGGAAGGCCGAGCGCGTGAACCTCCCGATGCACCCGGAGCCGGGCGTCACGTACCGGGACGTCGCCGTCCGGCTCGTCGTGACGAGCGACCCCCAGGGCCTCGCGGCGCTGCTCCGGGAGGCGAGCCGCGCGGCCGCGGGGATCCGGATGGAGCAGGCAGGCCCGCTCGCGGCGCCGGGGCCCGCGCGGCGGACGAGCGTGGAGCCCGTTCCGGGGGCGACCGCCGGCGTCCCGGGCGCGACGGCGACGGCGCCCGCGCGATAGCGGCCGCCGCCGACCCGAGGGCCGGACGACACCGGGCTTCCGTCTCAGGTGCGGGCGCGGTGGGCGAACCGGACCATGTTCCGGCCCGCGACGCGGAAGCGCTCCGCGAGCGTCGAGACGCCGTGCTCGCGCGCGAGCGCGAGCTCCTCCGGGTCGAGGAACACCGCGGCCGAGACGAGCAGGGCCCCCTCGTCGAACAGGATCGCGTCCGGCAGCTTCGGGAAGAAGCGCGTCGCCGAGGGCGGGAGGAGCGCGACCCCCGCCCGGCCGTTCGCGCTCAGCCAGGGGTCGTCGAGGGGCAGGGCGACCGCGGCCGGATCGACGGGCGCCTCGCGCTCGATCCGGGCGAGGACCGGCGCCATCCGCGCCGCCTCGGCGTCGGTGAGCGTCACGACCACCCGGCGGCCGAGGCCACCCAGCGTGAACACGACCGACGCGCTCGGGTCGACCTGGAGCCGCGACGCGCCGACCACCTGGACGGGCTCGCCGGCCGGCTCCTCGAACTTCCAGGTGAAGCCGTCGGGCGCGGCGGGGACCCGCTCGAGCACGTAGACGAAGATCGACGCGTTGAGGCGGCTCAGCGACTCCATGGGCGAGGGCGAAGCTTCGCACGGGGGGCGGGTCGGGTCGAGGTCCGTGACGTCGCGGTCGGGCGAGGCGCGAGCCCCGCCGCCGAGCCGGGCCGGCGCGGCCGCTCGCGGGTCGCGGCCGCGGAGGGGAGGCGGTCCCTGATGGGGTCGCGCCACGCCCGGCGCGCGCCGCGCCGCCGCGAAGGCCGGAAGATCCGCGGATGCCCCGGACGATCATCGAGCCGTTCCGGATCAAGTCGGTCGAGCCGATCCGGATGACCTCGCGCGAGGAGCGCGCCCGCCTCCTCGAGGAGGCACGCCTGAACCCGTTTCGCCTGCGCGCCGAGGACGTGCTCCTCGACTTCCTCACCGACTCGGGCACGGGCGCGATGTCCGGTCGCCAGTGGGCGGCCATGATGGACGCCGACGAGAGCTACGCGGGCGCGCGGAGCTTCTTCCGGTTCGAGGCGGCGGTGAAGGAGCTCACCGGCTACCCGTTCGTCATCCCGACGCACCAGGGGCGCGCCGCCGAGCGGATCCTGTTCTCCGTCGCGACGCGGCCGGGCGACGTCGTCCCCTCGAACACGCACTTCGACACGACGCGCGCGAACCTCGAGCACGGCGACGTCGAGCCGCTCGACCTCGTCATCCCGGAGGGACTCCAGCCGCGCACGCGCCACCCGTTCAAGGGGAACGTCGACCTCGGCCGCGTCGAGGCGCTCCTGCGCGAGCGCGGCGACCGGGTGCCGTTCGGCATGATCACCGTGACGAACAACTCGGGCGGCGGGCAGCCGGTCTCGCTCGCGAACCTCCGCGCCTACGCCGACCTCCTCCACCGCCACGGGAAGCCGCTCGTCCTCGACGCCTGCCGCTTCGCCGAGAACGCGATGTTCGTGAAGCTCCGCGAGGAGGGGCAGGCGGGCCGGACGCCGCGCGAGATCGCGCGCGCGACGTTCGACCTCGCCGACGGGTGCCTCGTCTCCGCGAAGAAGGACGGGCTCGCCAACATCGGCGGCTTCATCGCGCTGCGCGACGCGCGCTGGGTGGAGGCGGCCCGGAACCTCCTCATCCTGACCGAGGGCTTCCCGACCTACGGCGGGCTCGCCGGCCGGGACCTCGAGGCGATCGCGGTCGGGCTCGAGGAGGTGCTGCACGAGGACTACCTCGCCTACCGGCTCCGGACGGCCGAGTACATGGGGGAGCGGCTCCTCGCCGCCGGCGTCCCGATCGTCGAGCCGACGGGCGGGCACGCCGTCTACCTCGACGCGCGCGCGTTCCTCCCGCACCTCGCGCCGGAGGACTACCCGGCGTGGGCGCTGTCGCTCGCGCTCTATTTGGAGGGAGGCATCCGCGGCGTCGAGATCGGGTCGGTCATGTTCGGCAAGCGGCTCGACGACGGCACCGAGACGCACGCGTCGATGGAGCTCGTCCGCCTCGCGTTCCCGCGCCGGGTGTACACGCAGAGCCACTTCGACTACGCGGCCGAAGTGATCGCGGACGTGAAGGCGCGCGCGCCGGAGGTGCGCGGCGTCCGCATCGAGCGGCAGGCGCGCACGCTCCGGCACTTCACCGCGGAGCTGCGGTGGGCGTAGGTCCCGTGAACGAGCCCGAGCCCGAGCCCGGGCCTGGCGTCCGTCCGGGCGCGGGTGCGTCCGGGCTCGTTCACGGATGGCTCACTTCGGGACCGGCTTCTCGAACGCCTTCACCTCCTCGGCGGAGGGCGCGTCGTCCTTCGGCGCGGCGGGCGCCGGGGCGGCCGCGGGCGCGGCGGGCTTCTCCGCCGTCGCCAGCGCGGCGAGCGCGGGCGGCGGGATGACGTGGCTCACCTCCTCGGAGCGGGGCCGGGTGCAGGCCGAGATCGCGACGAGGACGGCGAGGAGGGGGAGCGGCAGCAGGGGCAGGTAGACGCGGGGCATCGGTTCCTCGGTGGTGCGGGTTCGAGGGTCCGGATTGCACCGGGCGTGCCCGCGGCGGGACGCAGCCGGGCCGGAAAGATCCGCGCGCGCGTGGCCCCGAGGACACGCGC
>DASVZX010000180.1:0-8074 GCA_036391435.1 Anaeromyxobacter sp. | reverse complement strand
CCCCGCCGGCCCGGCGCCGACGACGAGGGCGTCCCAGGCCTCCTCGCGGACCGGCCCCGCGGCCCGGGCGGCGGGGAGGGCGGCCGCGTCGGGCAGCGTCCCGAGCCCGGCGAGGCGGCGCGCGACCGCGACCGCCGCGCGGTTCGCGACGGCGCTCCACGTGGCGAGGTGGTGGTGATCGAGCCCCCGGGGCGTGAGCGGGTCGATGACGCCGAGGAGGTCGTGCCGCGCGTCCGGGATCGCGTTCTGGGTCTCGATCGCGAGCCCGTCGCGGCACGGCGTCCGGCAGGCCCGCTGGCTCGGGAGCCCGCCGGCCCGGACGAGGCAGGTGCCGCACGATCCCGCGAGGCAGAACGCTCCCCGCGGGCGGTGGTACTTCGCGCTGCGCGAGACCACGACGCGCCCCGCGGCGAGGAGCGCCGTCGCGACCGGCTCGCCGGCGCGCGCCGGGACGGCCTCGCCGTCGAAGGTGATCGTGCAGTCCGGGCCGAAGCCGGGGAGGCGGGGCATCCGGCCGAAGCCTACCGCTCCCGGCGGTGCGCGGCACAGCGGCTTCCGCGTCCGGCGCCCGGGGCGCGCGGACGGTATGATCCGCCGGTGACGGTCGTCTTCGTCTTCGTCGACGGCGTGGGGGCGGGCCCGCGGGATCCCGACCGGAACCCGCTCGCGCGCGGCGACTTCCTCCTCTCGCGCTTCGAGGACGGGAGCGGGTCGGCGCTGCCCGCCGGCGGACGGGCCGTGCTCGCCGACGCGCGCCTCGGCGTCCCCGGCCGCCCGCAGTCGGCGACGGGCCAGACGACGATCCTCACCGGCGAGAACGCGCCGCGCGCGCTCGGGCGGCACGTCCTGGGCTTCCCGAACGCGGCGCTCCGCGAGATCCTGCGCCGCGCGTCGCTGTTCCGCGCGCTCGCCGCGGCCGGGCGGCGCGCGGCCTTCGCGAACGCGTACCCGGTGGCGTACCTGCGCGCGCTCGGGCTCCCGGCGGACGGCGCGCCCGAGTTCGAGCTCGGCCGCCGCCGCGCGCGCCCCGCCGCGACGACCGTCGCGTACGCGGCGGCGGACGGCGCGTTCCGCACCTGGGCGGACGCGAAGGCCGGCCGGGCGCTCACGCACGACGTGACGGGCGAGCGCGCCCGCGCGCGCGGCGCCGACGTGCCGGCGCGCACGCCGGAGGAGGCAGCGGAGATCCTGCACGGGATCGCCCGCGCGCACGACCTCGCGCTCTTCGAGTTCTTCGAGACGGACGAGGCCGGGCACGCGCGCTCCATGGAGCGCGCCGGCGACGCGCTCTCCCGGCTCGACCGCCTCCTGCGCGCGCTCCTCGTCCGGCTCGGGCCGGACGACGCGCTCGTCGTCGCGAGCGACCACGGCAACGTGGAGGACCTCTCGACGCGGAACCACACGCTCGCGCCGGTGCCGGTGCTCGGGTTCGGCCGGGCCGCCGGCGCGGTGGGCGCGGTGCGGGATCTCACCCACCTCGCCCCACTCCTGCTCCACCTCGCCCGGGCGCCCGGCTTGCCTCGCCCGGCGCCGGGCGGGTAGACCTGACGCGTGGCTCGGCCCGCCCTGGTCCTCGCCCTCGCGCTCCTCGCGGGCTGCGCCCACCGGCAGGCAGGGGCGGAGCCGGTGCGCACCCGCGACGTCGCGGTCGCCGACGCCCGGTTCCGGCTCCGCTGGACGCCGGGCGACGACGCCGCCGCCGCGCAGGTGGCGCGCATCCTCGCGCGCGCCGCGCCGCGCGTGCGGCGCTGGGGCGCGCTCGGGCAGCCCGTCACCATCACGATCCACCCGAGCCACGCCGCGCTCGAGGACGCCGTGCAGCGCCCCGGCTACGACTGGCTGCGCGCCTGGGCGCGGTACCAGACGATCGACCTGCAGTCGCCGCGCAGCTGGGGCCTCCTCGGCGTCTCCGACCGCAAGCTCGAGGAGCTCCTCACCCACGAGCTCACCCACTGCGCCATGTACCAGCTCGCCGGGAACGACCTCACCTGGATGTTCAAGGAGATCCCGCGCTGGTTCAGCGAGGGCCTCGCGACGTACACCGCCGGGCAGGGCTACCGGTTCCCCGGCGTCGAGCAGCTCTGGCAGTTCTACGAGCGCACCCTGCCGGGCGCCGGCTTCGGCGAGCCGAGCGGGGACGGCCGCGGCCCGCGCGCGCCGGTCGCCGCGTACGGCGATCCGATCGTCGACTCCGATCCCATCTACCAGGACCAGTCGGACATCGTGTACGGGGCCGCGTACCACGCGGCGGAGTTCCTCATCGCGCGCTACGGCGAGGATCGCGTGAACGCCGTGCTCGCGAGGATGGGGGAGGGGCTCAGGTTCCCGGCGGCGTTCCGCGAGGCCATCGGGATCAGCGACGCCGAGTTCGCCGCCGACTTCCGGCGCTACGTGGTCTGGCAGGGGTGGAGGAGGTGACGGGCCGCCGGGCGCGATCGAGCCGGGCTGCCCGTCAGTCGCGCCGCACCAGCGTCGCGACGAGCCAGAGCCGGTCGCCGTAGGCGCGCTCCGCGCAGACCCACAGCCGCACCGGCTCGCCGGCGATCGTCTTCCGCGCGCCGGACTCCGGGCCCCACACCCACGTGCGCGCCTCCGCGCCGCCGCCGGTCCGGGGCGGCCCCACCTCGCCGAGGAGCGCGAGCGCGACGCCGACCGGGTCCACGGGCTCCGCCCCGACCACCTCGACGTGCGTCACGATCCCCTCGCGATCGCCCTCGACGTGCGCCACCGCCTTCGCGTCGCCCTCGTCGAGGAGCGCGACGTCCGGCTCGGAGAGGTCCACGTTCAGGATCCTGCGCCGCTCCGCGTCGAGGCCGATCGGCGTCACCCAGGGGCGCCAGCCCCGCCCGGCGAAGGCGTCGAGGGCGGCGCGGCGGGAGACGCCGAGCACGGCCTCGAGGGGCGGGAGGGGCACCCGCTTCATCGCGCCGCCCCCGGCGCCGCGCCCTCGGCGGGCTCGCTCGCCCAGGGCGAGGGCAGGATCGGGCTCCGCTCGTTCGCGCGCGCCACGCGCTGCAGCTCGATCTCGCCGACGAGGACGGCCGGCGCGACCGTGGACACCGGCACGTACCCGCTCTCCGCGCCGCAGTAGCCGTTGAACACGCGCGGCCGATCGGAGGTGGCGAGGATCTTGTTCACGCTCGCGAGCGGGGTCCCGACGAGCTCGACCCCGCGCACGAGCGCCTCCTGGCCGGTCCTCGCGTCCACCCGGTACACGAGCCGCGGCGTCCCCTTGAACGCCTGGTACCCGTAGGACGCGGTGTTCGTGTTGCCGCCCTGGATGTCGCGGATCACGAGGCCGTACGGCTTCCCCTGCCGGCGCGCCTCCGCCATGAGCCGCTTCTTCAGCTCCGCCATCGGCACCCGGCGCGAGGACTCGACGACGAGGTTCGCCATCCGCGCCATGGGGGGACGCGCGCCCTGGCTGCGGCCGTGGCCGTTGGAGCGCTCGAACGGCTTCACCGGCTTGCGCGACAGCAGGTAGGAGACGAGCTTCCCGTCCTTCACGAGCACGGTCGGGCGCGCCGGGACGCCCTGGTCGTCGAACGCGTAGGTCCCGTTGAGCGGGGTGCCGGCGGCGCGGGCGAGCGTCGGGTCGTCGACGATCGTGACGAAGGGCGGGAGCACCTGCTGCCCGATCTGTCCCTTGTACGTCTGGCCGTCCTTGTCGTCCTCGAGCCGCTCGCCCTCGAGCCGGTGGCCGACCGCCTCGTGGAACAGGACGCCCGCGGCCTCGGCCTCGAGGATCGCGGGCCCCGTGTACGGGTCCACGGCGGGCGCGGCCCGGAGCGCCTCGAGCTCGGCGATGACCTTGCGGACGGCGTCCTGCACCGCCGCCGGGGAGGGGAGCTCGGCCTCCGCGTGCACGTAGAAGTCGCGCCCGTCCTCGAGGAGCTGGCCGTCCGGCGCGCGCGCCACCGCCGCCACGTGGAGCCCGTAGATCGCCTGCTCCGTCACGAGCTGCGTCCCCTCGGAGGAGGCGAACCAGCGGGTCTGCTTCTCGGCGATCACCTTCACCGACGAGTCGAAGATCGCCGGGTGCGGCCGGAAGAGCGCCGTCGCGTCGCGCGCGACCGCCTTCCAGCGCTCCCGGTCGAACGGCGCCGGCGCCGGCGGGTCCACGTGCCGGATCGGCGGCTCGCGCGAGAAGCTCGGCGCGCGGTCCGGGTCGTCGGTGCGGTACACGTCGCGCGAGCGCCGCTTGTAGTAGCTCGCGAGCGCGTCCTTGTAGCGCTCGTCGGTCGCGAGCCACAGCGCGTTGCGGAGCGCGGCGGTGTCGCCGTCGAGCGGCGCGTCCTTCGGCGCGTACCAGCTCGGGCCGTCGTCGCCGAGGAGGATCGCCTGCTCCGCCGGGCCGGAGGAGTCGAGCTCGTAGGAGCCGACGCGGACGTCGACGTACAGGGTCCGGTCGCGCTTCGAGGCGTCGTCGAACACCGCGCCGTAGCGCCCCTCGATCTCGCTCTTCGCGACCTCCTTCACCTGGTAGGCGACGAAGTAGGGGGCCTCCTGGCCGGCGAGCCTCAGCCGCTCGCGCGAGCGGGTCAGCTCGGCCGTCATCGCGGCGAGGACGTCGAGCCGCGGGTCGGGGGCGCCGGCGGACGGGCCGCCTCCGCCCGGAGGCGCCTGCGGCGGGGAGGCCGGCGCGGCGGCGAGGGCTGCGGCGAGGGCGAGGGCGACGGGGACCATTCCCCGTACCTAGCACGGCGCGGCGCCGGGCGCCGCCGGGGACCCGCGGGCTACGCCTTCACGATCTTCTCGCGCCCGATCGCGACCTCGCGGCAGGCGTTCCGCGCGTCGACGACGAGCGGGGCCCGGGCGACGACGCGGTCCCAGTCGACGCCGGGCTGGTCGGTCGCGACGACGACGGCGTCGGCGGACCCGAGCGCCTCGTCGGTGAGCGGGACCGAGACGAGATCGAGCCCCCCGGCGCCGCCCCGCACCCGGGGGACGAGCGGGTCGTGGTAGGCGACGATCGCGCCGCGCTCGAGGAGGAGCTCGCGGATCCGCAGCGCCGGGCTGTCGCGGACGTCCTCCACGCCGCGCTTGTACGCGACGCCGAGGATCAGGATCCGGGCGCCGTCGAGCGGCCGGCCGCGCGCGCGCAGCGCGTCGCGCGTGCGGCGGACGACGTGCCGCGGCATCTCGAGGTTCAGCTCCGCGGCGAGCTCGACGAGGCGCGTCCTCGCGCCGTGCGCGCGCGCGGTCCACGCGAGGTAGAACGGGTGGACGGGGATGCAGTGCCCGCCGAGCCCCGGGCCCGGCCGGAACGGCATGAACCCGAAGGGCTTCGTCGCGGCGGCGTCGATCACCTCGTCCACGTCGAGCCCCATCCGCTCGCAGAGCGCCTTGAGCTCGTTCGCGAGGGCGACGTTCACGGCGCGGAACGCGTTCTCGTGGAGCTTCGCGAGCTCGGCGACCCGGAGCGACGACACGGGCAGGACCGTCTCGAACGCCGCCCGGTACAGCGCGAGGGCCGCCTCGAGGCTCGCGGGCCCGTACCCCGCGACGAGGCGGGGGATGACGGCCGTCGGGATCCCCGAGCCCGGGTCCTCGCGCTCGGGGGAGAACGCGAGGAAGAAGTCGCGGCCCGCGCGCAGCCCGCTCGCGCGCTCGAGGATGGGGCGCACCACGTCGTCGGTCGTGCCCGGCGGGACCGTCGACTCGAGCACGACGAGCTGGCCGAAGCGGAGCACGGGCCCGAGCGCCTCGGCCGCCGCGGTCACGAAGGAGAGGTCCGGCTCCCCGCCGCGGCGGAGCGGCGTCTGGACGCACACGAGGACCGCGTCGCAGCCCGCGGCGCGCGAGAGCGCGGTCGTCGCGTCGAGGCGGCCGGCGCGGACCGCCTCCTCGACGGCGGCCGCGCCGACGTGGCGGAGCGGGCTCTTCCCCGCCGCGACGGCGGTCGCCCGGGCGGCGTCGACGTCCACCCCGAGGGCCCGGAGCCCGCCGCGCCGCGCGAACGCGAGCGCGAGCGGGAGCCCGACGTACCCGAGGCCGACGACGGCGACGCGCGCGCTCCGCGCCGCGATCCGCTCGAGGAGCGCGCGAAGCGGGTCCTCGCGCGGCGCCGGGCCGGCGAGCCCCGCGCTCACGGGGCGGCGCTCCCGGCGGGGAGGTGGAGGAGGAGCGTCGTGAGCACGGCGGGACAGGAGACGGCGCCGGCGACCACCGCGGCCGACGCCTCCTCGACGCGGCCGTACCCGGGCGACCGGAGCGACGGCTCGATCGCGGGCGCGAGCCCCGGCGGGCAGGCGAAGGCCACCACGAGCCGGCCGGCGGCGCCGAGCGGGACCTCGACCGCGGTCGCCGAGTCGACGGGGCGGCGCAGCCGCGCCGCGCGCGCGAGCCGCGCGAGGGCGGCGGCCTCCCCGGGCGACAGGGCGCGCACCCGGGCGAGCGGCGACGCGAAGGGCCAGCGGAGCTCGACCTGGTGCGCGCCGCCCCCGACGAGCCGGTCGACGACGACCGCGCCCTGCTCGGTCAGCGCGACCTCGCGGCGGTGGACGACGCCGGCGCGGGCGAAGCCGCGGTGCTCGCCGACGAGCCGGGCGGCGACGCCCCAGGGCTCGAACTCGACGAGCCGCGCGTCCGCCGCGTCCGGCAGCGCGAAGGGACGCTCGGGCGGGATGGGGGACTGCTCGAGCCCGTCCACCGCGAGCGTGGCGTGCGCGCGCGTCGAGCGGAGCGCGTCCCGCAGCTCGGGATCGCCGGTGTAGCTCCCGGTGCCGGGATCGCACACCGCGAGCGCGCCCGCCACGTACAGCTCGAGCGAGAGCTTGTCGTTGTGCGAGTGGCCGCCGATGCCGCGCTGGCCGCTCGGACCGCAGGAGACGAACGCCTCGAGGGCGCCGCGCCGCAGCGCGTGGAAGCCGCCGTCCGGGAACGACGCGCTCGCGGGCGGCCGGCCGGGCCGCGCCCGGGCGAGCGCGTCGAGGGCGCGCGGGCCGAGGAGCCACGCGACCTCGGCGGCGTCGGCCGCGCCCCCGCGGACGAGGAGCGAGGGGTGGCGCAGGAGCGCGGCGCCGAGGGGCAGCAGGTACCCGCCCTCGGTCGGGCGGCGCGCGGCGAGCGCGAGGACCCGTCCCGAGTCGCTGTCGCCGATCTGCGGGAGGTCGCCCCCGGAGGACAGGAGCGCCCGCGTCGACGCGAACAGGGCGCGCAGGCGGCGCGCGTAGGCGGAGCCGAGCGGCCGGCGGGCGCCGTGCCCGAGCGCGAGGCCGGTCGCGAAGAGCTCCGCCGCGAGCCGCTGGTACGGCACGGAGCCCTCGAAGCTCGTGCCGTCGTCGTTCACCTGGGCGGCCAGGGCCGCGCGCAGGCCGTCGAGCGCGAGGGCGCGCCAGCGCGCGGACTCGGGCCACTCGGGGAGCCCCTCGGCGCAGGCGAGGAGGCCGAGCCAGTCGGCCGCGAGGTGGTTGTTCGGGACGGCCGTGTCGTCCTCGAGGTGGGCGAGGACGAAGCGCCCGGTCGACACGAGGAGGCGCGCGGCCTCGAGCGCGAACGCCGGCTCCGGGCCCCCTCGGGCGGAGAGGATCCAGAGGGCGAGGACGAGGTTCCACGCCCGCAGCGCGGCCTCCATCGCGGACGTCCAGTGGACGCCGCGCCCGACCGGGTTCTGCACGACGAAGTCGCGGACGGAGGCCGAGAGCGCCTGGGCGAAGGCGTCGCCCCGGCGAGGATCGAGCACCGCTCCCTGCGCGAGCGCCACCCACTGCTCGCCGCGCCCGATCGCCCACGCCAGCTTGGGGTCGAGCCCGGGCGCCGCCGGTAGATCGAGCGACGGGGCCCACCCCGCGAACCGGCCGCCGTGGAACGGATCGAGCTGCCAGTCGGTGCCGCCCCCGCGCGCGACGTCCACCTCGACGCCGTGCACCGCGATCCGTCCCTGCGCCGCGGCGGCGGCGCGCGCGAGCACGCGCTCGGTCTCGCCCGGGACGTGGCGCGCGAGCGCGTCGCGCAGCGAGGCGGGAGACCAGGGCGTGGGGCAGGGGCGCGGCCGCGCGAGGAGCCGGGCCAGCGCGGCGGCGCCGCCGCCCCCGAGCGCGTCCATCAGCTGGTCCCGCGCGGGGGCGAGCGG
>DASVZX010000179.1:0-9818 GCA_036391435.1 Anaeromyxobacter sp. | reverse complement strand
CGGGGCGGGCGGCCGCGGCGGCGGTGGAGGGCGGGGCGGCGGGCGGTGGGACGCCGGCGAGCCCGCTCCCGACGCCGCGCTCGACGACGATGAGCGGCCTCGAGAGGACCTCGGAGCGGGCGAGGGCGCGCTCCGCGCCGGCGACGGCGGCGAGCGGCTCCACGACCTCGCGCGACGGGGCGACCATCACCACGCGCACGCCCACCTTCGCGGCGTTCTGCGCCATCGTGAGGGCGCCGCCCCAGGTCCCGTCGGGCGCGGCGGGCAGGAGGAGCACGATCACGTGGGGCGCCACGGCGCGCGCGATCGCCTCCACCTCGTGCGGGCCCGGCACGCAGAACACGCCGAAGCCCGCCCGCTCGAGGTGCAGGTGAAGCGCGATCGAGACGTCGGCGTCCTGACCCACCACGAGAACGCGCGACGCCGGTGCGGCGCCGGCGGGGCTCACGCGGAGCGGCCTCCTGTCTCCATCATGATCCGTCGCTCGAGGTCGGCGCGGTTCGTGGCGTTGGCGAGGGCGGAGTCGAGGGAGATCCGCTTCGTCTCGTGCAGCTTGTAGAGGTACTGGTCGAAGCTGTGCATGCCGAGGTCCGCCCCGGCGGTCTCCATGTAGCCCTTCAGCTCGGTGATCTTCGAGCCGTCGCGGATGAGCTCGCGCACGCTCGAGGTGGCGAGGAGCGCCTCCACCGCCGGGATGAGCCCGGTGGCGTCGGCGCGCATGAGGAGCCGCAGCGCGATCACCGCCTGCAGGTTGTCGGCGAGGCGCGCGCGCACGTTGTCCTGCTCCTCGGCGGGGAAGAGCCCGACGAGGCGGCCGATCGCGCGCGGCACGTCGGGCGTGTGGAGGGAGGTGATGACGAGGTGTCCGGTCTCCGCGGCCTTGAGGCAGATGTCGGCCGCCTCCCGGTCGCGCAGCTCGCCGACCATGATGATGTCCGGGTCCTGCCGCAGCGCCGCGCGGAGCGCGTCGGAGTAGCTCGCGGTGTCCGAGCCCACCTCGCGCTGGATGACGAGCCCCTTGCCGCCCGCGAAGATGAACTCGATCGGGTCCTCCACGGTGACGACGTGGAGCCGCTCCTGCCGGATGATGTAGTCGATGAGCGTCGCGATCGTGGTGGACTTGCCGTTGCCCGTCGCGCCCGTCACGCACACGAGGCCGCGCCGGGCCTCCGCGATGGTCTTCACGACGGCGGGGAGGTTCAGCGTCTCGAAGTCGGGGATCTGGAAGGGGATGGTCCGCATCACCGCGCCCCAGCTCCCGCGCTGCTTGAAGATGGAGGCGCGGAACCGCGAGACGCCGGGCAGCGAGTAGCTCCGGTCCACCTCGCGGAAGTCGAGCGGCGTGAAGCCGGCGCCCGGCGCCTGGAGCACGAAGTTCGCGATCGCCTCGGTGTCGGCGTGCGTGAGCGGCGGGTACTTCGCCGCGAGCAGCTCGCCGAACACGCGGTAGGTCGGCGGATAGCCCACCTCGAAGTGGACGTCGCTCGCCTGCCGCTTCACCGCGAGCTGCAGGAACGAATGGAACATCTCCTCGCTGAGCGGACCCTGGCCTTCCATGGCCCGGAAGTCTACCCCGGACCCCGGCGAGCGAACACGGGCTCCGTCGCCCGGCGCCCCGGCGACGCGGCGGGCGGGCGCGGCGCCTACACGCGCCCACGCCGGCGCGCCGCGAGCCCGCGCTGGTCCGGTGGGTGGATCGCCCCTAGCCTTGTGAGGTGCGAATCGCCCTCGTCTCGACGCCGTTCGTGGCGGTGCCGCCGCCCGCTTACGGCGGGACGGAGCTGGTGGTGCACGCGCTCGCGGTCGCGCTCGAGCGGCTCGGCCACGACGTGACCGTCTTCGCGACGGGCGACTCGCGCGTCCCGGGCCTGCGCGCGCGCTTCCCCGCCGCCGTGTGGCCGCCGGATCCGTACGCCGGCCTCCTGCACGCGCGCTTCGCCGCGGCGGAGATCGCGGAGGGCGGGTTCGACGTCGTGCACGCGCACCTCCCCGCGTTCCTCGCCTTCGCCGGCGACGTGGACGCGCCCGTCGTGTACACGCTGCACCACGCGCCCGATCCTTCGCTCCAGCGGTTCTACGACTCCATCCCCGCCGTGGTGCGGGTGGCGATCTCCGCGCGCCAGGCGGCGCTCGCGCGGCCGCCCGTCGGCCTGGTCGTGCACCACGGGCTCGACCCGGAGATGTACCCGGCGTGCGGGCGGGGCGGGGAGGCCGCCTTCTTCCTCGGCCGGCTCGCGTGGTGCAAGGCGCCCGACGTCGCCATCGAGGCGGCGCGCCGGGCCGGGGTGCCGATCGTCGTGGCCGGGCGGGCGCACGCGGACGGCGGGCCGCCCGGCTGGGAGGAGCGCGTGCTCGAGCCCGCGCTGCGCACCCCCGGGGTGACCTGGGTGCCGGGCGCGGATCTCGAGACGAAGCGGCGGCTCTTCGCCGCGAGCCGCGCGCTCCTCGTGCCGCTCCGCTGGGAGGAGCCGTTCGGGCTCGTGATGATCGAGGCGCTGCTCGCCGGGTGCCCCGTCGTCGCGGAGCCCATGGGCGCGGTGCCGGAGATCGTGGTCGACGGCGCGGACGGGTTCCTCGTCTCCGGGCCGGACGAGATGGCCGACGCCCTCCTGCGCGCCGCGTCGCTCGACCGGCGCGCCATCCAGGCCCGCGCGCGCGAGCGCTTCTCCGCGACGCGCATGGCCGGCGAGTACCTCGACGTGTACCGGCGGTCCATGGCGGCGCTGCGCGGCGCGGAGCTGGGCCGCGAGGTCACGGGGGACGGGTGGACGACGCTCGCGCCGTGACCCCGCCCCGGCCCGAGGACCTCCTCGGCTACGCCGACCCGTCGCTGCAGCCCGAGGCGACTGGGGTCGAGAAGCTCGTCCTCAAGCGCGGGAACCTCTTCCTCGTCGCGAACGCGATGGGCGACGTGGCGCCCGCCGGCGCGCGCGACCTGGGGCTCTTCCTCACCGACACGCGCCACCTCTCCGCCTGGCGGCTCTCCGTGAAGGGCGGCCCGCCCCTCGTGCTCTCCTCGCAGGTCACCGCGGACTACGTCGCGCAGATCGACTTCACGGTGACGAGCCTCCACGTCGGCGACCTCCTCGGGCGGGAGCCGGTCAACTTCGTCCACCTCCGGCGCGACATGCTCATCGACGACGTCCTCGTCGACCGCCTCGCGCTCACCAACTTCCTCGAGCGGCCGATCGACTTCTGGGTGGAGCTCGCGTGGGCGGCGGACTTCGCCGACGTCTTCGAGGTGCGCGGCGCGCACCGGTCGGCGCGCGGCCTATACCACGCGCCGGTGGTGGAGGACGGCCTCGCGGTGCTCCGCTACGACGGCCGCGACGGCCGCCGCTACGCGACGGAGGTCCGGGTGGACGGCGTCGGGCGGGACGGCCGCGGCGCCGCGCACATCGGCCGCATGGGCGGTCGCGGCGCCCGCGTGGACTTCCACCTCGAGCCGGCGGAGCGCGTCGAGGTCTCGTTCTTCGTCGCGGCGGGGATCGAGCGGTCCGCGCGGTCGCCGAGCGCGAGCGCGGACGAGGAGCGACCGCTGCCCACGCGGGCGCCGCGCGCCTTCGAGGCGCGGGCGCGGGAGACCCACGGCGCGTACGCCGCCTGGGCGGAGCAGGCGACCCGCTTCCGCGCGTCGAACGAGACGTTCACGGGTGGGCTCGCGCAGGCGGTCGCGGACCTCAAGGCGCTCACCGTCTACCACTTCGGCGAGCCGGTCGTGTCGGCCGGGATCCCCTGGTACACGTGCCCGTTCGGGCGCGACGCGCTCATCACCGGCTTCGAGGCGCTCCTCGCGACGCCGGAGGTGGCGCGCGACGCGCTCCGCTTCCTCGCCCGCCTGCAGGGGCGGCAGGACGATCCGTCGCGCGACGAGGAGCCCGGCAAGATCCCCCACGAGATCCGGTTCGGCGAGATGGCGGCCGCGGGCGAGGTCCCGCACTCGCCGTACTACGGCTCGGCGGACGCGACGCCGCTCTTCCTCGTGCTGCTCGACGAGTACGAGCGCTGGACCGCCGACCGCGAGACGGTGGACGCCCTCCTGCCGGCGGCCGAGGCCGCCCTCGGCTGGCTCGACCGCCAGACCGCGGCGCACGACGGGCTCGTCACGTACGAGCGCCGGACGCCGCGCGGGCTCCGCAACCAGGGCTGGAAGGACTCCCACGACGGCGTGCCGTTCGCCGACGGCCGCCCGGCCGACCCGCCCATCGCGCTCGTGGAGGTGCAGGGATACGCGGTGGACGCGCGGCGCCGGATGGCGGACCTCTACGTCCGGCGCGGCCGCGGCGACGACGCCCTGCGGCTGCGGACGGCGGCGCGGGCGCACGCCGAGCTGATCGAGGCGCGGTTCTGGATGGAGCAGCGGGGCACCTACGCCATCGCGCTCGACCGCGAGGGCCGGCGCGTCGACGCCGTCACCTCGAACCCCGGCCACCTGCTCTTCTCGCGCGTGCCGGGCGCGGAGCGGGCCCAGGCGGTGGCGCGATCGCTCCTCGCGCCGGCGATGTGGAGCGGCTGGGGGATCCGGACGCTCGCGGCGGACCAGCCGGCCTACAACCCGCTCTCGTACCACGACGGCACCGTCTGGCCGCACGACAACGCGCTCTGCGCGATGGGGCTCGCGAGCTACGGCGCCACGCGCGAGGCCGGCGTGGTGTTCACCGGCCTGTGGCAGGCGGCCCAGCACTTCCGGGGCCTGCGGCTGCCCGAGCTCTTCTGCGGCCTCCCCCGCGACGCGGGCGAGTTCCCGGTGCACTATCCCGTCGCCTGCTCGCCGCAGGCGTGGTCGTCGGCGGCGTGGTTCCTGCTCCTGCGGGGCGCGCTCGGCCTGTTCCCCGACGCGCCGTCCGGCAGGCTGCGCGTGAGCGCGCCGCACCTCCCGCCGTGGCTCGACGAGATCGTCCTCCAGGGGCTGCGCGTCGGCCCGGCGCGCGCGACGCTGCGGTTCGTGCGCGGGCCGCGGGGCGCGTTCGCCGAGGTGATCGACGTGACCGGCGGGCCGCTGAAGGTGCACATCGACATCTAGGCCCGGAAAGCGAAAGGCCGCGAGGATCTCGCGGCCTCTCCAGCATGGCGCTCGTCGCGCCGGACTACGACGCTCCGCGGGCCGTCACCGTGACGGCCTGCGGGGGGAGGAGCCGCGCTTCCGATCTGGCCGCGGCTTGGACGTGTGACGGGAGGTGGCCCTGCAGAGCGAGCGTTGAGACGGGAGCGTCTGCATGACAGGGTCCGTGATCGGCCTCCGGCGGGACTCGCGGCTCGGTTCTTCAAGCCGCGTGCCGTCGTCCGCGAGGGTAGGGGGCCCGAAAATTCGAGGAGTTACACGCCCCCGTGCCGGGACGATCCGGTAAAAGAGTCGGTCGACGGGGAGTCAGGGTGTGCTCGGACCCTCGCCACGGGTTACGCTTGTCCCGTGTTCGCGTCACTCGATGAGGCGTCCGGCGCCCTCGCCCGGGCCGGCTACCTGCCGTCGCGGGAGATCGCGACGGCGGTGTACCTCGCCGACCGGCTCGAGAAGCCGATCCTCGTCGAGGGTCCCGCCGGTGTGGGGAAGACCGAGCTCGGCCGCGCCTTCGCGCAGGCGTCGGGCCGCGACCTCGTCCGGCTCCAGTGCTACGAGGGGCTCGACGAGGCGAAGGCGCTCTACGAGTGGGAGTACGCGAAGCAGCTCCTGTACACGCAGCTCCTCGCCGGCCGGATCGGGGAGGCGGTGCGCGGCGCGAAGGGGCTCGCCGAGGCGGCCGACGCGATCGCGGCGGAGGGGAACGTCTTCTTCTCCGAGCGCTTCCTGCTCCCCCGCCCGATCCTCCGCGCGATCTCGAGCGACGCGCCCGCGCTCCTGCTCGTGGACGAGATCGACAAGGCGGACCCGGAGCTCGAGGCGTTCCTGCTCGAGGTGCTCTCCGACTGGGCCGTCACCGTCCCCGAGATCGGCACGATCCGGGCGCGGCACGTGCCGCGGGTGGTGCTCACCTCGAACGCGTCGCGCGAGCTCTCCGACGCCCTGAAGCGCCGGTGCCTGCACCTGCACATCGACTTCCCCGCGCGCGAGCGGGAGCTCGCGATCGTCCGCGCGCGCGTGCCCGAGGCGGCGGAGGCGCTCGCGCGCTCCGTCGTCGCGGCGGTCTCGAAGCTGCGCACGCTCGACCTGCGCAAGCCCCCGTCGATCTCCGAGACGCTCGACTGGGTGCGTGCGCTCGCGGTCCTGAACGCGGATCGGCTCGACCCGGCGCTGCTCGACGACACCCTGAACCTCGTCCTCAAGTACGAGGCGGACGTGGTCCGGGCGAAGGAGCGGCGCGGAGAGGTCCTCGCGGCGGCGAGCGTCGGGTGAGGGGCGCTGCGAGGTCGACCGCGACTTCGACCCCGACCCCGACCTCGACCTCGACCTCGACCTCGACCCGCGACCTCGACCGCGACCCCGACCGCGACCCCGACCGCGACCGCGACGCGAGGAACATCCGGGCTCGGGCACGGGCTCGGGCGCGTTCACGGGGAGCGCCCGGGCGGAGCGGGTCCTCAGTCCTCCGCCACGAGCACGCGCGTCCGCGCGTGGACCGTCGAGGGCACCTGCACGATCTCCTGGCCGGGCAGCACGAGGGCCGTCAGCCGTCCGCCGTAGACGCAGCCGGTGTCGATCCCGAGGCAGACGACGCCCGGCGCGGGCTCGTCGCGCTTCGGCAGGTCGAGCCGCTGCGGGAAGTGGCCGTAGACGACGGACTCCGGGCCGGTCCAGGCGGCCGCCCAGGGCCGGACGCCGGGCTCGCGCGCGTCGCCGCGCGCGCGCGGGACGGGGGCGCCCGCCGCGTCGACGTAGCGGAGGCGGATCGTCCAGTCGGGCGGCTGCGCGGCGATGGGGAGCCCCGGCACGAAGCCCGCGTGGACCGCGACCCAGCCGTCCCCCAGCGACACGACGCGGGGCAGGCGGGAGAGCCAGATGAGGTCGTCGTGCGTGAGCCGCGCGTGCTCCGCCGCCCGCCGCGCGTCGAAGCGCTTCATCGGGATCCGGTAGCCGGGGTCCTCGCTGCGCCGCGCCTCGTGCGCGGCGTAGCGGACGTGCTTCTCCTCGTGGTTCCCGAGGACGCACTCGGCGCCGAGCTCGCGGACCCGCCGCACCACGCCGACCGGATCGGGGCCGCGATCGAGGAGATCCCCGAGGAAGACCAGCCGATCGCGGCCCGGAGCGTACTCCGCGGTCCGGAGCAGCTCGTCGAGCTCGTGGAGGCAGCCGTGGACGTCGCCCACGACGAGGGTGCGGCGGCCCATGCCCCCGCAATCTAGCGGGTGGCCGGCGGGGCGTCGAAGAATCCTGCGTAGGTCGCGTCGATCGCCGCGTCGTCGAAGGCGCCCCCTCGCCGGCGGTCCACGATCCTCCATTGCCCGTCGACGCGGCCGACGAGGTACTCGGAGATCTGGCGCGCGAGCGCCTCGGCCGGAGGCTCCCAGAACCGCTCCAGCACCGTCACCACGGCGGCGCCGCGCGTCGCCCAGCGGACGGACACGAGCCGGAAGGACTCGAGCACGCGCGCGCGGGACGCCTCGCGCCAGGGGGCGAGGGGGTGGTCCTCGCCCGCGGCCTCGCGCCGCGCGATCTCCGCGAGGGTCCTCGGCGCGACGAGCGCGTTCGCCCCGCCGTAGTCGCGCTCGCGGGCGTCGGGCGCCCTCCCCCTCGGCACCGACGGGACGCGCGGACCGGCCCGTCGCACCGCCTCGAGGTAGCGGAGGACGGTCCGGGTCGGGCCGCCGAGCAGGTTCTCCGGCGCGAGGCGCTCCGCCGGACCGGCGGGGGCTGCGAGCGTGGCGGCGACGAGGAGTGGAAGTGCGTGCATGTGATCCCGGGCGGTGCGTGCCGCCCGCGCACGCACTTTCGGTAGCGCCCCCTCCATCGGCAACGCCCCCGCCCGGCGACGCGGGCGCCGGGCCGATGGCTAGATTGGCGCGGGCGCCGGCGATAGACTCGACGCCCCGCCGGGCGCACCCCAGCACGACAACGGATGGAACCGAAGCGCGTCCTCATCGTGGAGCCCGACAGCGCCTTCGCGCTGTCCCTCGCGTCGGTGTTCCGCGACGACGGCTACGGGACGCGCATCGCCGCGAGCGCCGCCGAGGCGGAGCTCGACATCGCGAGCCGGCGCCCCGACCTGTGCGTGGTGCGCGCGGAGCTCCCGGACCTCTCCGGCTTCTCGCTGTGCGCCCAGCTGCGCCACGACCCGGCGACCGCGCGGCTGCCGGTGGTCCTGTACTCGTCGGACACGCCCCCCGAGGCGCTCGCCGAGCACGCGCGCACCCCGTGGGCCGCGAACGGTTACCTCGCGATGCCCCTCGACATGGAGGCGCTCCGCACGCTGGCCGCGCGGATCCTCGACGTCCCCGAGCCCGTGGAGAGCGCCGACGACGCGGTCATCGAGGAGGGGGCGGAGGACGCCGACGGGGACGACCGGGAGGACGGGGACGACCGGGAGGACGGCGAGGAGGAGGACCGCGACGCCGGGTGGGCCGGCTTCGCCTCGGCGGGCGACGGACCGCCGCCGATGCCGGCGCGTCCCCGGCGGGCGTCGCTCACCGACGAGGACCGCCTGTTCACCGACCGCGTCTTCCAGTCCATCTCGGAGCGCCGCGACGAGCTCCTCTCGGAGTCGTACCGGCGACGGCCGCCGCCGCGCCGCGACCTGCTCACGACGCCGGAGGGCAGGGCGCAGGTGCTCCGCGACGACCTGCGCTGGCGCGAGGCGCAGCTCGCGCGGCTCGCCGAGATCTGGGAGGTGCGCGAGCGCGAGCTCTCGTCGTTCGACGAGCGGATGCACGACAAGGACGTCGAGCTCCAGGGGCTGAAGGGTCAGGTCGAGGACCTGCTCCGCCGGCTCGCCGACGCGCGCGACGCCTTCGTGCGGAAGGAGCGCGAGCTCGGGGCGTCGATCGACGGGCTCCTCCTCGAGAAGTTCGGGCAGGAGAAGGAGCTCATCGAGATGATCGCGGCGAACGAGCGCCGCATCCACGACCTCGAGCGCGAGGTCCGCCGCCGCGACGACGACCTCGCCCATCGCAAGCTCGCGCTCTCCGAGGCCGAGGAGGAGATCGCGCGGCAGGAGCGGAGCCTCCGGGCGGAGGCGGCGCGGTTCGAGGCCCGGGAGCGCGAGCTCGTCGAGGCGCTGGCGCACCGCGGCGAGGAGCTCGCCGCCGCCGAGAAGGCCCTCGCCGAGGCCCGGGAGTCCGCCGCCGCCGCGGAGCGCGAGGGCCGCGCCCGGCACGAGGAGGCGGCGGCCCGCCAGCGGACGCTCGAGGCGGAGCGCGACGCGGTGCGGGACGAGCGCGACGCCGCGATCCGCGATCGCGAGGAGCGGGTCCGCGCGCTCGAGGTCGAGCGCGACGAGGCGCGCGCCGCGGCCGAGCGGGCGCGGACGTCGCTCGGAGCGCGCGTCGCCGAGCTCGAGGCGGCGCTCGCGGAGGCCGAGCAGGGGAGCGAGAAGGCGGCCCAGGCGGCGCGCGAGTCCGCCGAGGCCTTCCGGGCGCGCATCGACGAGCGCGAGGGGGCGATCCGCGAGCGCGAGCAGCGGCTGCGGCTGCTCGAGGAGGAGTACCGGCAGTTCCGCGACGGCGCGCGCGCGCGCGAGGACGACCTCTCGCGGGAGCTCCAGGACCACCTCCAGCAGATCGGGTCGCTCGAGGGCGAGATCGAGGGGCTCGCGCGCGAGATGGCCGAGCGCGAGGAGGAGACGCGGGGCGAGATCGACGAGGCGGTCGCCGCCGCGGTCGCGGACGGAGCGTCCCGCGAGGCCGAGGCGCGCGAGGCCGCCCGCGCCGCGGCGGCGCGCGCGGAGGAG
>DASVZX010000178.1:0-30635 GCA_036391435.1 Anaeromyxobacter sp. | reverse complement strand
CGGCGCGGTAGCCCACGCGCGCCGGGCCGTCCGCGTCGCGCCCGCCATCCCCGACGAGCTCCCGCGCGCGCGCGAGCCGCTCGCCCGCGGCGTCCCCCTCGACCGGCGGGGCCGGCGCGTCGCCGACCCGCTGCGCCCGGTAGGCCCCCCACTCGTCCTCGACCGCGAAGCGGAGCGCACGGATCGAGCGCGGCCCGCTCGCGCGCCGCTCGGCGAGGTCCTCGAGCCCGCGGCGGAGCCCGCGGCAGACGATCGCGATCGGGACGCCGCGCCGCTCCCAGTCCGCCACGACGTCCCCGTCGAGCGGCGAGAGCATGAGCCCGGAGCCGCGAAGGCCGAGGAAGTACTCGGTGACCACCGTCCGGTAGTCGAGCGCGGAGGAGGGGAGATCGGACATCGGCGGGGAGGATAAGGGGGAGGTACGACGGAGGGGGAGCGGGACATTGGACCCGAGCTCGAGCGAGCCCGACCGCGACCCCGACCCGCGCGCTCACGCGTGCGCGCCCGCCGCCGCCGACGGCCGCCGGCTCAGCGCCTCGACCACGTCCTCCGCCGACTGCGGCCGCCGGTCGGGATCCTTCTCGAGGAGCGCCTCGGCGAGGTGCGCGAGGGCGGCGTCCGCGCCCGGGTTCCACGTCGAGATCGCGAGCGGTCGCGCGGACAGGATCTGACGCCACAGGCTCACCGGCTCGCTCGCGGCGAACGGGGGCACGCCGGCGAGGAGCTCGTAGAGGATCACCCCGAGGCTGTAGAGGTCGCTCCGCGCGTCGACCGCCTTCCCCTGCGCCTGCTCGGGCGACATGTAGCGGTAGGTCCCCACGACGCGGCCGGTGGCGGTGAGCGTCGACAGGCCGTCGGTCGCGTCGCGCACGAGCCCGAAGTCCATGAGCCGCGCGACGCGCCGGTCGTCCACCATGATGTTCGTCGGCTTGATGTCCCGGTGGACGAAGCCGCGCTCGTGGATGTAGACGAGGGCGTCCGCCACCTGGAGGAGCGCCGCGCGGAGCCGCAGCATGCGCGCCGGCCGGTTCAGGGCGTCGCGGACCTCCGGCGAGAGGGCGTAGGCGGGGGGCGTCGAGGGCTCCGGCCCCGGGAAGGCGGCGAGCGCCGCGCGCGGGTAGCCCTCGGGCTCCGTCTCCGGCTCGTCCATCATCGCCGCGAGGGCCAGGATCGCCTCCGCGCCGTGCTCCTCGTGCGACGGCGTCGCGGCGCCGGAGAAGGCGTCGAGCGCGTCGAAGGACGGGTCGGAGATCGGCCCCTCGTCGATCACCGGCGAGAGGTAGCGGCGCAGGTCGAGCCCCTCGACGAGCTCCATCGCCAGGAACGAGTACCCTTCGTGAACCCCCGCGTCGTACACGTGCACGACGTTCGGGTGATCGAGCGAGCGGAGCACCTCGTACTCGCGCGCGAGCCGGCGCGCCGCGGTGGCATCCACCGCGGGTGCGGGTCCGAGCACCTTCAGCGCCGCGAGGAGGCCGCTGTCGCGGTGCCGCGAGCGGTACACGGTGCCGATGCCCCCGCGTCCGATCACGGAGAGGATCTCGTACGGGCCGACGCGGCGCGGGGGCACGGGGATCGAGGATAGGAGCCCCGGCGCGCGAATTCAAACACAGGTGTGGGTTTCGCACCGCGCGCCCGGCGGGATCCCGGCCCGGCCCGCGGGGGCGCCGCCGCGCCGCGTCGGCGTGCTATAAGCCCGCGCGTGGCGGAGCGGAGCCTCGTCCAGGAGCTGGAAGCGCGCGTGAAGTCGCGGCCCTTGCCGCGCCACGTCGCGATCATCATGGACGGGAACGGCCGCTGGGCCGAGGCCCGGGGGCTCCCCCGGGTGGCCGGTCACCGGGAGGGCTCGGAGGCGGTCCGCGCCGTCACGCGCGCCGCCCGCCGCGTCGGCGTCCCGGCGCTCACGCTCTACGCCTTCAGCTCGGAGAACTGGGGCCGCCCCGACGAGGAGGTCGGCGCCCTCATGCAGCTCCTCGCCGACTACCTCGACTCCGAGCGCCGCGAGATGATGGAGAACGGCATCCGCCTGAACGCCATCGGGGACCTCGATCGGCTCCCGCCGTTCGTGCGCGAGCGGCTCGCCGCCGCGCGCGCGGAGACCGCGGCGAACGCGGGCATGACGCTCACCCTCGCGCTCTCCTACGGCGGCCGGCAGGAGCTCGTCGCCGCCGCGCGGGCCGCGGCGCGCGCGAAGGGGCCCGCGCTCGAGGAGGAGGACCTCGAGGCCGCGCTGTGGACGGCCGGCCTGCCCGAGCTCGACCTGCTCGTCCGCACGAGCGGCGAGCGCCGGATCTCGAACTTCCTCCTGTGGCAGGCCGCGTACGCCGAGCTCGTCTTCTCCGACGTGCTCTGGCCCGACTTCCGCGACGCGGAGCTCTTCGGCGCGATCGCCGAGTACCAGACGCGCGAGCGCAGGTTCGGGCTCACGGGGGCGCAGCTCGCCGGCCCCTCGCGCGAGTGAGGGGCCGATGGGAGCGCTCGACCCGAAGAACCGGCGGAACCTGGCGCTCCGCGTCGGCTCGGCGGTGGTGCTGTTCCCCGTCGCGGTCTGGCTGACCGTCGTGGGGGGCGTCCCGTTCGCGGGCCTCGCGGGCGCCGCCGCCGCCGTCGCCGCGTCAGAGCTCGTCCTCATGTTCGGCGCGATCGGGGCGGCCGAGGCGCTCGGCATCGCGGTCGCCGGCGCGATCCCGCTCATGGCCGCCTTCGGGCGGAGCGGGCAGCTCCTGCCGGGCTGGTCCGGGCTCGCGCTCGCGGCCGCGACGGTCGGCGTGATGATCGTGTTCCTGTTCCGCCGGGCGCCCCTCGAGCAGGTCCCCCGCGCGCTCTCGATCGTCGTCCTGGCCTGGCTCTACTGCGGGGTCCTCATCGCCTCGCTCGTCGGGCTGCGCGATCGATTCGACGTGGCGTGGGTGATCGTCGCCTTCGTCGCGTCGTGGGCGAACGACACGCTGGCCTACTTCGCCGGGCACGCCTTCGGGAAGCACAGGCTGTACGAGCGGATCTCGCCGAAGAAGACCTGGGAGGGATTCGCCGGCGGCCTCGTCGGCAGCGTCGCGGGCGTGCTCGCGGTGCTGTGGCTCCTCCACCCGCGGGCGCTCGGGCCGGGCGGCGCGGTCGTGGTGGGGCTCGGCGCCGGGGTGCTCGGCCCGCTCGGCGACCTCTCGGAGTCGATGATCAAGCGGGCCGCGGGCGTGAAGGACTCGGGGCGGATCATCCCCGGCCACGGCGGGCTCCTCGACCGGATCGACGCGCTCCTGTTCGTCGCGCCCTGGGTCTACCTCTGCGCGGCGTGGATGGAGCGCGCGCCCCTGTAGCCCGCCGGGCCCTCTCGGCGGCCCGCGCGCGAGCGTGCTAGAGATCCCCCCGTGAAGCGCGTCGCGATCCTCGGCTCGACCGGCTCCATCGGCGTGCAGGCGCTCGACGTGGCGTCGCGCTTCCCCGATCGCTTCCAGGTCGTCGGGCTCGCGGCGGGCAGGAACGTGGCGCGCCTCGCCGAGCAGGTCCGCCGCTTCCGGCCGCGGCGGGTGTCCGTCGCCGACGAGGCCTCGGCTCGCGCGCTCGCCGCGCTCGTCCCCGCGGGGACCGAGGTGCTCGCGGGCGACGCGGGCGCGGTCGCCGTCGCGACCGACCCGGACGTCGACTTCGTGATCGCCGCGATCTCCGGCGGGGCCGGGCTCCGGTCCACCGCCGCCGCGGTCGAGGCCGGCAAGGCGATCGGCCTCGCGAACAAGGAGTCGCTCGTGCTCGCCGGCGAGCTCCTCGTGGCCCGCGCCGAGGCGAAGGGAGCCGCCATCCTCCCGGTGGACTCGGAGCACAGCGCGATCCACCAGTCGCTCGCCGGCCACAACCGCGGCGACGTGCGCCGGCTCCTGCTCACCGCCTCGGGCGGGCCGCTCCGCACGGTGCCCGCCGGCGAGCTCGCGTCGGTCACGCCCGAGCGCGCGCTCAAGCACCCGAACTGGTCGATGGGCGACAAGATCACCATCGACTCCGCCACCCTGATGAACAAGGGGCTCGAGGTGATCGAGGCGCGCTGGCTGTTCGGCGTCGAGCCGCGGCGGATCGACATCGTCGTCCACCCGGAGTCGGTGGTGCACTCGATGGTCGAGTACGTCGACGGCTCGATGGTCGCCCAGCTCGGGGTGTCGGACATGCGGGGGCCCATCAGCTACGCCATGGGCTGGCCGGAGCGGCTGCCGCTCGACCTCGCGCCGCTCGACCTCGCCCGCCTCGGGAAGCTCACCTTCGAGCCGCCCGATCCCGCTCGCTTCCCCGCGTTCGGGCTCGCCTACCGCGCCCTCGAGATCGGCGGGACCGCCCCGGCCGTGCTCTCCGGCGCGGACGAGGCGGCGGTCGCGGCGTTCCTCGGCCGCCGCTGCAGGTTCACCGACATCGCCGAGGCCTGCGCCGCCGCCCTCGACGCGCACGCGCCGGAACCGGTTCGCTCGGTGGACCAGGCGCTCCAGGCGAGCGAGTGGGGACGGCGCGAGGTCGAGCGTCGGCTCGGCTAGGCCACCCGGCCGGGGGAACGGGCGGCCGGACGCGGCGCGGGAGCCGCGGAGCCGCTAGACTGCCAGGAGATGACGGGTCTCCTCTTCAACGTCGGCGCGGTCGTCCTCCTCCTCGGCGGGCTCATCTTCGTGCACGAGCTCGGGCACTTCCTCGTCGCGAAGGCGCTCGGGGTGAAGGTGCTCCGGTTCTCGATCGGCTTCGGGCCGCGCCTCTTCGGCGTGCACCGGGGCGAGACGGAGTACCGGATCTCGGCCCTGCCCCTCGGCGGGTACGTGAAGATGGCCGGGGACGACCCGTCGGAGGAGATCGCGCCGGAGGACCGCGGCCGGGGCTTTCTCGAGCAGCGCCCGTGGAAGCGGCTCGCCATCGCCGCGGCCGGCCCCGGGATGAACCTCCTCTTCCCCGGCGTCATCTTCGTCGCGCTGATGCTCGCGCAGAACGGCAAGCCGACCGACGGGCCGGTGATCGGCACCGTCGCGCCCGGGCAGCCCGCCGCGACGGCGGGGCTCCAGCCGGGCGACCGGATCCTCTCGGTGACGACGCCGGGCGCGGAGCCGCAGCCGATCCGCTGGTTCCAGGACCTGCGCGACGTGGTCTCGCCGCATCCCGGCGAGCCCCTCGTCTTCCGGGTCGAGCGCGGCGGCAGGGAGATCGATCCGCTGACGATCGTCCCGAGCCCGACGGAGGACCGGAACCCGGTCGAGGTGTCGAAGCGCGGCGTCATCGGCGTGACGCCCACCTACTCGACCGCGACCGTCGCCCCGGTGGCGCCGGGCGCGGCCGGGCCGCTCCAGCCCTTCGACCTCGTCGTGAAGGCCGGCGCGAAGCCGATCCGCAACGCCGCCGACCTCCGCGCGGCGCTCGCCGCGGCCGCCTGCGCCCCGCTCGACCTCGACGTGGTCCGCGAGCGGCCCATCGCGCTGCCCGGCGCGACGCTCGGCGGGTTCGAGCCGGTCTCCCTCGCGGGCGTGCCCACCTGCGCCGCGGGCGCGCCCACCTTCCGCCTCGCCGACCCGGAGGTCTCGACCTTCGTCGCGGCGGTCGCGCCGGGCTCGCCCGCCGCGAAGGCGGGCATCGTGCGGGGCGACGAGATCGTCTCGCTGAACGGCAGGCCGGTCCACACCTGGCTCGACGTGAACGCGCTCGGGCGGGACCTGAAGCCCGGCGTGCCGGTGGCGATCGTGCTCGCGGGCGGCCGCACCGTGCAGATCGTCCCCCAGAACGAGAGCGCCGTGGACGACTTCACGAAGGAGAAGGGCGAGCGGATCTGGCTCGGGTTCGTCGCGGCCCGCCACGCGCCGGTCGATCCCCACGCGCTGCAGGTGGAGGAGGTCCCGCTCGCCCGCGGCCTCGTCGAGATCGGCGGCGACGCCTGGCACGACCTCGTCCGCATCGTCCGCCTGAACGTGCTCGGCATCGCGCGGATCGCGACCGGCCACATCAGCTTCAAGACGGTGGGCGGCCCGATCATGATCATGTCGATGGCGACGGAGGCCGCCGAGGAGGGGTGGGGGACGTTCCTCTCGCTCATGGCGCTCATCAGCGTGAACCTCGCGCTCATGAACCTCCTGCCCATCCCGGTGCTCGACGGCGGCCACATCGCGCAGGCGGCGCTCGAGGGCGTGACGCGCCGGCCGCTCTCCGTCCGCGCCCGCGAGATCGCGAACGTGGTCGGCCTCATCCTGCTCTTCACGCTGATGGCGTTCGTGTTCCGGAACGACATCGTGCGGCTGATGGGGTAGGCCGCCGCGGAGGTCACGCGGCCGACGCGATCGACCCGCGGGGCCGCGGCCGCGCGAGCAGCACGTGGTTCAGGCGATCGCGCCCCGTCCCGGCCTCCGCGGCGGCGAGCCCGCACGCGTCGAGCAGCGCCGCGTAGGTGGCCGGCGCGTAGTAGCTCGCGCGGAACCCCGCCATCCAGCCGGAGCGGGCGTACGACGCCGCGACGAAGCAGTCGGTGACGAGGACGCCCGAGGGCCGGAGCGCGCCGCGCAGCCAGGCGAGGTGGCCGAGGAGCGACGGCTTGTCGATCCAGCCCGAGAGGCCTACGAACAGCGCGAGGTCGAACGGCGCCGCCCCGAGCCGCTCGCGCGACGCGGGGTCGGTGAGGTCGCAGCGGACGAACTCCACCGCGACCCCGAGCGCGCCCGCGCGCTCCCGGATCGCGGTCCGCAGCTCGCCGTGCGGGTCGAGGTCCGCGGCGACGACGTGCACGCGCGACAGCGGCACGCGCCCGCGCGCCGCGACGCGCTCGAGCGCGCGGAACAGGTCCTCGGCGGTGCCGCAGGGCGCGGACAGGATCCGCACGCCGTCCTGCCGGCCCAGGCGCGCGACGAGCTCGCGCTCGAGCACGTCCACGAGGAGGTGGAGCCGGTCGTACACCGCGCGGTGGAGCGGGTACCCGAGGAAGATCCGGTCGAGGGCGCCCGGCCGGCGGCGGTCCTGGTCGTAGATCCGCCGCATCACGCCCGCGGAGTAGCCCTCGCGCAGGAGCGCGCGCCCGTGCCGCGAGGCGAGGAAGAGGGGCTCGCGCCAGGCGCCGCGGCGGAGGTCCGAGACGAGGTAGGCGAGGTAGGCGGGGTGCACCACCCGCTTCCACGGCGCGGTCCGCGTCATGGCCGTCGTCCCGGGCACGTCCTCGGCGACGACGCGCCGCGCGGCGCCGGCCTCGCCGAGCGCGGGCCGGAGCGCGTCGAGGATCCGCTCGCACGTCTCGCCGGCGCCGAGCGCGGCGCTCGCGATCACGTGGACCCGCAGCGCGCCCGCCCGCTCGAGCGCGCCGAGCGCGGCGAGGTAGCCGTCGCGCGCGCGCGCCATGTCCCACGGGTTCTCGTGGGGGTCCCGCGGCGTCCCGCGCCGCGCGATCCGCTCGAGCGCGACCGCCGGCGGCACGTCGAGCAGGACGGCCACGTCCGGGAGCCACGCGACGTCGAGGCCGACCGCGCGCGCGCAGCGGAACGCCGCGCGCATCGCGCGGAGCCGCAGGCCGTCGAGGAGGCCCGTCTCCGGCGGCAGCGGGCCGCCGCGGACGAACCCGAGCAGCGCGACGAGCTGCGCGTCGGAGGTCCCGCCGGCGTAGTTCGCGAGGCGCCCCGCGGCGCAGAGGAGCGCGTTGCCGTCGTCGAACGCGACGTCGGCGCCGTAGCGCCGGGCGAGGCGCCGCGCGGCGAGGTCCTGGACGAGCATCTGCACGAGCTTCACGAGCGGGTAGAGCCAGCGGACCGCGGCGCAGCGCTTCGCCGCGCGCCGGAGCGCCGGGCCGGCGCGGGCCGCGAGCGGGAGGCCGCGGGCGGCGACGCCGCCCCCGGCGAGGTCCTGGTCCGGATCCGACACCGCGAAGGCGCCGCCGGCGGAGGCCGCCCGGACGCCGAGCCGGGCCGCCGCGAGGGCGGGCAGCGCCTGGGCCACGGTGCTCTTCCCGCTTCCGTCGATGCCGAGGATGGCGACGTGCGTGGTCATGCGACCTCCGGGAGGGCCGGCCACCGGTAGTCGGGGCCGGGTGCGACGGGGAGCGTGTCCGCGAGCCGGATCTCGAGCGCGCGGCCGAACGACTCGGGGTCCTCGTCGAGAAAGAGCTCGACCGGCGCGCGCCCGGTCCGCTCGAGCCGCACGCACTCGCCGGGCGAGAGCGTCGAGACGCGGGCGCGGCGCGCGAGCCGCCGCGGCCGGAGCAGGCCGCGCAGGAGGGCCGGGACCGGCAGCCGGTCGAGGAGCGCGAGCGCCATGGCGGGGTCCTCGGGGCGGATGCGCCAGGGGAGGGGGAGCGCCGCCTGGCCGAGCTTCACGATCGCGCCCGCGACGAGCGTCGCGCCCGGCGCGCCGCCGACGACGCGGAACGGGCGCGCGCGGCGCGAGAGGGCGTCGCCGAGCGCGCGCGCCGCGAAGGCGACCGCGTACTCGAGCCGGGTGAGCCGCTCGATGCCGGCGAGCCGCGCGAGCGCGCGGTGGAGCCGGGGGTGCGCCGCGTGCCAGCGCGCGAGGGCCGCCGGCACGCCGCCGAAGGCGCCGAAGCCGACGAGGGAGGTGGCGTGGAGCGTGCGCCGTCCCCCGTCCGCGTCCTCGACGTCGCAGCGCACGAGCACGCAGCGCGTGAGCCGGCCGGCGACGAGGTTCTCGAGGATGCCCCGCAGGGCGGCCTCCGGATCGACGGGCGCGCCGAAGTGGCGGGCGAAGAGGTTGCCCGAGCCGAGCCGCAGCGCGGCCACCACGGCGCGGTCGGCCGGGGAGGAGCCCTCGGCCTCCGCGGCGCTCGCGATCCCCTCGATCGCCGCGCGGAGCGTCCCGTTGCCGCCGCCGACGACCACCGCGCACACGCCCGGCGTCCGGGCGACGAAGTCGCGGGCGAGCCGCTTCGCGGCGGCGTGGTCGGCGACGGGCGCGAGCTCGGAGCGGCCCGGCCCGAGCGCGCCCTCCACGATGGCGCGGAGCCGCGGGACGAGCCCGGCCGGGTGTCCGGTCCCGGACGCGGTGTTCACGAGCAGGAGCAGGCGATCGGCCATCCACGGAGCCGAGGCGCCGCGCGGGCCGGGCGTGACATCGCGGTCCCGCCGGTCGCTCCGCGAACGCGCCCGCGGCGGGAGCCCGGAGAGGGGCCGGGCTCGGGCGCGTCCGCGGAGCGGCAGCCCGGGCTAGGCGAACGTGGCCCGGTTCAGGAAGACCGGCAGCCCGCGCTTGTTCGCGTAGATCGGCCGGTACCGGTCGACGTTGTACATCGTCGCGACGTCCACCTTGCGGGGCCCGAGCTTCGGGTCCGGGATCGGCACCATCTCGTACTGACCGTTCACGATGGCGGACATGAGCCCGCTCTTCCCCTCGAGCAGGGCGTCGAGCGCCATCGTCCCGAACGTCGAGGCGACGAGCTTGTCGATGAAGTCGGGATCCCCGGAGCGCAGGTCGTAGGTGAGGTCGGAGACGATGGTCTCCTCCTTCGCCCGCTTCTTGATCTCGTCGGCGAGCGCCTCGCCCACGCTCATCTTCTTCCGGTGCCCGAAGGCGTCGGGCTCGCCGTACTCCTGCACCTTGTAGCCCTGCCACTCCGCGCCCTCGGAGAGGATGACGAGCGAGTAGTTCGACGGGTTGTTCCGCTTCTCCTCCACGAGGAGGTCGATGAGCTTGCCGACGTCGACCTTGTACTCGGGGATGACGCAGCGGTTCGAGGTGACGTACGCGGTGTAGAGCGCCGTCCAGCCGGCGTCGCGCCCGAACACGCGGAAGACCCCGATCCGCTCGTGCGAGCCGACCGTGGTGCGCTGGCGCTCCACCGCGTCCATGGCGCGGGTGATCGCCGTCGAGAAGCCGACGCAGTACTCGGTGTTCCGCACGTCGTTGTCCATCGTCTTCGGGATCGCGATCACCTTCGCGCCGAGCTCGTGGAGCCGCGCCGCGTAGGAGAGGGTGTCGTCGCCGCCGATCGGGAGCAGGTAGTCGATCCCGAGCGCGGAGAGGTTCGCGAGGACCGCCTTCGAGACGTCCCAGGTGGTGCTCGTCACGCCGTCCTTGGTGGACTGCTTCGAGGGGAGGTTCGCGCCCTCGAGGTGCGGCGGCAGCTTCTTCATCTTGGACGGGTTCGTCCGCGACGAGTGGAGGATGGTGCCGCCGGTGCGGTCGATCGTCCGCGTGTTCTCGCGGCTGAGCGGCATGAGGTAGCGGGCGCGGCTCGCCGGGTCCTCGAGGTCGAGGTGCGTGAGCCCCTCCCAGCCGCGCCGGATGCCCACGACCTCGATGCCGTGCTCGGCGCACCGGTAGGTGACCCCCTTGATGACGGAGTTGAGGCCGGGCACGTCGCCGCCGCCCGTCAGGATGCCGATGCGCTGGGTCGCCATGGCGGAACGATAACCGGAACCCGGGGTGCGGGCGCGGCTCGCTTTCGGGGGGTGGCCGCGCGCCGCGGCGGCCGCCGGGAGGACCGCCGCCGATCGTGTTAAGAACCCCGGATGCTCGTCGCCGCCCTCGACACCGCGACGCTGACGCTCTCCTGCGCCCTCGCCGACGTGTCCGCCGGCGGCGCCGCCCGGGTGCGCTGCTCGCGGACCGATCGGCAGCCGGCGAAGGCCGTCGAGGGGAAGGTGGGCGGCCACGGCGCGGCGCTGCCGCAGGCGCTCGTCGACCTGCTGCACGCGGAGGGGCTCGCCATCCCGGACGTCGAGGGCTTCGCGGTGGGGCTCGGCCCCGGATCGTTCACGGGCCTCCGCGTCGGCCTCGCCACCTGGAAGGGGCTCGCCTACGCGAACCGCCGGCCGATCGCGGGCGCGTCCAGCCTCGCCGCGATGGCGCTCGCCGCCGCGGCCGACGCCGCGGACGGGGCGACCCTCGTCCCCCTCCTCGACGCGCGCAAGGGCGAGGTCTACGCCGGGTTCTACCGCGCGCGCGGCGGGGGGCTCGTCGCGCTCGGGGACGAGATCGCCGTCCCGCCCGCCGCGCTCCCGGAGCGGATCCGGGCGCTGGCGGGCGCGGGCGCGGCCGTCGCGTTCGGGGAGGGCTACGACGCGTACGCGGCGGTCCTCGGCCCCGAGGTGCCGCGCCTGGCGACCGAGGTCGCGACGCCCCCCGCGAGCGCGCTCGCGGCGCTCGTCGCGGAGCGGCTCGCGAGCGCCACGTTCGACGCGCAGGCGCTCTTCGCGCTCGAGCCGCACTACGTGCGACCGAGCGAGGCCGAGGTGAAGTTTCCGCACGGCACCGTCCCGGCGCCGGGGGCCGGGCGCGGCAACTGAGGAGCGGCGCGCGTGCACGTGTTCGTGACCGGCGCCACGGGCCTCATCGGGCGGGCGGCGTGCGCGGCGCTGGTGGCGCGGGGCGACGCCGTGACGGCGCTGTCGCGGTCGCGGGGCGCCGCGGCCCTCCTCCCCGGCGTCCGGGTGCTCCCGGGCGATCCGGCGGTCCCCGGCGCGTGGCAGGACGCGCTCGCCGCGGCCGACGCCTGCCTCCACCTCGCGGGCGAGCCCGTCGCGCAGGGGCGCTGGACGGCGGAGAGGAAGCGGCGCATCCGCGAGAGCCGGGTGCGCTCGACGGAGAACGTCGCGGCGGTCGTCGGCGCGCGCGGCCCGAAGGCCCTCGTCTCCGGCAGCGCGGTCGGGTTCTACGGCTCGCGCGGCGACGAGGAGCTCGACGAGGCCTCGGCGCCGGGAGGCGACTTCCTCGCGAGCGTGTGCCGGGAGTGGGAGGCCGCGGCCGCGCCCGCCGGGGCGCGCGCGCGGGTCGTCCTCCTCAGGACCGGCGTCGTCCTCGCGCGGGAGGGCGGCGCGCTGCCCAAGCTCGTGCAGCCGTTCAGGCTCTTCGCCGGCGGCCCGATCGGCGACGGCGCCTTCTGGATGCCGTGGATCCACCTCGCCGACGAGGTCGGCCTCGCGCTCCTCGCGCTCGACGACGCGCGCGCGGAGGGTCCGCTCGACGCGGTCGCGCCCGCGCCCGCGCGCAACCGCGACCTCGCGCGGGCCGTCGGCGCCGCGCTCGGCCGGCCGAGCGCGATCCGCACGCCCGCCTTCGCGCTCTCCCTCGCGCTCGGGGAGATGTCGTCCGCGCTCCTCGCGAGCCAGCGCGTCCTGCCGAGGAAGGCGCTCGCGCTCGGCTACCGCTTCCGGTTCCCGGCGCTCGACGGCGCCCTCCGGGATCTGCTCCGCCCGGCGTGAGGAGGCGCGCCCCGTGGATCCGACGGATCGCGGCCCGCCCACGCCCGCGCGCTCCATCGACCGGCTCGTCCGGGAGACCTGGCTCACCTGGCCGAACCTCGTCACGGGGATCCGCGTGGTCGCGGCGCTCGGCTGCTTCGTCGCGGCCGCCCTCGCGGGGAGCGAGGGGTGGAACCTCGCCGGGCTCGCCGTCTACTGGCTCCTCGACGTCGCCGACGGCGGCCTCGCCCGCGCGCTCCGGCAGGAGACGCGGATCGGCGCACAGCTCGACGTCGTCTCCGACCGCATGCTCCTCGGCGCCTTCTACGCGAACTACCTCGGCCGGCACCCGGGGATGGCGATCCCGATCGCGCTCCACCTCCTCCAGTTCGTGGTCCTCGACCAGTACCTCTCGCACCAGTTCATGCGCTGGCCGTGCCTGTCGCCGAACGACTTCCACGAGATCGACCGGCCGCTCTGGCGCTGGAACTGGTCGGCGGCGGCGAAGCTCGCGAACGGCGCGCTCGTGACGGGGACGATCCTCGTCGCCGCGCGGGCGGGGTGGAGCTGGCTCGTCCCGGCGCTCGTCTCGGCGGCCGTCATCGCGCTGAAGATCGGGTCCATCGTCCGGCTCGCGCGGCTGCCCGCGCCCGAGCCGTGGCTGGCCGGCCGCGCGCGGCGGCGAGGGCGGGCGGTCGAGCGGGCTTGAACCCGGCGGGGAGACGCGGATACGTTCCCGCCGCCATGGCCCCCCCCGCCTCGACCCGGTCCGACGTGCAGGCGCTCCCCGCGCCGCACCGGCGGTTCCTCGAGGGCGCGCGCGCCGTCCTCCCTCCCGAGCGGCTCTTCACCGATCCCCTGCGGACGCTCGCCTACGGCACGGACGCGAGCTTCTACCGGCTCGTCCCGAAGATCGTCGCCCGCGTCCGGACGGTGGAGGAGGTCCAGGCGCTCCTCGCGCTCGCGCGCCGGGAGGGCGTCGCGCTCACCTTCCGCGCCGCGGGGACGAGCCTCTCGGGCCAGGCGGTCACGGACTCGGTGCTCGTGCAGCTCGACGGCTGGAAGGGCCGGCGCATCGCGGAGGGCGGGGCGGCGATCGTCCTCGGCCCCGGCGTCGTGGGCGCCGACGCGAACGCAGCGCTCGCGCCGCTCGGCCGCAAGATCGGCCCGGACCCCGCCTCCATCGCGACCTGCCAGATCGGCGGCATCGCCGCGAACAACGCGAGCGGGATGTGCTGCGGCACCGCGCAGAACAGCTACCGCACCGTGCGCGCGATGAAGCTCGTGCTCGCCGACGGGACGCTCCTCGACACGGGCGATCCGGAGCACCGCCGGCGCCTGCGGGAGACGCACGCGCCGCTCCTCGACGGGCTCGCCTCGCTCCGCCGCGAGATCCTGGCCGACCCGCCGCTCGCGGCGCGGATCCGCGCGAAGTACCGGATCAAGAACACCACCGGGTACGGGCTCAACGCGTTCGTGGACTTCGAGGATCCGATCGACATCCTGCTCCACCTCGTCGTCGGCTCGGAGGGGACGCTCGCGTTCATCGCCGAGGTCACGTTCGACACGGTGGAGGAGCACCCGCACAAGGCGAGCGCGCTCGTCCTCTTCCCCGACGTCGAGGCCGCGGCGCGCGGCACGCAGCGGCTCTCCGGCGGCCCGGTGTCGGCGGTCGAGCTGATGGACCGGGCGTCGCTCCGCGCCGTCGAGGACAGGCCGGGGCTCCCGCCCGTCCTGCGGACGCTCCCGCCGGACGCCTGCGCGCTCCTCGTCGAGGTCCGGGCCGCGGACCGGGCCGGGCTCGCGCTCGCCGCGGACGCGGCGGCGGCGCTCCTCGCCGGGCTGCCGACGCTGGAGCCTGTCGCGTTCACGTCGGTGAAGGCGGAGTACGAGCGGCTGTGGGACATCCGGCGGGGCCTGTTCCCCGCCGTCGGGGCGGCGCGCCGGGTCGGCACGACCGTCGTCATCGAGGACGTCGCCTTCCCGATGGCCCACCTCGCGGCCGGGACGGCGGAGCTGCGCCGCCTCTTCCGCGCGCACGGCTACGACGAGGGGATCATCTTCGGGCACGCGCTCGACGGGAACCTCCACTTCGTGTTCACGCAGGGGTTCGACGACCCCGCGGAGGTGGAGCGCTACCGGCGCTTCATGGACGAGGTCTGCGACGTCGTCGTGCGGAGGTTCGACGGGTCGCTGAAGGGCGAGCACGGCACCGGGCGCAACATGGCGCCGTTCGTCGAGCTCGAGTGGGGCGCCGCGGCCTACGCGATCATGCGGCGCGTGAAGGCGCTGCTCGATCCGCGTGGGCTCCTGAACCCGGGCGTCGTCCTGAACGACGACCCGCGCGCGCACGTGAAGAACCTCAAGGCGCTGCCGCCCGCCGCGGACCTCGTGGACCGCTGCACCGAGTGCGGCTTCTGCGAGCCGCGCTGCCCGTCGCGCGCGCTCTCGCTCACGCCGCGGCAGCGGATCGTCGTCCGGCGCGAGATCGCCCGCCTGCGCGGGCTCGACGCCGGCCGCCCCCCGGGCGCGCGCGCGCCCGCCGAGCCGTACCGCGAGCGGATCGAGCGCCTCGAGCGCGACTACGCCTGGCTCGGCGACGAGACCTGCGCCGCGGACGGCCTCTGCGCCACCGCGTGCCCCGTCGGGATCGACACGGGCAAGCTCACGAAGGCGCGCCGCGCCGAGGCGCGCTCGGGCTTCGCGGCGGGCGTGGCGGGGCTCGCGGCCCGCCACTTCGGGTGGGCCACCGCCGCGGCCCGGGCGGGCCTCGCGGCCGGGCGTGCCGTGCGGGCGCTCCCCGTGCTGCCCGACGCGGCGCCGGGGCCGGCCTTCGGGCCGTTCGAGGATCTCGTCCGCGGCCGTGACCGCAAGGCCGTCTACCTCCCCTCGTGCGTCGTCCGGACGATGGGCCCGGCGCGCGGCGATCCGGATCGGCGGGCGCTCCAGGCGGCGATGCTCTCCGTGCTCGACAAGGCGGGCTTCGACGTCCGCTTCCCGTCCGACCTCGCCTCGCTCTGCTGCGGGCTCTCCTTCGAGTCGAAGGGCTTCCCCCGCCTCGCCGCGGAGAAGGCGCGCGAGCTCGAGCGGGCGCTCCTCGCCGCGACCGAGGGCGGGAAGCTGCCGGTCGTCTGCGACACGAGCCCGTGCGTGCAGCGCATGAAGGCGACGATCG
This sequence comes from Anaeromyxobacter sp., assembly GCA_036391435.1. GTDB lineage: Bacteria > Myxococcota > Myxococcia > Myxococcales > Anaeromyxobacteraceae > Anaeromyxobacter. The sequence continues at coordinate 15,344 of DASVZX010000178.1, read as the reverse complement.
ACCCGCGCATCTCGATCCAGGAGCCCGCCGAGTTCATCCACGACCGGCTCATGGACCGGCTCCGCTTCGAGAGGCGGCCGGGCACGGTCGCGCTCCACGTGACCTGCAGCGCCACGAAGATGGGGCTCGAGCCGAAGCTCCGCGCCGTCGCGGAGGCGTGCGCGGAGAAGGTCGTCGTCCCGCCGACCGGCTGCTGCGGCTTCGCGGGCGACAAGGGCTTCACGACGCCCGAGCTGACCGCCTCGGCGCTCTCCGGCCTGCGCGCCGCGCTGCCGCCGGAGTGCGACCGCGGCTACTCCAACTCGCGCGCCTGCGAGATCGGCCTCACCGCGCACGCGGGCGTGCCGTACCAGTCGATCGTCTACCTCGTGGACGCCTGCACCTCGCCCATCGCGCCCGTGGTCGAGCGCATCCCGGGACGGGTGCGGACCTCGGGAGGCTCGCCGTGACGAACCCCGCCATCACCCTCGCGGTCGTGGGCGCGACGGGCACCGTGGGCCGCACGGTGCTCGAGGTGCTCGACGACCTCGACGTCCCGCTCCGCGCGCTCCGGCCGTTCGCGAGCGCCCGCTCCGCCGGGACGACGCTGTCGTTCCGCGGCGACGACGTCCGGGTGGAGGGCCTGCGGGAGGGCGCCTTCCGGACCTGCGACGTCGCGATCTTCTGCGCCGGCGCGGAGGTCGCGCGGGAGTGGGCGCCGCGCGCGTGGGCGGAGGGCTGCGCGGTCGTCGACGACTCGCCGGCGTTCCGGGGCGAGCCGGACGTGCCGCTCGTCGTGCCGGAGGTGAACCCGGACGCGCTCGCCGGCCATCGCGCGCGCGGCGTCGTCGCGAACCCGTCGTCGAACGTGACCGCGCTCGCCCTCGCGCTCGCGCCGCTCCGCGCCGCCGCCGGGCTCCTGCGGGTCGTCGTCTCGACGTACCAGGCGGTCTCGGGCGCCGGGCAGCGCGGGGTCGAGGAGCTCGAGAAGGAGGCGCGCGACCTCCTGAACCTGCGCGAGCCGGACCCGCCGGCCCGCTTCCCGCACCGGATCGCGTTCAACGTGATCCCGCAGGTGGGCGCGTTCGTCCCGGGCGGCGCGACCGACGAGGAGGAGCGGCTCGGCCGCGACACGCGCAAGGTGCTCGGCGAGCCCGACCTCCGCCTCGCGGCGACCGCGGTGCGCGTGCCGGTGTTCTTCGGCCACTCGCTCGCCGTGAACGTCGAGACGCGGAGCGCGCTCCCGCCGGACACGGCGCGCGAGGCGCTCCGCAGGGCGCCGGGGGTGAAGCTCGTGGACGACCCCGCCGGGCGGGTCTACCCGATGCCGATGCTCGTCGCGCACGACGACGGCGTGCTCGCCGGGCGCGTGCGCGCGGATCCCTCGGTCGAGCACGGGATCTCGCTCTTCCTCGCGATCGAGAACACGCGCAAGGGCGCGGCGACGAACGCGGTGCAGATCGCGCAGCTGCTCGCGGCGCGGCACCTCCGCGCCCGCTGACCGCTCCGCCCTCGCGTCGCCGGCGGGGGCGCTGACAAATTGGCAGCGGCGGGCCGCGGCCGTTGCCAATTTGGCGTCCCCGCGGGGACGCCGCGGGCGCCGGGCGCGAAAACGCGAGGCGCCGCGCCGGGGTTCCGTGCTTGCCCCGGTGGCGCTCCGGTTGCAGAATCGCGGCCGCATGAGACGCCCGCTCCTCCTCGTCGCGGCCCTCGCGATGCCCGCGCTCGGCGCCGCGCAGACCGTCCCCACCGGCGTGGTCCAGTTCGTCGAGCCCGGGACGACGAACGACATCATCCACGGTGCGTGGATCAACGCGACGAAGTGCGCGAACCAGGCCACGACGAACGTCATCCTGCAGTGGACGGCGACGCAGGCCTGGGTCACCGGCGGCAGCTACCAGATCAACGCCGCGAACCAGGACCTGCCGTCGAACTCGACCACCTGCCCGTTCCAGAACAACTCCTCCACGGGGCTCTACGCCGCCAAGATCGGCGTCCCGATCACGAACCAGCCGTTCAAGAGCGTCTCGGGCATCCAGGAGCCCGTCTCCGCGTTCCTGGCCGCGGTGAACCAGACGTCGTGCAGCATCACGAGCACCGTCACGATCTACGTCTGCGTCCAGCAGCTCGACCAGAACGGCGCCGCGATCGGCTACGCGAAGGGTCAGCTCAAGTTCGAGGTGACCCCGCCGGGCGCGCCGACGGGCGTCACGGCCGGCCCGCTCGACACCGGAGCGCTCGAGGTGAGCTGGACCCAGCCCAACAGCAGCCCCCAGGCCTACGACTACCTCATCGAAGCGCAATCGGTGACGAGCCCGGCGGACTCGACGCCGGACGCGAGGGACCCGGCGCTCCACACCGCCGGCCCGACCGATCCCTACCAGACCCACGGGACCATCGGTGGCCTCACCGACGGTGTCATGTACGCGGTGACCGTGATCGCCCGGTCGCAGGCGGCGAACGAGAGCGGCCCCGGCGGCCCGGCCTATGCCGTCCCGCAGGTGGTGAACGACTTCTGGGACCAGTACCGGCAGACGCCCGGGGCCGTCGAGAGGGGCGGCTGCGCCACCGCGGGCGCCGGCCCGCTCGCGCTCCTCGGCCTCGCCGCGCTCGTCGCCGCGCTCCGGAGGCGCACGTGAGGCGGGCGCTCCTCGCCGCGACGCTCCTCGCCGCCGCGTCGCCCGCGGCCGCGCAGGTCTCTCCGAACGGCATCGGCCTCGGGCCGTCTCCGCGCTGGGGCTCCTTCGACGTCGGGGTCTTGCGCTACAAGCCGAACGTCGACGCCGGGCTGGGCGGAACGCCGTGGCAGGACACCTTCGGGAAGAGCTACGGCTGGATGCTCCAGGCCGCGCTCTGGAAGTCCATCTTCACGGGCGCGGCGTCCGGCTCGCTGGAGGTCGGCTTCCGGTCGGGCTACTTCCAGCGGTCGGGGCACGCCCTCGCGAAGGACGCGAGCGGCGCCTGGGTCCCGACGAGCGCGGACACGGCCTTCAAGATCGTCCCGACGAGCGCCGGGCTGCAGTACCGCGCCGATCAGCTCGTCGAGCGGTTCGGGATCCCGTTCGCCGTGTACGGCCGCGTGATGTTCGAGCGGTACAACTGGTGGGTGACGAGCCCGACGGGCTCCTGGTCCGTGAAGGGCGCGACGAACGGCTGGTCGGCGACCGGCGGCATCGCGTTCCTCCTCGACGTCCTCGATCCGACGCTCGCCCGCGAGTTCGACCGCGACTCCGGCGTGAACCACACGTACCTGTTCCTCGAGATCACGAAGGCGAAGATCGACGACTTCGGCTCCTCGAGGAGCTGGGACCTGTCGCCGAAGGACCCGGCGCTCGCGGCCGGCCTGACCCTCGTCTTCTAGCGCGGCGCGCTACAGCTTCCGGTGCTTCAGCGCCGGCAGCTCGAGCCGCACGCGCTCGAGCCGCGCGCGGTCGAACTTCGCCACGCACACGCCCTCGCCGTCCGGGCAGCGGGCGAGCACGACGCCCCAGGGGTCCACGATCATCGCGTTCCCGAACGTCTGGCGGGTCGCCGAGTGGCGGCCCACCTGCGCGGGCGCGACGACGTAGGCGAGGTTCTCGATCGCCCGCGCGCGAATGAGGACCTCCCAGTGGTCCTTCCCGGTGAAGAGCGTGAACGCCGCCGGGATGGTGATCACCTCGGCGCCGAGGCTCGCGAGCTTCCGGTAGAGCTCCGGGAAGCGCAGGTCGTAGCAGACGGTGAGCCCGATCCGGCCGAGCGGCGTCGGCGCCACCACGACCTTGTCGCCCGGGACCACGACCTCGGACTCGGCGTAGCGCGCGCCGTCCGGGATGCTCACGTCGAAGAGGTGGATCTTCCGGTACACCGCCACGATCGAGCCGTCGTCCGCGATCACCGCGCTCGTGTTCGCGGTCATCCTGGGGTTCGTCGACTTCTCGGCGATCGAGCCGGCGACGACGAAGATCGCGCGCTTCCGCGCGAGCTCCCGCAGCGCGCCCAGCGTCGGCCCGTCCACGGTCTCGGCCGTCGCGAGACGCCCCTCCTCGGGGCCCATGTACGCGAAGTTCTCGGGCAGCCCGACGAGCTTGGCGCCGAGGTCCGCCGCCTCGTTCACGAGGCGGAGCGCCGTGTCGAGGTTCCTGCCGCGGTCGGCCGTCGAGGTCATCTGGACGGCGCCCATGAGGTAGGAGGACGGGGGCATGACCTTTCCTTACCATGTCCGCTCCGGATGGGCCGTCCCAGGCCCTGGGCGCCCGTCCGACGGGAGGCGCGATGGCCCGGTTCTACACGACGTTCGAGGCGGCCCGGCTCCTCGGCGTGTCGCTGCCGACGGTGGTGAACTGGATCAAGGCGCGACGGCTGAAGGCGCACCGCACCCCCGGGGGACACCGGCGCATCGCCGAGGAGGACCTCGCGTCGTTCATGCTGCGGCACGGGATGCCGGTGCCGCCCGAGCTGACCGGCGCCGCGCCCGAGCGGCGCAAGGCGCTCGTGATCGGCGAGCCCGGCCCGGCCCGCGAGGGCGCGGTGCGGCTGCTCGCGGCGAGCGGCTACGCGGCCGATCAGGCGTCCCCCGGCTTCCCGGCCGGGGCCGCGGCCGCGCGGTTCGAGCCGGACGTGGTGGTGCTCCAGGCGGACGGCGCCGACGGCGGCGAGGTGCTCCGCGCGCTGCGGCTCGACCGCGAGCTCGCCGAGGTGCCGGTCGTCGGGGTGGGGCGCGGCGAGTGGCTCGACGGGCTGCGCGAGGCGGGCTGCGCGGTCGCGATATCGGGGCCGGTCGGAGACGGTGCGCTCCCCGACGCCGTGGCGGAGGCGCTCCGGAGCGCCGCACCCGCGCGCCCGGGAGGGGAGCGTGTGCGCAGGGCGCGCCGGCGCAGGCGCGCGCCCGCGCCGCGTTGAAGGGGCGAGCGGGCGCCGCTATGCTCGCCAGGTAGCCCGCGCCGCCTCCCCGGAGCCGGATGTCCCGCACGCTCGCCGTCCTCGCCCTCCTCGCCGTCGCCGCGGGCGCGCGCGCCGCGCCGCGGGGGCACGTCGACCCGGAGGCGGTCCGGGAGGCGCGCCGCGGGGCGCTGGAGCAGGGCGGCCGCTGGGCGTCGCCGCGCGCGATCTCGCACTACCTCGAGGCGCGGCGGCTGCTCCGGGCCGGCGACGCGGAGAAGGCGGTCGAGCAGCTCGAGAGCGCGGTCGCCTACGACGACCAGAGCCCCGAGCTGCGCGTCTCGCTCGCGGAGGCCCTCGCCCTCGTCGGCCGGCTCGACGCCGCCGAGGGCGAGGCGCGGAAGGCGCTCGAGCTCGGGGACGGCGGCCTCACCGCGTCCGACGCCCACGTGCTCCTCGGCCGGATCGAGAGCGGCCGGCACCGGACCGAGCAGGCCATCGTCGAGCTCAAGGCGGCGATCCGGATCGAGGCGGCCTCGGCGACGCCGGACGCGCCGCCGAGCGCCGAGCCGTGGCAGCTCCTCGCCGCCGTGTACCTCGACGCCGGCGAGCACGAGGCCGCCACCCGGGCCGTCGAGGACCTCGCCCGGCGCGCGCCGGAGGACGGGAGCGCGTTCCGCGAGCTCGGCCGCGCGTACCTCGGCCGCAAGGAGCCCGGCCGCGCCGAGCGCCACCTGCGCCGCGCGGTCCAGATCGACCGCCGCGACGTCGAGGCCTGGCGGCTCCTCGCGCAGGCGCACGAGGCGCTCCGGCGCGACCCGGACGCGCAGGACGACCTCCTCGCCATCCTGCGCGTCGACGCGGACGACGCCGGCGCGCTGCTCGAGCTCGGCCGCCTCGCCATCCGGCGCGGCGAGGTCCCGCAGGCGCGCGAGTGGCTCCACCGGTACGTGCGCGCGTCGCCGCGCGGGCCGGACGCGCACGTCCGCGTGGTGTTCCAGTGGCTCGACGGGAGCCAGGGCGCCGAGGCGCTCGCCGCGGCGCGCGCGGGCCTCGAGGACGCCGGGCCCGATCCGCGGCTCCGCTTCGCGGAGGGGCTCGCGCTCCAGGCGCTGCGGCGCTGGACGGACTCCGCGAAGCCGCTCGAGACGGTCCAACCCGACGCCGGCGAGCTGTTCGTCTCCGCGCGCGCGGCGCTCGCCGAGGCGCTCTCCCGCGTCGGCCGGCACGCCGAGGCGGAGCGCGCGCTCGAGCCCGCGCTCCGGCAGAGCCCGGACGACGTCCGGCTCCTCACCACCCGCGCGAGCATCCTCGACCGCGCCGGCCGCTCGAAGGACGCCGTGGCGCTCCTCCGGGGCGCCATCGCCGACCGCGACCGGACGGGCGCCGGCGAGGAGCTCGGCGATCTGTACGCCGCGCTCGCCGACAGCCTCGTCCGGGCCGGCCGCGCCGACGACGCGATCGCCGCGCTGCGCGACGCGCTCGAGCGGCACCCGAAGGACGAGGTGCTCCTCTACGCGCTGGGCTCCACCTACGAGAGCGCCGGCCGGCGCGACGCGGCGCTGGCGCAGATGAAGGCGCTCCTCGCGCTCGTCCCGGAGCACGCGGAGGCGATGAACTTCGTCGGGTACACGTACGCGGACCAGGGCATCCGGCTCGACGAGGCGGAGCGGCTCGTCCGCCACGCGCTCGAGCTGAAGCCGCGCTCCGGCCACGTGCTCGACTCGCTCGGGTGGGTGCTCTTCCGCCGCGGCGACCTCCGCCGCGCGGTCGAGGCGCTCGAGCAGGCCGACGCGATCGCCGGTCCGGACCCGACGATCCTCGAGCACCTGGGCGACGCCTACCGCGCCGCCTCCCGCCCGGCCGACGCCGCGCGCGCGTACACGCGCGCGCTCGGGAGCGTGGGCGACGAGATCCCGTCGCGGCAGGCGCCGCTGCGCGCCGCGATCGAGCGGAAGCTCCGCGAGGTCTCCGCCTCGCAGCGCGCGGGGCGCAGGTAGAGTCCGTTCTCGACCTCCCCCTCTCCCTGCCTCTCCCCCTGGCGCTGCCAGGGGGAGAGGGGCAGCGGTGAGAGGAGGAGATGGGGGTCCAGCTGGGTTCGCTTGACCGGTCGGTGGGCCGCCGCTACGGTCCCCGCGCGATGCTTCCCTCCTACCCGCCCGAGGCCCTCGCTCGACACGAGGAGGGGTTCCTCTACTCGGCGGACCACCTGCGGCTCTTCTGGCAGCGCTACACGCCCGCGAACCCGCGCGCGACGGTGCTGGTCCTCCACGGCGGCGGCGACCACTGCGGCCGGTACCCGGCGGTCACGGACGCGCTCGTGCGCGCGGGCCTGCAGGCGGCGCTCGTCGATCTGCGCGGCCACGGCCAGTCCGACGGCCGCCGCTGGCACGTGGACACGTTCCAGGACAACGTCGCCGACCTCGACGCCTTCGCCGCGAAGCTGTCGCAGGACGGCGTGGCGCGCGACCGGCTCTTCGTGCTCGGCCACAGCCACGGCGCGCTCGTCGCCGCGAGCTGGGGGCTCACGCGCGGCCGGCACGTGGCCGGGTTCGTCTTCTCCTCGCCCTTCTTCCGGCTCGCGTTCCCGCCGCCGCTCCTCAAGCTCCTCGCCGCGAAGACCGTCGGCCGCCTCGTCCCGTGGCTCCCCGTCGAGGCGGGGTTCGCGATGGCCGATCTCACGAGCGACGTCGAGCTGCAGCGCTGGACCGAGCGCGACCCGCTCTACGGCCGCAAGACGACGCCGGGCTGGTTCGAGGCCGCCTCCGGTGCGCAGCGAGAGGTGCTCCGGCGCGCGGGGGAGTTCCGCGCGCCGCTCCTCGTGCTCGCCGCCGGCGCCGACCCGATCGCCGACCCCGCCGCCGCGCGCGAGTTCGTGGACGCCGCCGGCTCGCCCGACAAGCGGATCGTCGTGTACGAGGGGTTCCGACACGAGATCTTCAACGAGGTGGGACGTTCGGCGCCGATCGGGGAGGCGGTCGCCTGGATCTCGGGACACGCCGAGTGAGCGCGGACGTTGACGCGACCCGAAGCGTGCTTCTATCCTGCCCTCGTCACGCACTCTCCACGCGGTTCCCGCGGCGAAGCTCTCCCGGAGGACGGAACGAATGGCTGGCATCGAGAAGGTCCCGGCAACACGCGCCGGTACGCACACGGTCATCGGCAGCTCGATCGTGATCGACGGCGAGATCTCGGGTGACGAGGACCTCGTCGTCCAGGGCACCGTCAAGGGCCGCATCAGCCTCAAGGAGAGCCTGTTCGTCGAGGGCTCCGGCGTGATCGAGGCCGACATCGAGACCGCCAACGTGGAGGTCTCGGGCCAGGTCACCGGCAACATCGCCGCGAGCGACAAGGTCGAGCTGAAGGCCGACTGCAAGGTGGTCGGCGACATCCGCGCGCCGCGGATCCTGATCGCGGACGGCGCGGTGTTCAAGGGCAACGTCGACATGGACGTCAAGGAAGCGAAGGGAAAGTGACCGTGGCCACCGACGGCACCACCATCATCGGCGAATCGATCCTCATCAGCGGCTCCCTGAACGGGGACGAGGACCTCACCGTCCGCGGCCGCGTCGAGGGGACGCTGACCCTCACGAAGACCCTCGTCGTCGAGCCCACGGGCATCGTGAAGGCCGAGGTCCAGGTCAAGAACTGCGTCATCGCGGGCGCCGTCGTCGGCAACGTCACCGCGACCGAGTCCGTCGAGATCACGAAGGAGGGGCGGATGGTCGGCGACATCGCCGCCCCGCGCGTGATCATCGTGGACGGCGCGAGCTTCCGCGGCCGGATCGACATGGGCGAGGTGGACGTGGAGGAGGGGAGCGCGCGGCCTCGCGCGATCTCCGCCCCGCGTCCCGCGTTCCGCCCGTCAGCGCGCCCGGCGCCGGCGAAGGCGGAGGCGAAGAAGGGCGAGGAGAAGGCCCCCGCGCTCGCCGCCCTGCCGAAGATCCCGGCGCCGCCCGCGCCGGTCGCGATGGGCGCGGTGAAGCGCAAGGTCATCGTGAAGCGCAAGTAGGCCCGCCGTGGAGCTCGAGCCGCGAACGACGGCGCCCGCGCACGCGACCGGCGCCGTCGAGTTCGTCGCGCTCGCCGCCGTCTCCGACGACGCGCGCTTCCGCCTGCGCGACGAGGGCGACGTCGGCTCCCTCGCGGCGTCGATGGGACGCCTCGGCCAGCTCGTGCCGGTCGAGCTGCGCCCGCTGCCGGGCGCCGGCCCGGACGGGCCCCGCTGGCAGATCGTGGCGGGGTTCCGCCGCGTCGCCGCGGCCCGGCTCCTCGGGCGCGAGCGCGTGCTCGCCCGCGTCCACCAGACGCTCGAGGACGACGACGCGTGGAGCCTCGCGCTCGCGCACGCCCTCGTCACCGAGCCGCTCCTCGCGACGGAGCTGCTCGCCCTCGGCGAGCGGCTCGAGGCGGAGCACGTGGCCGCCTGGGCCGGGGAGGCCGTCGGCGAGGCCGTCGCCCGCGCGCCGGTGGATCCGAAGGTGCGCGATCGGTTCCGCGAGTTCCTCGAGCGCGCCGCGCGGCCCGAGCCGGCCCGGGAACGCCCGGCCGGCGCGGGGGCGGAGGACGAGCAGGGGGGCGCCGTCGAGGTCACGCCGGAGGAGCTCGCCGAGGACCTCGCGAAGCGCATGTTCGAGGTGAACCAGGACCTCGCGCTCGCCTGGACGTCGTGGGCGGAGCTGCCGGCGGAGGGCCGCCGGATGATCGTCGTGCAGGCGCGGTACGTCGCGGAGCTGTTCGCGCTCATGGAGGGCGGGGAGCGATGAGCCTCGAGCACGACCGCGCGCGGCTGCTCGAGCTGCTGCGCGCGCTCTCCTTCGAGCGGCGCAAGGTGACCCTCGCCTCCGGCAAGGAGAGCGACTTCTACGTGGACTGCAAGCGGACGGCGCTCACCGCGGAGGGACACGTCCTCGTCGGGCGGCTCCTCTTCGAGAAGGTCCGCGCGATCCGGCCGCTCGTCCGCGGCGTCGGCGGCCTCACGCTCGGCGCGGACCCCATCGCGAGCGCGATCGCGCTGACGTCCTTCCAGGCCGGCGAGCCGGTGGACGCCTTCATCGTCCGCAAGGAGCCGAAGGGGCACGGCACCGGGCAGTGGATCGAGGGGCGCAGGACGATCCCCGACGGGAGCCGCGTCGTCGTCATCGAGGACGTCGTCACCACGGGCGGGAGCGCGCTCAAGGCCGTCGAGCGCTGCCGCGCGGAGCAGCTCGTCCCGGTCGCCTGCGTCGCGCTCGTCGACCGGCTCGAGGGCGGGCGCGAGGCGATCGAGGCGCAGGGCGTGCCGCTCGACGCGCTCTTCACGCGGAAGGACTTCATCCCATGATCCCGACCGCGACGCGCGCCCTCGCGCTCCGCGCCGCCCTCGCCGCCGCCGCGCTCGCGGCGGCCGGCTGCCACCCGCGCCAGCCGCTGCCGCTCACGCGCGAGGGCGACTGGGCCGTCGCGCGCGACGCCGCGACGCGGCGCTTCGTGCTTTACGACGGGTTCGACCACCGCGCGACGGCGACCGCGACCCACCTGTCGCTCCCGGTCCGCGAGGCGCGGGCCCGCCGCCTCGCCGAGTGGCTCGGCTGGACCGAGCAGGAGCTGGCGGCGCGGCTCGCGCAGGAGCGGGCAGAGTACGCCGCGGGCGAGGAGTTCCTGGTCTCGTTCTACACGGCGGAGTCTCGCGGGCAGGACCTCGACGCGAAGCCGAGCATCTGGCGGATCGCGCTCCGGGTGGACGGGGCGGACGTGCTCGCGAGCGGCGTGACCGCGGTCGACTCGACGGCGAACCTGGTGCAGCTCTTCCCCTTCGTCGGCCCGTTCGAGGTCGTCTACCGGATCACCTTCCCGCGCCCGCCCTCCGGCGAGGTGATCGGGAAGGCGTTCTCGGTGGAGATCGCGAGCGGCGTGGGGAAGATCCTGCTCGACTGGAGCGAACCCGTCGCGAAGCCGGTGGACCGGCCGTGGCAGCCGGTGCCGCCGCCGTAGCGGCTACTCGAGATCGCCCCGCGTCAGCACCGTGTCGCGGACCCACTTCTCGTCGGTCTTCGGGTAGTCGAGGATGTAGTGGAGCCCGCGCGACTCCTTCCGCTGCCGCGCGCACTCGACGATGATCATCGCGACGTCGGCGAGGTTGCGGAGCTCGACGAGGTCCGGCGTGAGCCGGTACTGCCAGTAGTACTCGCGGATCTCGTCGCGCAGCATCCTGAGGCGCGTCCGCGCCCGCTCGAGCCGCTTCATCGTGCGGACGATCCCGACGTAGTTCCACATGAGGCGGCGGACCTCGTCCCAGTTGTGCGTGACGACGACGCCCTCCTCCGGCGCGAGCGCCGCGCCCGGGTTCCAGGGCGGGAGGGCGGGGGTCGGGCCGCTCGCGCTCGAGAGCTCGTCGGTCGCCGCGATCGCCGCGCGGCGCCCGAAGACGAGCGCCTCGAGGAGCGAGTTCGAGGCGAGGCGGTTCGCGCCGTGGAGCCCCGTGCAGGAGGCCTCGCCGATCGCGAACAGCCGCGGGAGCGAGGTGCGCCCCATGAGGTCGGTCTGGACGCCACCGCACTGGTAGTGCGCGGCGGGCACCACCGGGATCGGCTGCACCGCCATGTCGATCCCGAACTCCTTGCAGGTCGCGTAGATGTTCGGGAAGTGCTCGAGCAGGAACGCCTTGGGCAGGTGCGTCATGTCGAGGAAGGCGGAGTCGTCGCCGCGCCGCTTCACCTCGGCGTCGATGGACCGGGCCACGATGTCGCGCGGCGCGAGCTCCTTGCGCGGGTCGTAGCGCGCCATGAACGCCTCGCCGGCCGCGTTGCGCAGGATGCCCCCCTCGCCGCGGAGCGCCTCGCTGATGAGGAAGCTCTTCGCGTGCGGGTGGTAGAGGCAGGTCGGGTGGAACTGGACGAACTCCATGTTCGCGACCGCGGCGCCGGCGCGGTACGCCATCGCGACGCCGTCGCCCGTCGCGACGTCCGGGTTCGACGTGTAGAGGTAGACCTTCCCGGAGCCGCCGGTGGCGAGCACCGTCGTCCGGGCCGAGAGCGGCGTGATCTCTCCCGAGGCGCGGTCGAGCACGTACGCGCCGAGCACGCGGTTCGGCCCGCCGATCCCGACCTTGCTGCTCGTGACGAGGTCGACCGCGATCTGGTCCTCGACGATGCGGATGCCCTTCGCCGCGCAGGCGGCGAGGAGCGCGCGCTCCACCTCGCGCCCCGTCGCGTCCTTCGCGTGCGCGACGCGGCGCCGCGAGTGGCCGCCCTCCCGGGTGAGGTGCAGGCTCGACGGATCCGACTTGTCGAACTCGACGCCGAGCGAGAGGAGCCAGCGGATCCGCTCCGGCCCCTCGCGGACCGTGACCTCGACGGCCTCGCGGTTGCAGAGGCCGGCGCCGGCGACGAGCGTGTCCTGGACGTGGAGGTCGAGCTGGTCGTCCGCCCCGAGCACCGACGCGACGCCGCCCTGCGCGTACTGGGTCGACCCCTCCGAGCGCTGCCGCTTGGCGAGGACGAGGACCGATCCGTGATCGGCGGCCTGCAGGGCGAAGGAAAGACCCGCGGCGCCGGCTCCGAGGACGAGGAAGTCGACGTGCTCGGAAGGGGACAGGGAACTCATGCGAAATCTCTAGTCCATGTACGGAGGGGTGGGGGGAATAAAGTTGTCCGCTCGAGCGTGCTGCTGATAACTTTCCGACGGGAAGCCGTGTCTCGCGCCCTCATCGGTCTCGCCCTCGCCGGGCTCCTCGTCGCCGGCCGCGCAAGCGCGGCCGAGGTGTACTCCTACGTCGACGACGAGGGCGTGCTGCACTTCTCCAACGCGCCGACGGACTCCCGTTATCGGAGAGTGAACCGGACGTCCGGGGGATCGGGCGTGTACCGGCCGTCGCCCCAGGCGCGCGCCCGGCCGATCGGCGGGGCCTCGAGCGGGGCGCGACCGACGCTCGAGCAGTGGCGGGAGCAGATCCGCCAGGCCGCGGAGAAGTACCGGCTCCCCGAGGAGCTCCTCCTCGCGGTGATGGCGGTCGAGTCGAACTTCGATCACCAGGCGCTCTCCGAGAAGGGGGCGATGGGGCTCATGCAGCTCATGCCCGGGACCGCGCGCGAGATGTACGTCTCGGACGCGTGGGACCCGGCGCAGAACATCGACGGCGGCGCGCGCTACCTGCGCATCCTCGCGAACCAGTACGGCGGCGACATGGTGAAGACGCTCGCCGCGTACAACGCCGGGCCGGACGCGGTGCGCCGCGCGGGCGGCGCCGTCCCCGGCATCCCGGAGACCCGGGAGTACGTCCGGAAGGTCGTCGCGCTCTACCAGTCGTTGAAGGCCGGGCGGTGACGCCGTGGCCAGGGCGGGCGGCGACGAGGTCGAGGGAATCGACGAGGAGTTCCTGTTCCATCTGAACCGGGGCTCCGAGCTGCTCGTCCGGGGCGAGGCCGAGGCGTCGAAGGCGTCGCTCGAGCGCGCGCTGGAGCTGCGCCCCAAGGACGCGAAGGTCCTCGGCCTCCTCGGGCAGGCCTACTACAAGCTCTCGCGCTTCGACGACGCGGCGCGCGTGTGGCAGCGGCTCGTCGACGACAACCCCGTCGAGCCCGGCGCGCGCGTGAACCTCGGGCTCGCGTTCCTCAAGGCGAAGCGCCACCCCGACGCGGTGAAGCAGCTCGAGATCGCGCTCGACCTGAACCCCGATCACAAGAAGGCGATGGGCTACCTCGGCCTCGCGCTGCTCGAGTCGGGGAACCTGACGCGCGCCCGCGAGTGGTTCAAGAAGGCGGGCTCGGACCACATGGTCGCGCGCTGCGACGAGCTCATCTCCGGGCGCGCGAGCGCGAGCGCGAGGCCCGCGCCCGGCGCGCGCGCGGCGGAGGCGGAGCCGGTGGAGGCCGTCGAGCAGGCGCAGGCGGCGCCGGAGCCCGTGCGGACGCCGGCGCCCGGCGCGGTGCCGGCCTACCGGCCGTCGGCGCCCGGCGACGTGCTCGGCGCGTGGGCGGCGGCGCGCGTCGTCCACGCCGGCGGCGCGGAGACGTTCTCGATCGCGGGGAGCACGCTCGCCGTGGGGGTGCAGGGCGAGGTGCGCGTCCGGCTCGAGGGGCTCTTCGCGACGCAGGGGAAGATCGCGATCGCGGCCGAGGTGAAGCGCTTCCGCGGGCGCGCGACGGACAAGCCCTTCGGAGAGGGCGCGGCGCGCATGCACCGGGTGACCGGCGACGGCGTCCTGCTCTTCCGCACCGCCGGCCGCCGCTTCACCGCGCTCGACCTCGGGCCCGACGCCGCGTACCTGCGCGAGGAGCCGCTCTTCGGGTTCGAGGGCGGGATCGCGTTCGAGAACGGGCGCGTGCCGTCGTCGATCTCGGCGGAGCTGCACCTCGTGCACCTGCGCGGCCGCGGACGGTTCCTGCTCGCGACCGAGGGCGAGCCCGTGACGCTCGACGTCGTCGCGGACGCGCCGCTCAAGGTCCCGCTCGCGTCGCTCGTCGGGTGGGTGGGGACGCTCACGCCGCGGGTGTGCGCGCTCGTCGAGGACTCCGGCGCGCCGGTGGTCGTCGCCGTCGAGCTGACGGGGGAGGGGCGCGTCATCGCCGACCCGTCGGCGGCGGAGGGGTAGGGCGTGGCCCGCTCGCTCCGCAAGGAGTTCCTGAACACGCCGAACGCGATCACGCTCGTGCGGATCGCGATGATCCCGGTCTTCCTCTACTTCACCTACGCCGAGTCGCGGGAGAACAGCTTCGTCGCCGGGCTCGTGTACGCGGTGACCGGCACGACCGACTTCCTCGACGGCTGGATCGCGCGGAAGAAGGGGCTCGTCACCGTCATCGGGAAGTTCCTCGACCCGCTCGCGGACAAGCTCATCGTGATGGCCGCGCTCGTGATGCTCGTGCACCTCGGGCGCGTCGCGGCGTGGGTCGTCATCGTGGTCATGGCCCGCGAGTTCATGGTCACCGGGCTCCGGACCATCGCGATGAGCGAGGGGCTCGTCATCGCGGCCGGACAGGAGGGGAAGCACAAGACCGCCTTCCAGGTCGCCGCGATCACCTTCCTCATCATCCACTACACGTACCCGGTGGACATGGTGTTCTTCTCGTTCGACCTCGACGCGAACCGGGTCGGGACGCTGCTCCTGTACGCGTCGCTCGTCTTCTCGGTCTGGTCGGCGTGGTCGTACTTCCGGAGCTTCGTCCGCGTCGTGTACGGCCCCCGCCCCGAGCTCGGCCCCGGGCGCTCGGCCGCGGACGCCCCCCGCGAAGGCGTCCGTCCGGCCGCCGGAGCGCAGCCCCGGACCCAGGCCCGTGGCCCTTGACACTCCCGGGAGGCGCTTCTATAAACGGCCTCCTTCGCAAGCATTCGTGCGGGAATAGCTCAGTGGTAGAGCATCGCCTTGCCAAGGCGAGGGTCGAGGGTTCAAATCCCTTTTCCCGCTCCATCTAACGCCCCGGTCCGCCGGGGCGTTTTTCTTTTTCAGCTGTCCATGTGCCCCACATGTGCCCCTCGCGCAGCAGCCCGCGAATCTTGAAAGGGCTGATGTTGTCACGGGCTTCGGA
>DASVZX010000177.1:0-16702 GCA_036391435.1 Anaeromyxobacter sp. | reverse complement strand
GCTCGGCGACGGCCGCGCGCTGGGTCACGACCGCCCGGGAGGCCCTCGCGCGCGGCGACCTCTACCAGGCGCGCGTCGCGCTCGCGCAGGCGCAGGCGCTCGCGGCGAGCGCCGCGGGGACGGCCGGCGCTCCGCCCGGGGGTTCGTCGGGCTACGCCCCGGCGCCCTAGGGTCCTCGACCCCCGGCGGCGCGCGAACGCGCCCGGCCGCCGCGCGTCCGGCTACTTCCAGACGCGCCGGTCCTCGATCCGCTTCGCGCCGGCGGGGATCGTGCCCGCCGCGACGATCCGCACCTCGGGCCGCACCTTGATCTCCTCGCGGAGCGCCTCGCCGAGCCGCGCGGCGAGGTCCGGGGCCGAGCCGGGCGCGGCGACCTCCGCGACGACGTCGAGCCGGTCCTGGTGGGCCTCGCGCGTCACGATCGCCTGGACGCGCGCGATCTCCGGGAAGCGCTTCGCGACCGCCTCCACCTGCGCGCCGCGCACGAACATGCCTCTCACCTTCACCGCGTCGCCGACGCGGCCGAGCAGGCCCGCGATCTTCGGGGCGGTCCGGCCGCAGCGGCAGGGCGCCGCCGGCGCGAGCGTCGCGATGTCGCCCGTCCCGAAGCGGAGCAGCGGGTAGGCCTCGTCGAACATCGTCGCCACCACCTCGCCCGGCTGCCCGGGCGCGGCCTCCTTGCCGGTCTCGAGATCGAGCACCTCGACGATGCACTCCGGGTGGACGTGCCAGCCCCCCTTCTCCGTGCACTCGTAGGCGAGGCAGCCGCAGTCGGCCGTGCCGTAGCCCTGGAGCACGCGGACCCCGAACCCCTCGATCTCGGCGCGAAGGGACTCGGGGAGCATCTCCGCGATGACGAAGGCGACCTCGATCGGCAGCGGGACGCCCGTCTCGCGGGCCCGCTGGAGCAGCGTGAGCAGGAAGCTCGGCGTGCCGGTGTACGCGGTCGCGCGCAGCCAGGAGGCGGCCTTGATCTGCAGCTCCGTCTGTCCGACGCCGCCCGGGATGGTGACGCACCCGAGCGCGCGCGCGCCGTCGTCCAGCATGAAGCCGAGCGGCGTGAGGTGATACGAGGCGGAGACGAGCGCGACGTCGCCCGCCCGGAACCCGGCGGCCGCGAACGCGTGGCGGAAGCGCCAGAAGTCCGTTCCCGCGCCCTGCGGGTCGTAGATGGGGCCCGGCGACATGAAGACGCGCGCCAGCCGGTCGAGGGGCAGGCCGGCGAGGCCGCCGAACGGCGCCTCCTCCGCCTGGAAGCCCGGGAGGTCGTCCTTCCTCGTCCGCGGGATCCGGGGCAGGTCATCGAGGCCGCGCACGTCGGAGGGGACGAGGCCCGCGGCCTCGAGCGTCCGCCGCGCGCGCGGCGCGCTCTCGAAGGCGTGCCGCACGGTCTCGGCGAGCCGGCCGCCGAGGTACGCCCGCCGCTCCGGCTCGGGCAGCGTCTCGAGGCGCGCGTCGAAGAAGCCTCCGGGCCGCAGTGCCATGTCGGCCTCCGATCAGAGCCAGCGCTTGCGCCGCTTGTAGAACTTGAGGTTCTTGTAGCTCGTCTCCGCGCCGCCCCCGAGGTAGAACTCCTTCACGTCCTCGTTCGCGCGGAGCTTCGCGGGGTCGCCGTCGAGGACGATGCGCCCGCCCTCCATGATGTAGCCGTAGTCGGCGATGCCGAGGGCGAGGTTCGCGTTCTGCTCGACGAGGAGGAAGCTCGTCCCCTGCTCCCTGTTCACGCGGACGATGATGTCGAAGATCTCGCGGACGAGCAGCGGCGCGAGCCCGAGGGAGGGCTCGTCGAGGAGGATCAGCTTCGGCCGCGCCATGAGGGCGCGGCTGATGGCCAGCATCTGCTGCTCGCCGCCCGAGAGGTAGCCCGCGAGCCGCTTGCGGCGCTCGCGCAGGCGCGGGAAGTACTCGAAGCAGAGCTCGTGATCGCGCTTCAGCTCGGCGCGGTCGCTCCGGGTGTACCCGCCGACGACGATGTTCTCGTCGACGGTGAGATCCTCGAAGACGCGCCGCCCCTCCATGACCTGGAAGATGCCGCGCCGGACGATCTCCTCGGGCGCCAGCTCGTCGATCCGCGTCCCGTCGAGCTCGATCGCGCCGTCGGTCACCTCGCCCTCCTCCGCGTGGAGGAGGCCGGAGATCGCCTTCAAGGTGGTGGACTTCCCGGCGCCGTTCGAGCCGAGCAGGGCGATGATCTTCCCGTCGGGGACCTCGAGCGAGAGCCCCTTCAGGACGAGGATCACGTCGTCGTAGATGACCTCGACGTTCTTCAGCGCGAGCACGTGGGCGGTCCTCCAGGGCCTCGTCACCGTGCCCGTGCCCGAGCCCGGCCCGGTGTCTTCCGGGCGCGGGCGCGGGCGCGGGCTCGTTCACGGGGTGACTACAGGCCGATCCACTCCGGCTTGCGCGGGTTCTCGTACTCCTTCAGCTTCACGAGCTTCCCGTGCTGCACCTGGTACAGCGTGACCTTCGTCGTCGGGCGGTGGTCGTCCTTCGTGTACGTCACGGGCTGCGAGAGGCCGCCGAGGTCGTAGTCCCTCAGCGTCTCGAGCGCGGCGCGGATGCCGGGCCCGTTCAGCTGGCCGGCCTTGTCGGCGCGGCGGAGCGCCTCGGTCCAGACCATCACGTACGACCAGCCGCGCACGTAGTTCGTGTCGTGCGTGTCGTTCGGGTGGTTCTTCTTGTGGAACTCGACGAGCTTCTTCATGCCGGGCACGTCGGTGCCGAAGGGCGGGTTCGGGAGCGCCCCGACGACGCCCTCGGCGTTCTCCTTCGCGACGGCGATGAGGAGCTCGCCGATGCCCCACACGTTCGTGCCCCACTTCGTCGTGAGGCCGAGCTTCTTCGCGTCGCGGAGCACCGTGGAGAAGGGCGGCGTCGTGCACTGCGTGTAGGCGTAGTCCGCCCCCTTCTGCTTCATGTTGAGGAGCTGGCTCGTCGCGTCCTGCACGAGGCCCGGCAGGATCTCCTCGTCGACGAGATCGACGCCGATCTCCTTCGCGAACTGGCGGCCCGCCTCGATCGGCGACTTGCCGTACGCGTTGTCGCCGTAGAAGAACGCGACGCGCGGGTTGCGGCTCTTGTCCTTCCAGTCCTCCTTCACCCACTTGAGCCAGGCGCGGAGCGCGTCGGAGTAGGACGGCGGGACGAAGAAGTTGTACGGGGTCTTCGCCGGGTTGGTGAGGTGCGCGGAGAACGAGGCGGAGAAGAAGGGCATCTGGTCCTTCGTCACGACCTCCTTCAGCGCCTCGGTGTCGCCCGTGCCCCAGCCCTGGATCATGACGACCTTCTCGTCGTTCACGAGCCGCTTGTAGAGCGCGACGCCCTCGGGGACCTTGTAGCCGTAGTCGGCGTCGATGAGCTTGATCTTCTTGCCGTTGATGCCGCCGTTCTGGTTCGTCCAGGCGACCGCGTCGCGGACGCCGTTGGCGAACGGCTTGCCGACGTCGCTCGTGAGCCCCGTGATGTCGAAGCTGCCGCCGACCTTGATCTCCTGCGCGCGCGCGGTGCCGGCGAGCAGCATGCCGAGCGCGAGCAGGCCGACCATCCGAATCGTCCTCTTCATGAGACCTCCTGGGTTCGCTGCAGGTGATGACCGCGGGGTGCTGCCACTTCAATACGAGAAGGGATAGAGCTTCCAGTAGTTGCGGATGGTGTGCCACCGGGCGGCCATGCCGTCCGGCTCGAACAGCAGGAACAGCACGATCGCGAGGCCGAACATGCCCGTCCGCAACGGCGCGAACAGGTCCACGAGCTTCGGGAACGTGTCGGAGAGCGCGCCGGTGAAGAGGCGCAGGATCTCCGGCAGCAGCGTGATGAACACTGCGCCGAAGATGGAGCCCAGGATCGAGCCCATCCCGCCGATGATGATCATGCCGAGCTGGTCGATCGCGACCGAGATCGGGAAGTTCTCCGGGCTGATGATCCCGGCCTGGTACGCGAGGAGCGAGCCGGCGACGCCGACGTAGAAGGACGACACGCCGAAGCTGAGCAGCTTGTACTTGAAGACGTTCACGCCCATGACCTCGGCGGAGATGTCCTGGTCGCGGATCGCGACGAACGCCTTGCCGGTCTTGGTGCGGAACAGGTTCTTCGCGAAGAAGAGCAGGAGCACCGCCACCGGCAGGAGCAGGTAGTAGAGGTGGCGGTCGCCGGAGAACTCGAAGCCGCCGACGTGCGCGGCCGGCACCGAGATGCCGTTCACGCCGCCCGTCACCGAATCCCAGTGCGACGCGGTGAACTCGACGACGAAGTGGGCGGCGAGCGTCGCCACGGCGAGGTACAGCCCCTTGAGCCGGAGCGACGGGATCCCGAAGATCATCCCCACGCCCGCGGTCAAGAGCCCGGCCGCGGGGATGGCGACGAAGAACGGCAGCTGGAGGCGGCCCGCGAGGAACGCGGTGGAGTACGCGCCCACCGCGAGGAACGCGGCGTTCCCGAGCGAGATCTGGCCGGTGAAGCCGGTGAGGATGTTGAGGCCGGTCGCGGCCACCACCGCGATGAGGACCCGGTTCAGGACGTCCATCCAGAAGGAGGTCGCGAAGGCGGGCGCGAACGCGAGGGCCACGAGGAAGGCGGCGAGCAGCCCGCGCGCGAAGCGGGTCTCGAAGATCGCCATGTCCTCGCGGTAGGTCTCTCGGAAGTCGCCGCAGCGCATCGGGGGTGGTCCTTTCCTAGACCCGCTCGATCTTGACCTTGCCGAAGAGCCCGTACGGCTTCACCGAGAGGATCGCGACGAGCGCGATGAACGGCGCGACCTCCTTCACCCCGCCGCCGAACACGGGGTCGAGGTAGCCGCCGGACAGGTTCTCCAGGATCCCCATGACGAGGCCGCCCACGATGGCGCCGAGCACCGAGTCGAGGCCGCCGAGGATCACGACCGGGATGACCTTCAGGCCGAAGAGGGCGAACCCGCCGTCCACGCCGCCGCGGATCCCGCCGAGCAGCACGCCGCCGATGGCCGACACGATCGCGGCGATCGACCAGGTGAGCGCGAAGATGTGCTTCACCGAGATGCCCATCGAGAGCGCCACCTGCTGGGAGAAGGCGGTCGCCCGCATGGCGATGCCGGCCCGCGTGTACTTGAAGAACGCGGAGAGGAGCACGAGCAGGACCGCGACGCTCGCCATCGACCACAGGTATCCCTGCGACACGGGGAGCGGCCCGATCATCACGGGGGCGGAGGGGAAGATGCGCGGGTAGGGCATCGTCTCCACGCCCCAGATCCCCTGCACGATCGCCTTCAGGATCGAGGCGAGCCCGAGCGTCAGCATGATGACCGAGATGATCGGCTCGCCGATCATGCGGCGCAGCAGGACGCGCTCGAGGACGACGCCCATCGCCCCGAAGAACGCGAGCGTGATGAGGAACGCCGCCCAGAGCGGCACGCGGTGCGCCGCGACGAGCGCCACGCACACGTACGCGCCCATCATGAGGAACTCGCCCTGGGCGAAGTTCAGGATGGAGGACGACTTGTAGATGATGACGAAGCCGAGCGCGACGAGCGCGTAGATCGACCCGATGACGAGGCCGTTCAGGACGAGCTGGAGGAAGAAGTCCATGGCGATCAGGCCGCCTTGCCGAGCTCGAGGCGGCGGACGAGGAGCGTCGTGCGGATGCGCGAGGTCTTGCCGTCCTGGAACCTGATCGTCGTGTCGATCGCGACCTGCGGCGCCTCGCCGTAGAGCGCGGCGATCACCTCGCGGTAGCGATCCTCGACGAACACGCGCCGGACCTTGCGCGTGCGGGTGAGCTCCTCGTCGTCCGCGTCGAGCTCCTTGTAGAGGAGGACGAACTTGTGGATCCGCGCGGCGGCGGGGAGCGTCTCGTTCACCTCGTCCACGGCGCGCTGCACGAGGTCGTACACCTCGGCCTTCGCGGAGAGGTCGGTGTAGGTCGTGTAGGAGATCTTGCTCTTCTCGGCCCACTTGCCGACGACGCCCATGTCGATGCAGAGCATCGCGGTGAGGTACGGCCGGTCCTTCCCCACGACGACCGCCTCCTTCACGTAGGGCGAGAACTTGAGCCGGTTCTCGATGAACTGCGGCGAGAACTGGGTCCCGTCCGCGAGCTTCATCACGTCCTTCAGGCGGTCGATGACGACGAGGTGCCCCTCCTCGCTCATGTAGCCGGCGTCGCCGGAGTGGAGCCAGCCGTCCTCGAGCGTCGTGCGGGTCGCCTCGTCGTTCTTGTAGTAGCCGAGGAACACCGACGGGCTCCGCGACAGGATCTCGCCGTTGTCGGCGATCTTGACCTCGGTGCCGGGGATGGGCTTGCCGACCGAGTGGAAGGCGATGTCGTCGTCGCGGTGGATGCAGCTGATCCCGGAGATCTCGGTCTGTCCGTAGATCTGCTTCAGCGGCACGCCCATCGCGTGGAAGAAGCGGAAGACGTCGGGCCCGAGCGCGGCGCCCCCGGTCGACGCCGAGCGCAGGTGCGACATGCCGAGCCGGTCCTTCAGCGCGCGGAAGAGGAGCACGTGCGCCGCCCCGTACAGGAGCCGCAGCCCGAGCGGCACCGGCTTCCGCGCGAAGCGCAGGTCGGCCACGCGCCGCCCGATGGGCATGCAGCGCTCGAACATGAAGCGCTTGAAGGGCGTGGTGTCCATGATCTTCACCTGCACGGTGGAGTTCAGGGACTCCCAGATGCGCGGCGGCGCGAACATCACGTTCGGCCCGATCTCGCGGATGTTCTCGGTGACGGTGTCCGGCTCCTCCGGGAAGTTCACCGTGAAGCCCTTCGCGAGCGCCGACGAGAGGCTCATCATCTGCTCGCCGATCCAGGCGAGCGGGAGGAACGAGACGAACTCGTCGTCGCCGTGCTTCGGGTCCACCTCGTCGAGGGCGAGCGCCATCGAGAGGAGGTTCCGGAAGGAGAGCATCGCGCCCTTCGGGTTCCCCGTCGTGCCGGACGTGTAGCAGATGATCGCCACGTCGTCGGCGGAGCCCCGGGCGACGTTCTCGTCGTACAGGCCGGGCTTGTCCTTCGCGAGCAGGCGCCCCATCTCCTCCACCGCCTCGAAGGAGAGGAGCGCCGGGTGCTCGTACTTCCGCAGCCCGCGCGGGTCCGTGTAGATGACGTGGCGGACCTTGGGGAGCTGGTCGAGCATCTCCAGGATCTTGTCGACCTGCTCCTGGTCCTCGGCGACGACGATCGACGCGTCGCAGTGGTCGATGACGTAGGCGACCTCGGTGAGGTTCGAGTCCTGGTAGATGCCGACCGAGGCGGCGCCCGCCGCCTGCGCCGCGATCTCGCTCCAGACCCACTCCGGCCGGTTGTCGCCGACGATCGCCACCTTGTCGCCGCGCTGCAGCCCGAGGGCCACGAGCCCGAGCGAGAAGTCCCGGACGTGCGCCTGGTACTCGCTCCAGGTGAACGACTGCCAGATCCCGAACTCCTTCTCGCGCAGCGCCACGCGGCCGGGGGACGTGCGGGCGTTCCGCGCGAGCAGGCGCGCGAAGGTGACGTCGCCGCCGAGCGCCTCCTCGATCCCGCTCACCCGTCCACCTCGAGGTCGTGCTGCACGCCCAGGTACGCGTCCTGGACCAGCCGGTCCCGCTTCACCTCGTCGGGCGTGCCGTCCGCGATCCGCTCCCCGAAGTTCAAAACCGTGACGCGGTTCGAGAGCTCCATCACGACGCCCATGTCGTGCTCGATCATCATGATCGTCGTCCCGCGCTCCTCGTTCGTCTCGACGACGAAGCGGGCCATGTCCTCCTTCTCCTCCGCGTTCATGCCCGCCATGGGCTCGTCGAGGAGGAGCAGCTTCGGCTCGAGCGCGAGCGCGCGCGCGAGCTCGACCCGCTTCTGCAGCCCGTAGGCGAGGGTGCCGACCACCTTCTTGCGGATGTGCTGGATCTCGAGGAAGTCGATCAGGTCCTCGACGATCTCGCGGTGCGCGATCTCCTCCCGCTGGCCCGGCCCGTAGTAGAGCGCGCCGGTGACGACGCCGGTCCGCTGGTGGACGTGGCGGCCGATGAGGAGGTTGTCGAGGACCGTCATCCCGTGGAAGAGCGCGATGTTCTGGAACGTGCGCGCGATGCCGAGCCCGGTGCGCGTCGCCGGCGCGACGTGCGTGAGGTCCTTCCCGTCGAAGCGGATCGTGCCCCGCTGCGGGCGGTACACGCCGGAGATGCAGTTGAGGAGGCTCGTCTTGCCCGCGCCGTTCGGCCCGACGATCGCGTGGATCGTGCCCGCGCCGACCGAGAGGCTGACGTCCGTCAGCGCGGCCACACCGCGGAAGCTGAGAAAGATCCCGTTCGCCTCTAGGAGCGCCACGTTCCCTCGCTGAGTGGGCGACTGTGTGGCGAATGGTCGCAAAGAACCGCTTCGGGCTCAAGCGTGTGCGCAGAAAATTCTGCGCAGCCCGAGGGGGTCGAAAACGGGGTGCAGGTGGACCCGGAACGGGTCGTGAGGAAGCGGCCTACCCCGGCGGCCAGCCGAAGGGCCGTCCACCCATGAGGTGTAAGTGGACGTGGAACACGAGCTGGTGCGCGTCCCGGTTCACGTTCACCGTCGCGCGCCAGCCCCGCTCCGCGATCCCGCGCGCCTTCGCGAGCTCCGCCGCGACGCGGAAGAGCTTGCCGGCGAGCGCGTCGTCCTCCGGCCCGAGGTCGTTCAGCGTGGGGACGTGCTTGCGGGGTACGACGAGCAGGTGGACGGGAGCCTGGGGATCGATGTCCTCGAAGGCGACCACGTCCGCGTCCTCGTGGACGATCCGCGCGGGGATCTTCCGCTCGACGATCTTGCAGAACGGGCAGTCGGCCATCCCTCGCGCCCCGATCAGAAGAGCTTCCTCGAGTCGAGCAGGATCGTGACCGGCCCCTCGTTCACGAGCTCGACCTCCATCGACGCGCGGAAGACGCCGGTCGCGACCTCGAGCCCCCGCTCGCGCAGGAGCGCGCAGAACCGCTCGTAGAGCGCGTTCGCCTCCGCGGGCGGCGCGGCGTCGACGAAGCCCGGCCGGTTCCCCTTGCGCGCGTCGCCGAGCAGCGTGAACTGCGAGACGACGAGCACCCCGCCCGCGACGTCGCGGACGGACAGGTTCATCTTGCCCGCCGGATCCTCGAAGATCCGGAGCGCCGCGACCTTGTCGGCGAGCAGCCGCGCGTCGTCCTCCCCGTCGCCGCGGGCGACCCCGAGGAGCACGGCGAGCCCGCGGCCCACCCGCCCGGTGGGCGCCCCGTCGACGCGGACCTCCGCCCGCGACACCCGCTGCACGACCGCGCGCACGCGCTCTCCATGGCACGCGCGCCGCGAGGATTCAACCGCGCCGCCCGTCCGGGCCCGAGCGGGGGCGCCGCCGCCCGGATCGCCGTGACAGGCCCCGGCGCCGCGTGCTAGACGGCCGGGGTGCTCCTCCTCCGGGACGCCGCGCGCCG
Source organism: Anaeromyxobacter sp. (assembly GCA_036391435.1). GTDB lineage: Bacteria > Myxococcota > Myxococcia > Myxococcales > Anaeromyxobacteraceae > Anaeromyxobacter. The sequence goes on along the minus strand of DASVZX010000177.1, from coordinate 7,325 downwards.
GGATCTGCCGAGCCTGTCGCGCCTCGCGAAGGTGCTCGACACCGTCAACCTGCCGTACGACGAGCGCGCGCTGTCGCGGATCATCGACCGGTCGGTGCGGAGCTTCGCCGGGGAGATCCGCGACCCGCTCGAGCGGCACTACGTCTTCGTCGCCGAGGATCCGCGCACCCGCCGGATCGTCGGCACCTCGATGATCATCGCGCAGCACGGCACGCGCGAGTCGCCCTGCACCTTCTTCGACGTGTCGGAGCGCGAGCACTACTCCTCGACGCTCGACCGCCACTTCCGGCACACGGTGCTCTCCATCGGCTACCACTTCGACGGCCCGACCGAGATCGGCGGCCTCGTCGTCGACCCCGGCGAGCGCGGGAGCGAGCGGAAGCCGGGGAAGCAGCTCGCGTTCGTCCGCTTCCTGTACATGGCGATCCACCCCGAGCGCTTCCGCGAGACGGTGCTCGCCGAGCTCATGCCGCCGCTCGGCGCCGACGGCCGCAGCGCCTTCTGGGAGGCGTTCGGCCGCCGCTTCACCGACCTCGACTACCAGACCGCCGACAAGAAGAGCCGCGAGAACAAGGAGTTCATCCAGCAGCTCTTCCCGCCGGTCGACGTCTACGCGACGCTCTTCCCCGACCGCGTGCGGCGCATGCTCGGGACGGTGGCCCCCGCCACCGAGCCCGTCCGCCACCTCCTCGAGAAGATCGGGTTCTCCTCGGTGAACCGGATCGACCCGTTCGACGGCGGCCCGCACTACGAGGCGAGGCTCGCGGACGTGACGCTCGTGCGCGCCCACCGGCGCGTGCGGCTCGCGGCCGAGCCGCTCGGGCGCGGCGGCGAGGACCGGCTCGTCGGGATCGTCCGTCCCGGCGCGCGCAGCCGGTTCCGGGCCGTCCGCTGCGCGTGCCGGCTCGAGCGCGAGGGGGCGCGGATCCCGGCGGACGCGCGCGCGCTGCTCGGCGCCGAGCCCGGCGACCGGCTCCACGTCGTCCCGTTCGACTGATCCCGCCGGCCTCGCGGCGGCCGCGCGGGGGCGGGCCGCTCAGATCCGGACGAGCGTGGCGACCCAGGCCCGCGCCGGCTCCTGGCGGAGCCGCTCGAAGCGCCCGGGCCGGAGCCGGGTGAGGGCGAAGATCGACCGGAACGCGTCGCCGATGTCGGACTCCGCGATCCGGTGCGGCCCGGGGCCGGGCGGCTCCGCGTCGGAGAAGCAGAGGAGGTGCAGCGTCCCGCCGGGCGAGAGGACCTCGCAGAGCGAGTGGGCGTACGCCCGGCGCTGCTCGGGGCCGAAGGTGTGGAAGAGCCCGCAGTCGATCGCCGTCTCGAACCGCCGGCGGAGCGTCGCGAGCTCGAGCGCGTCGGCGACGAGGAACGGGACGGCGAGGCCGCGGGCGGCCGCCTTCTCTCGCGCGCGGGCGATCGCGGTCGGCGCCGCGTCGACCCCCATGACCCGGTGGCCGAGGCCCGCGAGGTGGAGCGCGTTCTCTCCGGTGCCGCACCCGACGTCGAGCACGTCGCCCGCGATCTCGCCCTCCTCGGCGAGCCGCATAATCTCGGGCTGCGGGGCGCCGACGTCCCACGGCGGCGCCCCCTCCCGGTACGCGGTCTCGAAGTCCCGTCGCGGTGGCTCGGCCATGCGCCTTCCATGCCCGCGCCGGCCGGGCGGCGCAAGGGCCGCCGCGCGGCGGCCGCGACGGCGCGACGGGCGGGCGGCCGCGGCGGATGGCGCCGCGCGGGCACCGGTGCTAGGTTCCGCCGCCTGATGCTCGGCACCTCCGCCGGCGGGGAACCCACACGGGCTCCCGGGGCCGGCCAGCGCTTCGCCGCCCTCGTCTGGGCGCTCCTCCACGCCCCCCTGTTCCTCGCGCTCTTCGCGCCGGGGATCGCCGGCGCGATCCGCTCGGCGCCCGGGGCCTACCGGCTCGCCCTCTGGCCGACCTTCCTGCCGCAGGCGACGCTGCTCGCGCTCGTCGCCTTCGCGCTCGCGCTCCCCTTCTCCGTCGCGCCGACCGCCTACCGGTTCGCCGCGCCGGGGGCGGCGGCGCTCGTGACCGCCGGGCTCGCGCTCGACGCGCGGATCTACCAGTCGGTGGGCTTCCACCTGAACGGCTTCTTCCTGCGCTTCCTCGCGCAGCCGAACGCCCTCAAGGAGGCGGGGGTCCCGCTGTCGGACGTCGCCGTGTTCCTCGGCTTCGCGGCGGCGTTCGCCGCGATCGACGTCGCCGCGGGCGCCTGGTTCATCCGGCGGTTCGGCGGGTGGCGCCGCCGCGCCTGGCCGCTCGCGCTCGCGCTCGTCCTCCTCTCGGCGGGGGAGCGCGTCTACGGTACGGCCCTCACCTTCTTCGGCGGCCCGTCGTTCTTCGCGGCCTCCACGGTGATGCCGCTCCAGCCGCCGGTCCGCTGGGCCACGCTCTGGATCCGGATCTTCGGCGAGCGCGCGCAGAAGGACCCCTTCGCGCGCGCGGGCGCCTCGAAGCGGCTCCCGTCGGGCCTCGATCCCCGCCTGGTGCACCTCGCGCGGACCCCGGACGTCCTCTTCGTCGTCGCCGAGAGCCTGCCGGCCGACCACCTCGACGCGCGGACCATGCCGCACCTGTGGCAGCGGGCGCAGGGCGGCGCCCGCTTCACGCGCCACTACGCGGGCGCGAGCTCGACGAACTACTCGCTCTTCACGCTCATGTACGGGCTCCAGGCCCAGAAGCTCGAGGCCACCATCGGCGCCGGGCGCCGGCCGGTGCTCTTCCCGGCGCTGGCCGACCACGGGTACCGCACGAAGATCCTCGCCGCCTCGTGCGTGGACTGGATGGACCTCAAGGACACCGTGTTCGGCGGCGTGCCGCCCGAGGACCTCAGGACCTGGTGCGACGACGTCGAGCCGCCGGACCGCGACGCGGCCATGCTCGCCGAGGCGCGCGCGTTCACGGCGTCGGCCGACCCGCGCCGGCCGGTGTTCCTCTTCCTCTTCTTCTTCGGGACCCACTTCAACTACTTCCTCGACGACCAGGACCGCGTCTTCGAGCCGTTCTGGGACGGCGCGGGCGGCATCAAGGCGACGGCCGCGCCCGGCGCGCTCATCGACGCGCGCGCGCGCAACGCCGCGCACAAGGTCGACCGCGTGCTCGACGGGTTCCTGACGGAGTTCGAGCGCGTGCGCGGGCGGGCGCCGCTCGTCGTGTTCACGGGCGATCACGGCGAGGAGTTCCGGCAGAAGGGGCACATCGGACACGGCTCGGCGGTGACGAGCGAGCAGATCCACGTCCCCGCCGTCTGGTTCGGCCCGGGCGTGCCGACGGGCGTCTTCGACGTCCCGACGAGCCACTCCGACGTCGTGCCGACGCTGCTCGCGCTCCTCGGCGACGACCACGCGCCCTCGCTGTACGCGGACGGCGTCTCGATGTTCCAGGCGCCGCCGGACCGGTTCGTCGTCTCGACGGTCGGGTGGGAGCCGTACTACGCCGCGACGGGCAAGGACCTCAAGGTGAAGATGTACGCCGGGCTCGGCACCGCCGAGATCACCGATCCCGAGGACCGTCCCATCCCGGACGGCCCCGCGCGGATGGCCGCGAGCGCCGGCCGGATCCTGAAGGCGCTCCGCGGCGAGGCCCAGGATCCCGCGCAGCTGGCTCAGCCCCGGGCGGCGGCGGCCCGACCCTAGCCGCGACCGCCTCCGCGGAGCGTGAACCCGGAGCCGCGCGCGCGACCCGCTCGTCTTCACCGCGCGCGCCAGCGGGCGCTCCGCTCTGCGGTGGGGCCGGTCGACGTTGCGGTTCACGGGGCAAAGGGCGCGCCCGCGAAGCGGCGCGCGCGGGACCTGCGTCCCGGCCGCAGTACGGTCACGGCGAAGCGGCCGGGGTACGCCCTCTTCGCGAAGGAGCGCAGCGCCCCCTCGGCGACGTCCATCTTCGGCCCGCCGTAGCAACGGGCGTGACGCTGCGCTCGGAGCGAACCTCGCGAGCCCATGCGCAGCGGCGCGCACGGCGTTGCCGGCGGCCCCCCGGGCACGCGCCGCCGCCACCACCCCGGGGCACCTCCGGGGCCGCGGAGCGACGCCGCGACAAAGGGCGTGCCCCGGCGCCCGCGGAGCCGGCCGCCGACTCGACGCGGAGCCGATCGCCCCCTCTCCCTGGCCCTCTTCCCTGGCTCTGCCAGGGGGAGAGGGAGTGGATCCGGGCGGCGCTCCTGCTCGACTCAGGGGACGAGGACGGTCCCCGCGCTCCCCGGCTCGAGGACCGCCCGCACGAGATCGCCCTCGGCGAGCTTGCCCACGATGACGACCGACTGGGCGCCCCCGGCGAGCACCGCGAACGACTCCTCGAGCTTCGGGATCATCCCGCCCGAGATGGTCCCGTCGGCGACCATCCGCTCGAACTCCGGGCGGGTGATGCGCCCGATGCGGCTCGACGGATCGGCGACGTCGCGCAGCACCCCCGGCGTCGAGGTCACGAGGACGAGCGCGTCCGCGCCGAGGGCGCCGGCGAGCTGGCTCGCGACCGTGTCGCCGTTGATGTTGAGCGCCTGCCCCTGCCGGTCGCAGCCGAGGCACGCGATCACGGGGACGTAGCGGCGGCGGAAGAGATCGCCGAGGAGCGGCAGGTTGAAGCCCGTGACGTCGCCGACGAGCCCGAGGTCGACCGGGTCGGGCCCGGCGCCCTGCATGACCCGCGGCGGCCGCCGCGTCGCCTGCACCGCGTGCCCGCTCGCGCCGTGGAGACCCACCGGCATCACGCCGTTCGCGAGGAGCCGCCCGCAGAGATCGACGTTGAGCTGGCCCGCCACGACGTACTTCATCACCTCGAGCGTCGCGGGGTCGGTGAAGCGCCGGCCGGCGACCATCCGCGTCTCGAGCCCGAGCCGCTTCTGGAGCGCCGTCGCCTGCGCCCCGCCGCCGTGCACGACCGCGACGCGGTGCCCGCCGTCGACGAGCGTGCGGAGATCCCGCGCGACGACGTCGAGCTCGGGGGAGTGGACGATCTCCCCGCCCAGCTTGAGGACGATGGTCTTCATGGCGGCCACGGGCCCGGATCGGCGAGCGACGCCCGCTCGTCGAGGCCGAGCATGAGGTTCATGTTCTGGATCGCCTGCCCCGCGCCGCCCTTCACGAGGTTGTCCGTCGCGCCGAACACCGTGACGGTCCGCCGCCCCGCGCGCGGCGGCCCTGCCGCGACGCCCACCTCGGCGTGGTTGGAGCCCGAGACCGCGGCGACCTCCGGGAGGCGCCCGCGCGGCACGCGCACGAACGGCTCGCCCGCGTAAGCGTCGCGGTAGAGCGCGACCAGCCGCTCCTCCGTCCAGGCCTCGTCGAGCTCGACGAAGGCGGTCGAGAAGATCCCGCGGACGAGCGGCGCCGACACCGGCACGAAGCGGAGCGCCACGTCGCGTCCGCCGGCGGCCTGGAGCGTCTGGACGATCTCCGGCACGTGCTGGTGCTCGAGCGGCCGGTAGGTGCGGAGGTTCCCCGCGCGGATCGGGTGGTGCGTGCCGGCCGACGGCGCGACGCCGGAGCCGGACGACCCGGTGATCCCCTGCACGTGCACGATCCCCTCGAGGAGGCCGGCGCGCGCGAGCGGCAGGAGCGAGAGCTCGATCGTCGTCGCGAAGCAGCCCGGCGACGCGACGAAGCGGGCCTCGCGGATCGCCGCGCGGTTCAGCTCGGGGAGCCCGTAGACGAAGTCGCGGAGCCGCTCCGGGCACGGGTGGACGTGCCGGTACCAGCGCGCGTACTCGGCGGCGTCCTTCAGCCGGAAGTCGCCGCTCATGTCGACGACCCTCACGTCCGGCAGCGCGGCGAGCTCCGGGACCTTCGCCGCCGCCACGGTGTGCGGCAGGCCGAGGAGCACCACGTCCACGCCGCGCGCCGCCTCGGCGGGGGAGATCGCCTCGAACCGCAGCTCGGTCGCGCCCTCGAGCGCCGGGTCCGCCGCCGAGAGCGGCTCCCCGACGAAGTCCACCGAGGCGACCCGCGCGAGCTCCACGTCCGGGTGGACGAGGAGCCGCCGGATCATCTCGGCGCCGCCGTACCCCGACCCGCCGATCACCGCCGCGCGGTAGCGCTTGCCCGACGCCATCCGCCGCCCTTATACCGGGAGCGTCCGGGCGCTGCCAGCGCCGCCGCGACCCGCACCGGGAGGGTGGATGGCCGCCGACGACGACAGGGCGCGTTCGCGGGACGACGCGCTCGCCTGGCTCGCGGGCGAGCGGCGCGGGATGGAGGACCTCCTCGCCGCGCTCGTCGAGCAGGGCTCGTTCACGCGGGATCCCGGAGGCGTCGCCGCCGTCGTCGCGCGGGTCGAGGCCGCGCTCGCGCCGGCGGGCGTCGGGACCGAGCGGATCGCGAGCGCGCGCTTCGGCCCGCACCTCGCCTTCCGCGGCCCCGCGGCCGGGCCGCCGGTGTTCCTCGTCGGCCACACCGACACGGTCTTCCCGCCCGACGGGCCGTTCCGGGGGTTCCGCCGCGACGGCGACCGGGGCCTCGGGCCCGGCGCGTTCGACATGAAGGGCGGGCTCGTCGTCCTCGCGTACGGGCTCGCCGCGGCCGCGCGCGCGGGGCTCCTCGCGCGCGTCCCGGTGGCGGGCCTGCTCGTCTCCGACGAGGAGGTCGGCTCCCCCGAGTCGCAGCCGCTCCTCCGCGAACGGGCGCGCGGCGCCGCCTGCGCGCTCGTGTTCGAGTCCGGCCGCGCCGGCGACCTCGTCGTGACCCGCCGCCGCGGCACGGGGTCCGTCCGGGCGGAGGCGCACGGCGTCGCCGCCCACGCGGGGAACGAGCCGGAGAAGGGACGCAGCGCGATCTGGTCGCTCGCCCGGTTCGTGGACCGCGCCCAGGCGCTCTCCGATCCGGCGCGCGGGCGCGCCGTGAACGTCGGCACCTTCCACGGGGGGACGACCAAGAACACCGTCCCGGAGCACGCCGCGTGCGAGGTCGACCTGCGCTTCGAGACGGCCGCGGACGGGCGGGCGCTCTCCGCGGCGATCGACGCGGCCGCGCGGGACGCCGCGCTCCCCGGCACGCGGATCGAGGTCTCCCCGAGCTCCTGGCGCGACCCGCTCGAGCGGACCGCCGCGTCCGCCGCGCTCGCGGCGGAGTACGGCGCGGCCCAGCGCGCGTGCGGCCTCGGCGCCTCCGGGTACGCCAACGAGTTCTACGCCGCCGCGGTGCAGGCCGGCACGCAGAGCTGGAAGGCGATGTTCTTCGGCTCGCTGGACGCCGGCAACGCCATCACCGTCGACAAGCCCGCGTTCTTCCTGTGGCCGATGGAGATCTCGGCCCGGATCTTCGGGCTCAACGGCTGGAGCCTGCTCGTGCCGCAGGCGCTCGAGGGCGTCGCCGCCGTGGC
>DASVZX010000176.1:0-11896 GCA_036391435.1 Anaeromyxobacter sp. | reverse complement strand
CCCGCCGCGGGAGAGGCGGGCGCCGCGCCGTCCCGGGCGAACGGCGCCCCGAAGATGCCGCCGCCGCTGCCGCCCGGCGCGACGACGCCGCCGCCGCGAAGGAACGACGCGCAGAGCTCGCTCCTCTACATGATCCCCGGCGAGACCCGGGAGACGCTCGCCCCCGCCGCCCGCCCCTCGCGCGCCGGCCTCCCCGCGGCGCACGCCGAGCCCGACCCGGCGGAGGCCGAGCGGATCGCGAGGCAGTACGAGCGCGAGCTGCGCGCGCGGCTCGAGGCGGCGCCCGAGCCGCCGCCCCACTTCCTCGATCGCCACCGCCGGCTCGTCCTCGTCGGCGGGGTCGCCCTCGCGCTCGCCGCCGCGGGCGGCGTCTACCTGTTCGTCGACGCGCGGAACGCGGCGGTGCTCGCCCAGAGCGCCGCCTCGCGCGGCCGGGCCGGGCTCGCGCGCGACACGCTCGGGTCGCTGCGCGAGGCGCACCGGCTCCTCTCCGAGGCGCGCCGCCGGCGCAAGGGCGACGCCGAGGTCGTGTCGCTCTCCGCGCAGGTCGCGGCGGTGCTCGCGACGGACTACGGCGACGAGGACGCGCGCGCCGTCGCGAAGGCGCTCGCCTCCGATCCGCGGGCCGGGGACGGCGGGATCGCCGCGCGCTGGCTCCTCGCCGGGAACCCCGCCGAGCGGAAGGCGGCGGAGGGCGAGGTCATCGCCGCGCGGCCGTCCTCGGCGCCGCTCGTCCAGCTGCTCGCCGGGCGCATCCTCGCGCGGCGCGGCGAGCTCGAGGGCGGGCGCGGGCGGCTCGAGATCGCGGCGCACGCGACGCCGCCGCTGCTGCGCGCGCTCTCCGAGCTCGGCGACCTCGCCCTCGACGCGCAGGATCCGGACGGCGCCCTCGCCGTGTACGGCGCGGCGCTCGCCGCGCAGCCCACGCACGCGCGCTCCGTGACCGGCGCGGCCGAGGCGCGGCTCGCGCTGGGGCGGGACCTCGAGACCGCGCGGAGGCAGCTCGCGGCCGTGGAGGCCGACCCGGCGAGCGCGCCGCCGCGGGACCTCCGGCCGCGGTTCGAGATCGCGTACGCGCGGGTGCTGGCGGCCTCGGGGGACACCGCGGCGGGCGCGGCGCGCCTCCAGAGGGCGGCCGAGTCGCTCGGGGAGTCGGCCCTCCTCGCCGCGGGGCTCGCCGAGCTCCAGCTCGGCGCGCGCGCCTGGGAGAAGGCGGAGGCGGCCGCGTCGCGCGCGGTGCGCCTCGAGCCGCGCGAGGTCTCGCACCGGGTGCTGCTCGCCCGCGCCCGCATCGGGCGCGGCCGCTACGTCGAGGCGCTCGCGGCCACGGACGGCCTCGACGGGCGCGCGGTCCGGATCCAGCGCGCGATCGCGCGCTTCCGGCTCGGGCAGTACGCGTCCGCGCGCGACGAGCTCGAGAAGACCGCGAAGGACGGCAAGATGCCCGCCGAGGCCGCCGTCTGGTACGGGCTCGTCGACGTGGCGACCGGGAAGGCGGCGCGCGCGCTCCCCCTGCTCGAGCGGCTCGCCGAGTCGGGGAGCCCGCCGCCCCTCGCGCACGTCGCGCTGGGGCGCGCCCTCGACGCGACCGGCAAGCCCGAGGCGGCCGAGCAGGCCTACCGGGACGCGATGGCGCGGGAGCCCGCGGCGCCGGAGGCGCCCCTCGCGCTCGGCGAGCTGCTCGTCGCCCGCGGCCGTCCCCAGGACGCGATTCCGCCGCTCGAGCGCGCGGCGAAGCTCGACCCCGCCGATCTCGCCACGCGCCGCGGGCTCGGAGAGGCCCGGCTGCTCGCCGGGACGCCCACCGCCGCCCGCGCCGACCTCGACTTCGTGCTCCTCACCGCGCCGCGCGACGCGACCGCGCTGCGCCTGCTCTCCGCCGCGTGGCTCGCCGAGGGCCAGCCGGCCGAGGCGCGCCGCGCCGCGGACCGCGCGGTCGCCGCCGCCCCCGGCGACGCCGCCGTCCAGGTCGCCGCCGCGAAGGCGGCCCTCGCGACGAGCGACCCGGGCCCCGCGGCGCGCCACGCGCAGCGGGCCCTGAAGCTCGGGGCGAAGGGGACCCTCGCGGACGACGCGCGCAAGGTGCTCGCGGCCGCGGGGGGCAGGAAGCGCCGGTGAGGCGTCGGGGCGGCGCGGGTGGACGCGCCGCGAGCGTCGCTCACCGCCGCCAGCGCCCTGCCTCGACGAAGCTGAAGTACCCTCCCGCGGCGACGATCACGTGATCGCGGGCGAGGACGCCGACGAGCTCGGCGGCGGCGCGGAGGCGCTCGGTGAGGTCGACGTCGTCCGCCGACGGGCTCGGGTCACCGCTCGGGTGGTTGTGGCAGAAGACGATCCCGTGGGCGCCCTCCCGCACCGCGGGCCGGAGCGCGTCGCGCGGCGAGACGGGGCACTGCGAAAGCGATCCCTCGGCGACCTGCACCGCGCGCAGGAGGCGCCCGCGGACGTCGAGCAGCACGACGTGGAACCCCTCGCGCTCGGCGTGCGCCGCGTGGCGCATGAGCTCGAAGACGCGGCCCGGATCGAGGCAGCGCTCGCCGCGGGCGGGCGGCGCCCAGGCGCCGCGCCGCCCCAGCTCGAACGCGGCGGCGACCGCCGCCGCGCGGGCGAGCCCGATCCCGGGCCAGCCCGCGATCGCGTCGGGGGGCGCCCAGGCGAGCTCGGCGAGGGGGACGGCCTCGAGGAGGGAGAGCGCCGCGGCGCGGGCGGAGACCTTCCCGGCGCCGGTGCCGAGGACGAGCGCGACGAGGTCCGCGTCGGAGAGCGCGCGCGGGCCGGCCGAGAGGAGCCGCTCGCGCGGGCGGTCGGCGCCGGGCGGCGCCGCGCGGTCGGGAAGCTCGGCCATGGCGGGGGGCCGAGCAACGGGCGTGCCGCGGCACGGATCGCGCGTTCAGGCGCGATCCGCGGAAGACGCGAGCGCCGGGCGGTCCGCGGTGAGGCCCGCGGGCCGTCCGGCGCACGATCTTCCGGAGCGCGGCTACTTCGCCGCGGTCTTCGCGGCGGCCTGCTTCACGAGCTCGGCCTCGATCTCGATCTTCACCTCGTCGCCCACCACCGGGCCCGCCTCGACCGTCTTGCTCCAGGTGAGGCCCCAGTCCTTGCGGTTGATGGTCGCGGACGCGGAGAGGCCGCGGCGCACGTTGCCCATCGGGTCCTTGATCTCGGCGGTCGGGCCCTCGACCGCGAGGACGATCGGCCTCGTCACGCCCTTCATCGTGAGGTTCCCCGTCACCGCGAGCTTGCCGCCCGCGGCCTTCGCGACCTTCGTCGACTTGAAGGTGATCGTCGGGAACCTCTCGGCGTCGAAGAAGTCGGGCGAGCGCAGGTGCTTGTCGCGGTCGGGCATGCCGGTGTCGACGCTCGCGGTCTCGAGGGTGGCCTCGACGCTGGACCTCGACACGTCCTTCTCGTCGAGCTGGACCGCGCCCGAGAGCTTCTGGAAGTCGCCGCGCACGTTCGAGATGACGAGGTGGCGGATCGAGAAGCCCGCGCGGGAGTGCGCGGGGTCGATGCTCCAGGTGGAGGTCTGGGCGAGCGCGGCCGCGGGCGCCGCGACGGCAAGGAACAGGGCGAGGATGCGCTTCATGGTGCGTCCTTTCTCACTGCTGCTGCGGGGGGAAGCCGGCCGGAGGGCCGGGGGGGCGAAGCACGAAGCTCCGCATGCCGAGGTTCCCGTGGCGGATCTCGTCGAAGATCGTCTCCGGGCGGTCGCCCTCGAGGCGCGCGCCGAGGGCGACGAAGAGCGGGTCGAGGTGCTCGGGCGTCGGCGCGGCGCGCGACGCGTACGGCGCCTCCTCGCGCCAGCGGGCGAGGCCGTCCACGTCGAGCGCGGCGATGCGGTCCGCCGCCCACGCGTCGAACGCGCGCGCCCACGGGTCGGGCGGCGCGGCCGGATCGTCGAGCCGCACGAGCCGCAGGTTGTGGAGGAGGCCGCCGGAGGCGACGACGAGGACGCCCTCGTCGCGGAGCGACGCGAGCGCCGCGCCCAGGCGCGCGAGGACCGGCGGCTCGACGTCAGGGAGCGCGAGCTGCGCGACCGGCACGGCCGCGTCGGGGAAGGCGAGCCGGAGCGGGATCCAGGCGCCGTGATCGAGCCCGCGCACCGGGTCGAGGCGGGCGCGGAACCCCGCTCCCTCGAGCAGCGCGGCGGCGCGCGCCGCGACGTCCGGGGCGCCCGGCGCCGGCCAGGCGATCCGGTAGAGCGCGTCGGGGAAGCCGGCGAAGTCGTAGATGAGCCGGTGGCGCGCGGCGCTCGTGATCCCGATCTCCCAGGGCGTCGTCCAGTGGGCGGAGACGACGAGGATCGCGCGGGGGCGCGGGATCGATCGCGCGAAGGCGGCCATCGCGGCCGCGAAGCCGTCCTCCTCGAGCGCGACGGTCGGCGCGCCGTGGGAGACGAAGAGCACCGGCAGCCGCGTCACGCGGCCCTCCCGGGGCGGCGGGCGCGGCGCGCGGCGGCGCCGCCGCCGAACGCGCGGGCGATCGTGGCGCCGTGGGCGGCGAGCGCGTCGCGCCGGAGCCGGTAGTAGTGGAAGGGGCCCTGCTTGCGCGCCGAGACGAGCCCGGCCTCGGTGAGCACCTTCAGGTGGTGCGAGACCGTCGCCTGCGCGAGGCGGAACCGCTCCGTCAGCGCCCGGCAGCTGAGCTCGTCCTCGCCCGCGATCGCGCGGAGCATCCGGAAGCGCGTGGGATCGCCGAGCGCCCGGGCGACGCGGACGGCGGTGGTCTCTCGAGCGTCCATCGACATATCGACGTGTATCGATGTAACGCGCGGCGCGGGCGGATCAAGGGCGCCCGGGATCCCGGGAGGGGGCCCGGCGAGCGGACTAGAACGTCAGGCCGAGCCCGCCGGTGAGCCGCAAGAGGTCGCTGCGCTCGAAGGCGAGCTCGCCGCCGAGGAACACCGGGCCGAACGTCACGCGCGCCCCGAGCCCGACCTGGAACCACGCCTCCCAGCCCGACGGCCTCGCCGCGCCGATCCCGAGGCCGAAGGTCGCCTCGACGCCGCTCCGCATCCGGAAGCGCTGCACGAGGCGCACGAGCGCGACGGGCGTCCACGTCCGCGTCTCGGAGAGGTGACGGTAGCCGTAGCCCGCGACCCCGAGGTCGAGCTGGTCGAACGCCCACGCCACCTCGCCGCCGAGGACGCCGTACGACTTGCCCCCCGTCCCGCTCTCGTCGAGGGCCTCGCCGCCCCAGGCCGCGACGGAGAGCCGGTGCCCGCCCTCCTCCTGCTCCTCGTCCGGCGCCTGCCACTCCTCCTGCGCGAGCGCGGGCGAGGCCGCGAGCGCGAGGGCGAGGAGCGCGCCGGTCACGGCCGCGCCTCGCGGAGGAAGGCCTCGTAGATCCGGTAGCCGCGCTCGAGCGCGGCGATCTCGACCCCCTCGCCGCGCTGGTGCGCCTGCGAGGTGGCCCCGGGGCCGAGGTTCACGGCGGGGATCCCGTGGATCGCGAGCCGCGCGACGTCGGTCCAGGCCTGCTTGGGCTCGTCCGGAACCCCGGCGCGCGCGAGGAGGCGCCGCACCAGCGGGTGCTCCTGGAACGCGGGGCACGCCGGCGAGAGGTCGGTGAGCTCGATCTCCGCCCCGTGGCGCGCCGCGAGCGCCCTCAGCTCCGCGGCCGCGTCCTCGAGCGTCCGGTCCGGCGCGAAGCGGAAGTTGAGGTTCAACGTGCAGCGATCGGGGACGACGTTCCGGGCCCGCCCGCCCTCGATGCGCGTGGCGGAGAGGACCTCCCGGAAGAGGTGCCCGCCCGACCTCGCCTCGCGCGGCGCGCGCGCGTGGAGCTCCGCGAGCAGCGCGCCGGCGCGGTGGACCGCGTTGTCTCCCTGCCAGGGGCGCGCCGAGTGGGCGGCCTTGCCTTGGAAGGTGACCGTCCCGTGGATCGAGCCCACGCAGCCGAGCTGCAGCACGTTGTCGGTCGGCTCGAGGCAGAGCGCGAGGTCCACGCCGTGGAGGCGCGCCGGGTCGCGGAGGATCTCCTCGAGCTCGTTCTCGAGGTAGGGCCCCTCCTCCCGCGCGTAGAAGACCAGCACGAGATCGCAGAACCGCTCCGCGCGCGGCAGCCGCTCGGCGAGCTCCATCGCGAGCGCGAGGCCGCCCTTCATGTCGGAGGCGCCGGGCGCGACGACGCGGCCGCCTTCCCGGCGCGGCGGGTGACGGTCCTCGTCGTGGACGGGGACGGTGTCGAGGTGGCCGCAGAGGGCGACGACCGGGCGGCGCGTGGAGGCCCCCTCTCCCCGGCCCGCTCCCCCCTGCGCTGCAGGGGGGAGCGGGGGGGTTCGCGTGGGGACCTCGACGGGGTCCACGTGGATCACGAGCGAGTCGCGCACCCGCTCGACCGCCGGGAAGCGGGAGCGCGCCCACCGCTCGACGGCGTCGCAGAGCGCCCGCTCGTGCCCGATCGGCGAGAGCTCGGCGCAGAGCGCCTCGGTGCGGCGCGCGAGCGCCTCCGCGAGCTCCGCGGGCGGGACGGCCGCCATCGTCAGACCTGGACCTCGAAGTCGCGCAGCGCCTGGTTGAGCGAGACCTTCCTGTCCGTCGAGGCGCTCCGGCGCCCGACGATGAGCGCGCAGGGGATCTGGTAGGTGCCCGCCGGGTACTGCTTCGGGCGGGTGCCGGGGATCACCACCGAGCGCGCGGGGACGCGCCCCTTGTAGACGACCTCCTTCGGCCCCGTGACGTCGATGATCGGCGTCGACGCCGTGATCACCACGTTCGCGCCGAGGACGGCCTCCTCCTCGACGAGGACGCCCTCGACGAGGATGCAGCGGCTCCCGATGAACGCCCCGTCCTCGACGATGTTCGGGCGCGCCCCGGGCGGCTCGAGCACGCCGCCGATGCCGACGCCGCCGGCGAGGTGCACGTTCGCGCCGACCTGGGCGCACGAGCCGACGGTGGCCCAGGTGTCGACCATCGTGTTCGCGCCGACCCGGGCGCCGATGTTCACGAACCCCGGCATGAGCACGGCCCCGGGCTCGAGGTGCGAGCCGAAGCGCGCGACGCCGCCCGGCACGAGCCGCACGCCCGCCTTCTCGAGGTCCCTCTTGAGCGGGATCTTGTCGCGGGTCTGGAACGGGCCGAAGTCGGTGGTCTCCATCCCGGTGATCGCGAAGAAGAGGTTCACCGCCTGCATGAGCCAGGCGTTCACCTTCCACTCGCCGTCGCGCCTCTCCGCCACGCGCAGCTCGCCGCGGTCGAGCGCGTGCAGCGCCTGCACGACCGCGGCGCGGTGGACGGGGTCGTTCACCTTCTCCCGGTCGGCGAACGCCGCCTCGACCCGCTTCCTCACGTCCTCGAAGTCGCTCATGTCCTCACCCTCGACCAGGCCGCGATCGCTGCATCGCACTCCTCGAGCGCCGGCACCAGCGCCACCCGCACGTAGCCCTCTCCGGCTCCGAACGCCGGCCCGGGCGCGACGACGATCCCCTCCTCGAGGAGCCGCAGCGCGTAGCCGCTCGACGTCTCGCCGTCCGGCACCCGCACCCACAGGTACAGCGTCGCCTCGGACGCGTCCGCGCGAAGCCCGTGCCGCGCGAAGAAGGCGAGGAACCGCTCGCGCTTCGCGCGGAAGATCTCGCGCCGCTCGGCCGGGTGGACGTCGTCCGCCCAGGCGGCCGCGGCGGCGGGCGCGACGAACTCGGCCGACGCGACGCCGGGGTGGCTGCGCAGCCCGCGGAGCGCGGCGATGACGTCGCGGTCGCCCGCGAGGAAGCCGCTCCGGTAGCCGGTCATGCCGCTCCGCTTCGAGCAGGAGTGGATCGCGACGACGTTCTCCACCTGCTCCTCGAGCATCGATGCGGGCGGCTCGCCGAAGTAGACGTCGGCGTAGCACTCGTCCGACGCGACGACGAAGCCGAAGCGGCGAGCGGCCTCGCCCACGCGGCGGAGGTAGTCGCGCGGCGCGACGGCGCCGGTCGGGTTGTGCGGGTAGCTGATCCAGTAGACGAGGGTGCGGGAGAGCACGTCCTCGCCGACGTCCTCCGGCTCGAGGAGGAAGCGTCGCGCGGCGACGAGCGGGACCTTCACCGGCTCGAGGCCGGCGAAGCGCGTGCCGACCTCGTACGTCGGGTACCCGGGGTCGGGCATCACGACCTTCGTCCGGCGCGGGTCGCCGGCGAAGGCGAGCGGGAGGTGGAAGATCGCCTCCTTCGCGCCGGCGCAGGCGAGCACCTGGGTCTCGGGATCGACGGTCACGCCGAACCGGCGCGAGAGGTACCCGGCCGCGGCGCGGCGGAGCGCGGGCGTCCCGAACGCGCTCGGGTACTGGCTGCCCTGGGGCACGCCGCGCGCGAGGGCCTCCCGGATGAACGCCGGGGTCGGCTCCCTCGGATCGCCCAGCCCGAAGTCGAACAGGCGCTTCCCGGCCGAGGCGAGGGCGCGGCGGCGCTCGTCGAGCTCCACCATGAGGTTCCTGCGGATCTCGCGGAGGACCGGGTTCTGGGGGGCGTCGCGCACGGGGAGGGCGAAGAATAATCGAAAGCCGGCAGCCGGCGCATTATAGGGGCATGGCCATGCTCCACTACGACGTCATCGTCATCGGGTCGGGCCCCGCCGGCGAGAACGGCGCGATCACGGCCGCGGACTGCGGGAAGAAGGTCGCCCTCGTCGAGAAGGAGGCGGTCCCGGGCGGCGCCTCGGCGAACACCGGCACGATCCCGTCGAAGGCGCTGCGCGAGACGGCCCTCGCGATCCAGCAGGCGCGCAGCCGCGACGCGCACGGCATCTCCTTCCAGGTCTCGAGCACGGTGACCGTGCCCGAGCTCATGGGCCGCCGCGGCCTCGTCACCGCCCGCGAGCACTCGCGCATCCGCGCCGCGCTGAACCGCGCCGGCGTCGAGCAGTTCCGCGGGACGGCCTACCTCGCCGACCCGCACACGGTCCGGGTGAAGATCCCCGGCGCGGGCGGGGCGTACCAGGAGATCACGGGCGACGTCATCCTGCTCGCGACCGGCACCCGCCCCTTCCACCCGCCGCAGTACACGATCGACAACGTCCGGGTCTACGACTCCGACTCGATCCTCCTCCTCGACCGCGTCCCGCGCTCGCTCGCCATCCTCGGCGGCGGGGTCGCCGGGTGCGAGTACGCCTCGCTCTTCGCGGCGCTCGGCGTGCACGTCTCGCTCATCGACTCGAAGGAGCGGCTCCTGCCCTGGCTCGACGCGGAGCTCTCGAACGCGATGCAGGACCTGTTCGCGACGGGCGGGATCGACCTGCACCAGCGGCTCCGCGCGCAGGTGATCGAGCCGGGCGAGCGCGACGTGCTCGTCACGCTGTCCGACGGCTCGCGGCTCGTCGCGGAGAAGGTCCTCGTCGCCGCGGGGCGCGTCGGGAACGTCGAGACGCTGAACCTCCCGGGCGCGGGGCTCACCGCGACGGACAAGGGGCTCCTCGAGGTGAACGCGAACTTCCAGACGTCCGTCCCGCACATCTACGCGGCGGGCGACCTCGTCGGGTTCCCCATGCTCGCCTCGGTGTCGATGGAGCAGGGGCGCGTCGCGATGAGCCACGCCTGCGGCGTGGCGCGGCGCAAGCTCACCGGGCTCCTGCCGGTCGGCATCTACACGATCCCGGAGATCTCGGGCGTCGGCGAGACGGAGGAGTCGCTCCGCGCCAAGTCGCGCGCCTACGTGGTGGGGAGGTCCGGCCTCGAGGGGAACGCGCGCGCGAACCTCATCGGCGAGGCGGTCGGGTTCCTGAAGCTCCTCGCCGATCCCGCCGACGGCAAGCTCCTCGGCGTCCACTGCATCGGCCCGCACGCCTCGGACCTCGTCCACCTCGGCCAGGCGGTGATGAGCCTCGGCGGCGACCTCGGCTACTTCGTCGAGGCGGTGTTCAACTACCCGACCCTCGGCGAGGCGTACAAGTACGCGGCCTACGACGCGCTCGAGAAGGTGCGCTCGCGCCAGGTGACGCGGCTCGAGCGGGCGGCGTCGAAGTAGCGATCGCGTCCGGCTCGCCCGCGGGGACGCCGCGGCCGGAAAGAGAAGCGGGGCCGGCGACGGCCCCGCGGTTCCCCTCCCGCTTCGAGAACGTGTTCCCGGCGACCCCTCTCCCGCGTCGCCGGGAACGAGCTTCACGACATGTGGTGCGACTCGAGCTGCTCCACGGGCACGTCGAGCGACTTCCCGTTCGGCAGGAGGCTGACCGGCACCGGCTGGTTCGCCGACGCGAGCTGCCAGCGCTGGCACCGTGCGAAGTCACCCGTGCAGTAGTAGGCCTTCCACACCGCGAGCGACGACTTGAGCGAGAACTGCTTGAACAGGGGGCACGTCGTGATCCGCGGACAGCTCGTCGTCATCTCTGCTCCTTCTCGCCTGCGCCGCCCCCCGATGGCGCACGCTCCCTCGCGCTTCGCGAGCGATTGTAGACGGCCGCGCCGCGGCGAAGTGAGGGTCGCCCGCGCGGCAAATGGTCGCGTTCGCGCGCGGCCTGCGCCGGGCTGTCGCGTCCGGGCGTCGCGGGGGGCGCGGCGGCCACACCCTTCACGAGGCCTGCGCGTCCTTCACTTGGTCCGGGCGTCGAGCCAGACACCCAGCCCCTGGGCGTTCAGCTCGAGGTCCGCGGCGAACACGCCGAGCGCCTCGGCGCGGGCGATCGGCGCGCCGTGCCGGGCGAGGTCCTCGAGGAGCTGCGCCTCGAGCGCGTCGCGGATCGCGGCGTTCCGCCCGGGGCCGGCGGGCGCCTCGCGGGCGCGCCGGACGTGCTCGTCCAGCGCGCGGTGGACCCGCGCGGCGAACCCGGCGACGTCGCCCTCGATCGCCCCGTAGTGCGTGAGGTACATGCGGAGTGGGCGCTCGGCGACCATCCGGTCGATGGTCGCGTGGAGCGCGGGCGGGTCGAGCTGGACCGGGGTCGTCGTCGGGAAGAGGAACGGGCCGGCGGGCCCGTCGGTCTCGCGGTACGAGAGGCCGAAGGCGTCGCCGGTGAAGAACCCGCGCGAGGCCTCGTCGAGCAGGACGAGGTGGTGACGCGCGTGGCCGGGCGCGTCCAGCACGCGGAGGCGCCTGCGGCCGAGGTCGATCGCGAAGCCCTCCGGCGCCTCGACGACGCGCGCGGCGGGGACCGGCACGAGCTCGCCGTAGAGCGCGCGGAACCGCTCCTCGCCGTAGACCTCGATCGTCCCCGCCACGAGCTTCGAGGGATCGACGAGGTGGCGCGCGCCGCGCGGGTGCGCGACGAGCGTCGCGCGGGGGAGCTCGCGCACGAGCGCGCCCGCGCCGCCCGCGTGGTCGAGGTGCACGTGCGTCACGACGACGTGCGAGACGTCGCCCGGCGAGAGCCCCTGGGCGGCGAGCGCGGCGAGCAGGCGCGGCACGGCGCTCGCGGCGCCGGTCTCCACGATCGCCGCGGAGTCCTCGCCGCGGACCAGGTACGCGGCGGCGAGCCGGGGCCGGACGTAGCCCGTGTCCACCAGCACGACGCCGGGGGCGACCTCCTGCGGGGGCTCGAGCGTCATGCGGGGAGGATAGCGCGGGCGACGCCGCCCGGCCGGGCTCAAGCGGGCGCGGCGGGAGGCCTCCCCTCCCCCCGCGCGGCGGCGCCGATGACCCGCTCGAGGTCCTCGATGCGGATCGGCTTCGCGAGGTGGTGGACGAAGCCCGCCTCGAAGGCGCGCCGGCGATCGTCCGGGAGCGCGTACCCCGTCACGGCGACGAGCAGCGGCCGGGGCTCGCGGGCGCTCAGGCGGCGCGCGACCTCGTACCCGTCGATCCCCGGCAGCCCGATGTCGCAGATCACGACGTCCGGCGCGAGCCGCTCCGCCGCGGCGACGCCGGCGTCGCCGTCGGCGGCGACGTCGACCGCGTGCCCGAGGAGCTCGAGCGCCTCGCGCAGCGTGCTCGCCGCGTCGGCGTTGTCCTCGACGACGAGGACGCGCAGCGCCGCGCCCGCCGGCC
>DASVZX010000175.1:0-34995 GCA_036391435.1 Anaeromyxobacter sp. | reverse complement strand
CGCTCGGCCTTCTCCTGCTCCTTCTCGGCCTTGGACGGCTTCCAATTCTTGTAGTGGCCGGGGGGGATCCTGACGAGCGCCACCGGGACGGCGCGCACCGGGACGCCCACCCACCGGGCGGCGTGCGGGTCCGGCGCGCGGTACCAGCCGCCGCCGTGGCGGGCGTAGTAGGCGCCGTCCACGAAGAAGACCTCGTGGTCGATCTCCGGGATCACCTGCACGCCCGGCTGGACGACGACCATGGGCGGGATGACCGTGGGGAGGTTCAGCTGGATCTCCGCCCGGAGCTGGGCGGAGGCGGCGAGGGGCAGTGAGAGCGCGCCCGCGAGGGCGATCGAGAGGGCGGTCTTTCGCATGGCCGGAGGATCAGCGGAACCGGCCCCGCTGGCAAGGTGGGAGCCCGTCGCCCGTCGCGCCGGGCTCCCTCCACCGGGCGAGCACCCGGCCCAACCCCCGGTCTTCCTTGACAGGACCGGAGCCCAGATCGTATATGACCGCCCTTCCGGAGGGTCGGACGGCGAGCCTCGCGAGGCGGGCCCCGGCAATTTCCTCCCGAGATTCCCAGGAGAAGGCGATGTACGCGGTGATTCGAACCGGCGGCAAGCAGTACCGCGTGGCGAAGGGCGACCGGCTCAAGATCGAGAAGCTCTCGGGCGACGTGGGCGCGAAGGTCGCGTTCGAGGTCCTGCTGGTCGGCGGCGAGGGCGAGGCCAAGGTCGGCAACCCCGTGGTGAGCGGCGCGGCCGTCGAGGGCGAGATCGTCGCCCACGACAAGCACAAGAAGGTCGTCCACTTCCGCAAGAAGAAGGAAGGCTGGACGAAGAAGCGCGGCCACCGGCAGCCGTACACCGAGGTCGTGATCACCGAGGTCCGCGCGTAGGGCCGGACGGAAACGGAGCAGGCGATGGCTCACAAAAAGGGACAGGGCTCCTCGCGCAACGGGCGCGACTCCCCCGGTCAGCACCGCGGCGTGAAGGTCTACGGGTCGGAGAAGGTGGCGGCGGGGCGGATCCTCGTCCGCCAGGTCGGCACCCTCATCCACCCCGGCACGAACGTCGGGATGGGGAAGGACTTCACGCTCTTCGCGCTCGTCGACGGCAAGGTGAAGTACACGCGGACCCGCGGCGATCGCCGCGTGGTCTCGGTCCTGCCCGAGGCGTAGCGCGGGCGTCGTGGCGGGGGGGGACTTCGCCCCCGCCTTCGCGGGTGGCTGCGTCCCCCCCGAACCCCCCAGCGCTCGCTCCGCCGCAGCCTCGCCCGGCTGCGGCTGCGCTCGAGCGCGAGATCGGCGGTCGCGGACGTCCCCATGAAATTCGTCGACGAGGTCCGCATCCACGTGAAGGCCGGCGACGGCGGCAACGGCGCCGTCGCGTGGCGGCGCGAGAAGTTCATCCCGCGCGGCGGCCCGGCCGGCGGCGACGGCGGCAACGGCGGGAGCGTCGTGCTCCTCGTGGACCCGCAGCTCTCGACCCTGCTCGACTACCGCTACGTCCGCGAGCACAAGGCGAGGAGCGGCGGGCACGGGCTCGGCTCCGACATGAACGGGGCGGACGGGCCGGAGCTCGTCCTGCGCGTGCCGCCCGGCACGGTCGTGAAGGACGCGGGCACGGGCGAGCTCGTCGCCGACCTCGGCACGCCCGGGGAGCGGTTCGTCGTCGCGAAGGGAGGCCGCGGCGGGCTCGGCAACATGAACTTCGCGACCTCGACGAACCAGGCGCCGCGCTACGCGCAGGACGGCACGCCCGGCGAGGAGCGCGAGCTCGTGCTCGAGCTGAAGCTCCTCGCCGACGTCGGGATCGTCGGCTACCCCAACGCCGGCAAGTCGACCCTCATCAGCCGGATCTCGCGGGCGCGCCCCAAGATCGCCGACTACCCCTTCACGACGCTCGTCCCGAACCTGGGCGTCGTCTCCTGGCGCGGCGAGAAGAGCTTCGTCGTCGCCGACATCCCCGGGCTCATCGAGGGCGCGCACGAGGGGGCCGGGCTCGGCCACCAGTTCCTGCGCCACGTGGAGCGCTGCCGCGTCCTCGTCCACCTCGTGGACGGCGCGAGCGCGGAGCCGGGCCGCTCGCCGAAGGCGGATCTCGACGCGATCGACCGCGAGCTCGCGCTCCACTCGCCCGAGCTCGCGAAGAAGCCGCAGATCGTGGCGGTCACGAAGGTCGACGTGCCCGAGGCGCGCGCGGCCGGGGAGAAGCTCGCGAGGCTCCTCGGCCGGCGCAAGAAGCCGGTGAAGGTGCACCTCGTCTCGGCCGTCACCGGCGAGGGGGTGCCGCAGCTCCTCGACGCCGTCGCGCGCGTGCTCTTCCGGCACGCGGCGCCGCGCCCCGAGGGGCACGGCCGCCGGCTCGGGAAGCCCCGCGGCGCGAAGCGGGCGGGCGAGCGGGCGTGACCCCGCGGCCGGCCTACGCCGCGCCCGGGCCGAGCCTCGCGATCGCCTCCATCACGCGGCTGACGATCCGGTTGCAGCGCGGCGCGTGGAACGGGAACGCGTCCTGCGCGGCGCCCCCGACGGTCTCCTCGAGCGCGCGGCGCAGCGCCGCCTTGGCGCGGTGGAGCCGGACCTTCGCCGCGTCCTCGGCGATCCCGAGGGCGGCGGCCGTCTCGGCGGTCGAGAGCCCCTCCACCTCGCGCAGCACGAACACCAGCCGGTGGTGAGGCGGGAGCGCGTCCACGGCGCGCTCGAGCAGCTCGATCGCCTCGCGGGCCGCGGCCCGCTCCTCCGGGTCCTCGGCCGGGCTCATCGCGTCCTCCTCGTCCCCCGACGTCGCCACCGGCGCGAGCGGCCCCCGCCTGCGGAGCCGCTGCAGCGCCTCGTTCGCCGCGATCCGGACGAGCCACGTCGAGAACGCCGCGTTGCCCTGGAACTCGCCGAGGTGCAGGTAGGCCTGGATCCACGCCTGCTGCATCGCGTCCTCGACCTCGTCCTCGTCGCGCAGGATGGCGCGCACGGTGCGGTAGACGCGCCGGTCGTGGCGGCGGAGGAGCACCTCGAAGAGCGCCTGCTCGCCCGCCCGCACGCGGCGCACGACGTCGGCGTCGGAGAGGGCGGCGGTCGGGGCTGCGTCTGCGGTGTCGGAGAGCGGGAGCACGGCGGACCTCCTGGCCGTCTCGATGCGCGGCGCGGGCCTTGGGTTACCGCGGGCCCCCCCTGGCCCCCCGCGGTCACCTCGCGCCGGCGCCCGCATCGGATCGTCGGTCACGCGGACGTGACCTAACGGAGGAAGCGATGCAGGACCACAGGACGGAAGATGCCTACTGGGCGCTCCGGCTCGTCTTCGGCCTCGTGCCGATCGTCGCCGGGCTCGACAAGTTCACGAACCTCCTCACCGACTGGACGCGGTACCTCTCGCCCTTCGCGGTCCGGCTCCTGCCGGTGAGCCCCGCGACCTTCATGGGGATCGCCGGGATCGTCGAGATCGTCGTCGGGATCGGGGTGCTCGCCGGGTACGCGCGGGTGTTCGGGTGGATCGCGGCGGCGTGGCTCGCCGCGATCGCGCTGAACCTCCTCACGACCGGCCGGTTCTTCGACGTCGCGGCGCGCGACGCGGCGCTCGCCGTGTCGGCGTTCGCGCTCGCGCGGCTCGCCCCGCTCCACGAGCACGGCGCGGTCCGCGCGGCGCCGGGCGAGCCGGCCCGCGCCCACGCCTGAGCCCCGGGAGGACGACGATGGGCTCGTGGAAGCGGGACGGCGTGGTGATCGCGGCGCTCGCTCTCCTCGCCGCGTGCGCCCGCCCGAGGGCGGACGAGGCGCGGCGCGCCGCGGCCGGCGGCGTGCAGGACGTGACGACGGCGGCGGGGCGGCTCGCCGACCAGGGGCGGGACACGTTCCGGAACGACACGTTCGGGGACGAGGCCTTCTGGGGCGACGCGCTCCACCTCCACCAGGCGATCGAGGGCGCGGCGCACGGCGGCGTCGGGCCCGGCGTGAGCCCGCGCACCGCGCTCGCGGTGGGGCTCAAGGTGGACGCCGACGCGCTGCCCGACGCGCTGAAGCAGGCGCTCGCGGCCGGACAGGTGAACCTCGACGACCCGGCGACGACGATCGCGCTCCTCGGGCTCGACGCCGTGGTGGGCGTGAAGGGCTTCCCGGACGGGAGCGGCGGCCTGAAGGCCGTCGGCATCACCTGCGCGCTCTGCCACTCGACGGTGGACGACTCCTTCGCCCCGGGCATCGGGCGGCGGCTCGACGGATGGGCGAACCGCGACCTCGATGTGGGCACCGTCATCTCGCTGGCGCCCGACCTCTCGCCGTTCGCGAACCTCCTCGGCGTCTCGCAGGACACGGTGCGGACCGTCCTCCGGAGCTGGGGCCCGGGGAAGTTCGACGCCGAGCTCCTCCTCGACGGCAAGGCGTTCCGGCCGGACGGGAAGCCCGCGGCGACGCTCATCCCGCCCGCGTTCGGGCTCGCGGGCGTGAACCTCCACACCTGGACCGGCTGGGGCTCCATCACGCACTGGAACGCGCTCGTCGCGAACCTCGAGATGGGCGGCCAGGGGACGTTCGACGACGCGCGGCTCGACGACGCGGCGAGGTTCCCGGTCGCGGCGCGCGCCGGCCTCGGTCACAAGGCGTCGACGCCGGATCTCGTCACCTCGAAGCTGCCCGCGCTCCACGCGTTCCAGCTCGATCTCGAGGCGCCACGCCCGCCGCAGGGCAGCTTCGACCCGGCGGCGGCGCAGCGGGGCGGGCGCCTCTTCGCCGGGAAGGCGAGCTGCACGCGCTGCCACGTGCCGCCGGTGTTCAGCGAGCCCGGCTGGAACCTTCACACCGCCCGGGAGATCGGGATCGACGACTTCCAGGCGCAGCGCTCGCCGGACGCCCGGTACCGCACGTCGCCCCTCCGCGGGCTCTGGTCGCACCGGAAAGGCGGCTTCTACCACGACGGGCGGTTCGCGACGCTCGGGGACGTGGTGGACCACTACGACGGGACGTTCGGGCTCGGCCTGGCCCCCGGCGAGAGGAGCGACCTCGTCGAGTACCTGAAGTCGCTCTGACCGGTCCGTGCGCGGCGGACCGGCCTCCCGGTCCGCCGCCGCCCCGTCCCTCCGGCCGCGCGCGCCGGGTGACGGGCGCCGCCCGGCGAGGTTACGCTCCTCCCGCATGCACGGTACGAACGCGGAGTTCCTGGTCCCGGAGCGCAAGGCGCGCATCGACGAGGTCGTCGCGAACCGCACCCGGACGCTCACGGTCGTGATGGAGGCGTTCGGCGACCCGCAGAACGTGAACGCCGTCCTGCGCACCTGCGAGGCGTTCGGGGTGCAGGACGTGCACGCGGTCGAGGGGCCGATGAAGCCCTGGAACCGGAACAGGAAGATCTCCCAGAACGCGGACAAGTGGCTCGACGTGCGGCGCTGGCGCTCGACCCGGGAGTGCCTCGCGCGGCTCAAGGCCGACGGGTTCGCGATCTACGCGACGCACCTCGACGAGGGCGCCCGTCCGCTCGGATCGCTCCCCTTCGCGGGGAAGGTGGCGCTCGTCTTCGGGAACGAGCACCGCGGCGTCTCGGACGACGCGCTCGCGCTCGCCGACGCGACCTACGCCATCCCGATGCGGGGGTTCGTGCAGTCGCTCAACGTCTCCGTGGCCGCCGCCATCTCGATCGCGACCGCGGTCGAGCGGCGCGAGGTCGAGCGGGGGCGGCACGGCGATCTCGACGGGGCGGAGGCGGCGGCGCTGCGCGAGCGGTTCTACGTGCTCGGCGTGAAGCAGCGCGCGAGGATCGCGAAGGCGGAGCGGGTCGAGGAGAAGAGGGCGGCGCGGGCGCGGCGGGGGTGAGGGCGCCGGAGGAGGTCGCCCGCGCCGCGCGGCCGGTCACGCCGCGCAGCCGTCCCAGAACGCCGCGAGGTCCTCCGGGAGCGGCGCCTCGAGCAGCGTGCGGGCCCGGGTCCGGGGGTGCGGCAGCTCGAGCCGCCACGCGTGGAGCGCGTGGCGCCCGAGCCGCAGCCGCTCGCGGTCGTCGTCGGTCATCTCGCGCCGGGTGAACCGGTCGAAGATGCCCTCGTCCGGCCCGTAGATCTTGTCGCCCACCATGGGCAGGCCGGCGTGGTGGAGGTGGGCCCGGATCTGGTGCTGCCGGCCGGTGCGCGGCCGGCAGGCGAGGAGCGCGACCGGCGCGCCGTCCGGGGCCCGGCGCCGGCCGAGGACCTCGAAGGCGGTCGCGGAGGGGAGCCCGGCGGCGTACACGTGCATCCGGACGCGGACCGTGGACGCGAGCGTGAGCGCGAGGGGCGCGTCCACCTCGAACGCGTCCGCGGCGGGCTCACCGAGCACGAGCGCGAGGTAGGTCTTGGCGACCTGTCCGTCGGCGAACGCGCGCTTCAGCCGCTTCGTCCACTCCGGCGCGCCGCCGCAGGCGAGCAGGCCCGACGTCTCGCGGTCGATCCGGTGCGCGGGATCGATCTTCCGTCCCGGGAAGCGGAGCTTCGCGGCCGACGTGAACGTGTTCGCGGAGTAACGGGCGGTGGGGTGGACGGGGAGCCCGGCCGGCTTGTCCACGACGACGAGGGCGCCGTCGTCGTGCACGACGCGGAAGTCGAGCGGGACCTCGGGCTCCGGCTCCGCCTCCCGGAGGAGCGCGAACGCGAGCCCGGGCGCGATGCGGGTCGAGGGCTTGAGCCGCCGACCGTCCGCGGTCTCGAGCCGGTGGAGGATCAGGTGCTGGACGCGCTCGCGCGAGAGCCGCCGGATCTTCTCCTGCAGGTAGCGGTCGAGCCGCCAGCCCGCGTAGTTCGGCTCGACCACGAAGCGGACCCGGACGACCTCCGACACGTCGGAGAACATACCACTTGAGGGAAGGCGATCCGTACGCGACCATCGCGAAGCGTGCGTCCGCTCCTCGCCCTGACCGCCGCCCTCGCCGCCGCCGGCGCCGCACGCGCGGCCGACGTGAAGCTCGCGGTCGTGGCGCTCGACGCGCCGCCGGAGCTCACCTACATGGGGAAGAGCACCGCCGAGGCCTTCGCGAGGGAGGCCCGGAGGGCGGGCGGCTGGGACGTGATGGAGCCCTCCCGGGTCGAGGCCTTGCTCGGCCGGGACGGCACGCGGGAGCTCGTGCGCTGCGGCGACGACGCGAGGTGCCTCTCCGAGAAGGCGCGGACGCTCGGCGTCGAGCGGATCGTCGGCGGGTCGTTGCGGCGCAGGGGCGAGTCCTATCGCGTCGCGCTCGTGCACGCGGACGCGGCGACCGGCGCCCGGCTCGCCGGCATGGAGCGCGAGATCCCGGTCGCCTCGCGGCGGCTGCAGAGGGACGTCGCGGCGGCCGCGCCGGCGCTGCTCGCGGGCGAGAAGGACGCGACCGGCGTGCTCCGGGTCGTGACCGAGACGCCGGGCGCGCTCGTGACGATCGACGGCGCCGACGTGGGCGCGACCCCGCTCGACCGCGTCGTGAAGCCCGGGAAGCACAAGGTGAAGGTCGCCGGCGCGGGCTTCCAGGACGCGGCGCCGGTCTGGGTCGAGGTCCCCGCGAACGGGATCGTCGAGCACCGGCCGCGCCTGTACCCGATCCCCGCGCGCGACCGCCCGAACGTGTCGGCGAGCGAGGGCGCGGGGACGAAGGTTCAGATCTCGAGATAGTCACGAGTCGTGAACGCGGCCGCGCCCCCGGTCCGCGAGCTCGTCACGCCGGTCCCGGGCCGCGACCGCCGCCCGTCCTGTCTTCCCCCTCTCCCCTGCAGCCGCAGCAGGGGGGAGAGGGCCGGGGAGAAGGGGCGGACGGCGCAGTGCGCCGCCCGCGAGCCCGGCCTCGAAGGAAGGCCGGAGCCTCCGCCCCGCCGCGCGTCAGACGCCCGGCGCGGCCGGCGGCGCCGTGGCCGGCGGCGTCGCGGGCGTGCGGTTACGGGGCCGCTCGCCGGCGGAAGGGGCGCGCGGGTTCGACGTAAACTCGTCCATCCACGCGTCCCCGAAGACCTCCCGCGCGGCGCGGTCGTCGTGCCGGTCGCAGCACACCCGGCAGTTCTCGACCGTGGACGCGCCGCCGAGGGCGCGCGGCACGATGTGGTCGATCTGGCACCGCCGCGTCGAGCCGCACACGCCGCCCGAGGCGAGCGGGTACTGGCACCGCCCTCCGTCGCGCTTCCAGACCGCGCGCTTCACGTGCGCCGGGATGTACCCGGGGTCGGAGGAGGAGGGAGGAGGCGTGGCCCGCGGCTTCTCCACGAGCCCGCGGCGCTTCGCGTGCCGCGCGAGGACGAGGTCGAGCCCCGCCTCGAGGACTTCCGCGATGCTCCCGGCGGGGAGAGAGTGCGACAGCGCGTCCCTCGCCTGCGCGAGCTTCTTCTCGAACCGCTTGTCGGCCGTCAGGTGGATCCGGATGAGCTCGGCCGTGAGCGGCTCGATGGTGGAGGGCGGCGGCCCGGACGGCAGGGCGGCGGACCGCGCAGTCCGCGGCGGCAGGGGCGTGAGCGGAGCGTCGGCGGGATCCCGTTCACCCGGGCGAACCACGCATAGTGAAAACGACGCCGCCCGGTCGGCCGCGACTGCCTCCTTCGGGGCGGCGAGCTCGAGCCGCGTCGCCTCGGCCGGCGCGCGGAGCGTCGTCACGACCTCCCGGCGCGGGGGCGCCTCGTCCGGCCGGAGCTCCGCCGCGACCGCCTTCGCCTCCCGCTTCGAGAGGTGGAAGAACCTCGGCAGCACCTCGCCCTTGGTCTCCGGGGTGAGCACCTTCGAGAGCTCGCCCATGCTGGAGATGCAGAGGCGGCCGTCGCGCAGGGCCTCGAGCACCTCGGGGAACCGCTGGACGAGCCCGACCGCCCGGACGCGGAGGAAGGTGGACGCCTTCGAGAGGCCGAGCTCGCGGTTGAGGTACTCGAAGAGCGAGGCGTAGCCGAGCTCGAGCCACAGGGCGCGGCGGTCGAAGTCCGCGACGGCGAAGAAAGTCG
This sequence comes from Anaeromyxobacter sp., assembly GCA_036391435.1. Classification (GTDB taxonomy): domain Bacteria; phylum Myxococcota; class Myxococcia; order Myxococcales; family Anaeromyxobacteraceae; genus Anaeromyxobacter. Next base: position 26,115 of record DASVZX010000175.1, on the reverse strand, counting down.
GCCATCGCCACGCGCTCGCGGGCGAGGAGGTCCTGGAGGCGGCGGGTGAGCTCTTGCGCGTTCATGGACGAAGCATCGCACGAACTTTCGAGGCGCTCTGGAACGCGCGCATTCTCATCCTGGCGCGAAAGCGCGCGAGGGGTGGCGCGACCGCTCGCGAGCGGCGCGAACTCGCAGGAGGGCCGTTCCCGCGCCGCAGGAGCGACGTTCTCGTGCAGCCCGACGCGCGCGTGTCGCCTCAAGGTGAAACGACGTCAATGGATCACTTGGGGCGTGCGCGTGGATTCGCGCGCGCTCGCGGGTAAAGCCGATCTCGCCGGCCACGTCCCGTGCACCGCAGCGGCGCCGCGCCCGGCGGCACTCTCGATGCCGGCGCCGCCGACGTGCTCGCCCTCTCCTCCCCGGTGAGGCGCTCGCCCGCAGAGAAAGTGCCGGGCCGGAGCGCGGGCGGGGTTCGCGCCGCGGGATCACCGCGGCTCGAGGAAGCTCGCGATCGCCTCCGCGGCCCGGTCGCCGGCGTGCCCGTCCCAGAGCCCCGGGCACCGCGGCGGGCGGGGATCGGAGAGGGCCCGCGACGCGGCGCGGACGATCCGCTCCGGGTCGGTGCCGACGATCTCGTTCGTCCCCTCGGAGACGGTGATGGGCCGCTCGGTCCGGTCGCGCAGCGTGAGGCAGGGCACGCCGAGCGCGGTCGCCTCCTCCTGCAGGCCGCCGGAGTCGGTGAGGACGAGCCCCGCCTCGCTCGTGAGCGAGAGCAGCTCGAGGTAGCCGAGCGGCTCGACGACGCGCAGCGCGGAGGCGGCCCGCGCGGCGGCCGGGTCCGCGAGCCGGGGGCGCGTGCGCGGGTGGACCGGGAAGACCACCGGGACCGCCTCGGCGATCCGCGCGAGCGCGGCGAGGAGCCGGCCGAGCCGCGCGGGGTCGTCCACGTTCGACGGCCGGTGCAGCGTGGCGACGGCGTACCGGCCGGCGGCGAGCCCCGCCGCCGAGGCCGCGCGCAGCGCGCGCGCGCGGGGCAGCTGCGCCCGGAGCGTGTCGATCATGAGGTTCCCGACGCGGACGACCTGCGGGCCGGCGATCCCCTCGCGGCGGAGGTTCTCGTCCGCGTCGGGGCTCGGCGTGAGGAGCAGGTCCGCGAGGTGGTCGGTGACCACCCGGTTCAGCTCCTCCGGCATGCTGCGGTCGAAGCTCCGCAGCCCCGCCTCGAGGTGGGCGAGCGGGATCCCCGCCTTCGCGGCCACGAGGGCGGCGGCGACGGTCGAGTTGACGTCCCCCGGGACCACGACGAGGTCCGGCCGCGCCTCGGCGAGGACGCGCTCGAACGCGACCATGACGCGCGCGGTCTGCTCGGCGTGGGTCCCCGGGCCCGCGCCCAGCCACACGTCCGGGCGCGGCAGGCCGAGCTCCTCGAAGAAGATCCCGCTCATCCGCTCGTCGAAGTGCTGCCCGGTGTGGACGAGCCGCTGCGAGATGCCGCAGCGCGCGAGGGCGGCGACCAAGGGCGCGACCTTCGGGAAGTTCGGGCGGGCGCCGACCACGTGGAGCACGAGCGGCATCGACGAAAGCTAGGGGGCGCCGGCCGCGCGTGCGGGCGCCCGAGCGCGGCCCGCGCGGGGATCGCGCGGCGATTTTCGGACGGCGCGGTTGACGCGATCGATCCCATCCCGTAGTTTGGCGTCCCGGTTTGGGACGCGTCGCCGTCATCATTCCGGCCCGCTGGGGAGCCCAGCGATTCCCCGGTAAGCCCCTCGCCGACCTGGCTGGCAGACCCCTCGTCGCCCACGTGGTGGACCGGGCGCGGCGGGCCCGCGGCGTGGACGTCGTCGCGGTGGCGACGGACGACCCGCGCATCGCGCGCGCGGCCGAGGCGGCCGGGGCCGTCGCGATCCTGACGGGGGCGGCGGCGACGGGGACGGATCGGGTCGCGGAGGCCGCGCGCAAGCTCGCGCCGGCGGCGGACGTCGTGGTGAACCTGCAAGGAGACGAGCCCCTCATCGAGCCCGCGGCCATCGAGACCCTCGTCGCGGCGATGGCCGCCGGGGCGGAGATGGCGACGCTCGCCCGCCCGCTCGAGGCGGGCGAGGCGGAGCGCCCGCAGGTCGTGAAGGTCGTGACGGACCTCGCCGGCAACGCGCTCTACTTCTCGCGCGCCCCCGTCCCGCACCGCCGCGCGGGCGGCACGAGCGCGCTCGCCCGGGCGCACGTGGGCATCTACGGCTTCTCCGCGGCGTTCCTCCAGGAGTTCGCCGCGTTGCCCCCGGGGCGGCTCGAGGCCGAGGAGTCGCTCGAGCAGCTCCGGGCGCTCGAGCACGGACATCGGATCAGGGTCGCCGACACCTCGTACCGCGGGTTCGGGATCGACACGCCGGAGGACCTCGAGCGCGCTCGGGGGCTCCTCGGGAAGCAGCGGGCGTAGGGAAAGGGGGACGGCCATGGTGAAGCGCGGCAAGAAGACGAAGTACATGTTCGTGACGGGCGGGGTGGTGAGCTCCCTCGGCAAGGGGCTCGCGGCCGCGTCGATCGGCGCGCTCCTCGAGAACCGCGGCCTCGAGGTCCAGCACCTCAAGCTCGACCCCTACATCAACGTGGATCCGGGCACGATGAGCCCGTTCCAGCACGGCGAGGTCTACGTCACCGACGACGGCGCCGAGACGGACCTCGACCTCGGGCACTACGAGCGCTTCACGAGCGCCAAGATGACCCGGAAGAACAACTTCACCACCGGGCGCATCTACCAGACCGTCATCCAGCGCGAGCGGCGCGGCGAGTACCTCGGCAAGACCGTCCAGGTCATCCCCCACATCACCGACGAGATCAAGGCTGTCATCCGCGAGGCGGCGGGCGGCGCCGACATCCTCATCGTCGAGGTCGGCGGCACGGTCGGCGACATCGAGTCGCTGCCGTTCCTCGAGGCGATCCGGCAGATGAAGTACGACGTCGGCGAGGAGAACGCGCTCTACGTCCACCTGACGCTCGTGCCGTACATCGCGGCGGCGGGCGAGCTCAAGACGAAGCCGACGCAGCACTCGGTGAAGGAGCTGCGGGAGATCGGCATCCAGCCGGACATCCTGCTCTGCCGCGCGGACCGCGAGATCTCGCGCGAGATGAAGGACAAGATCGCGCTCTTCTGCAACGTGGACTCGTCCGCGGTGTTCACCGCGCTCGACGTCTCCTCGATCTACGAGCTGCCGCTCGCGTTCCACGGGCAGGGGCTCGACGACAAGCTGGCCGAGCTGCTCAACATCTGGAGCCGCGCGCCGCGGCTCGAGCGCTGGGAGCACGTCGTCGACAAGGTGAAGAACCCGCGGCACGGCGAGGTGCGGATCGGCATCGTCGGCAAGTACGTCGAGCTGCACGAGAGCTACAAGAGCCTCAACGAGGCGCTCACGCACGGCGGCATCGCGAACGACGTGCGGGTGAGGCAGGTGTTCATCGACTCGACGAAGCTCGAGGAGGGCGATCTGTCGGGGCTCGACCAGGTGGACGCGATCCTGGTCCCGGGCGGCTTCGGCGTGCGCGGCACCGAGGGGAAGATCCTCGCCGTCCGCCACGCGCGCGAGCGGAAGGTGCCGTTCTTCGGGATCTGCCTCGGGCTGCAGATGGCGGTCATCGAGTTCGGGCGCGACGTGCTCGGCCTCGCGAAGGCGAACTCGCTCGAGTTCGACGAGCAGACGCCGCACCCGGTGGTCACCTTCATGGAGGGGCAGAAGGCGGTCGCCGACAAGGGCGGCACCATGCGGCTCGGGACGTACCCCTGCGCGCTCAAGGAGGGGACGAAGGCGCGCGAGCTGTACGGGCTCGACCTCGTGCAGGAGCGCCACCGCCACCGGTTCGAGTTCAACAACGCCTACCGCGCCCAGTACGAGGCGGCGGGCATGGTCTTCTCCGGCGTGAACCCCGACCTGAACCTGGTCGAGATGATCGAGCTCAACAACCACCCGCACTTCATCGGGTGTCAGTTCCACCCCGAGTTCAAGTCGAAGCCGTTCGCCGCCCACCCGCTCTTCGCCGGGTTCGTCCTCGCCGCCCGCGAGCACCGCGACCAGGCGGAGCGGCAGCCGGGCGCCGCGGTGACGAAGCTGCCCGTCGGGAAGAGCGTCTAGATGGCCGTTCCGGTCCTCGCCCGCATCGCCGGGCACGAGGTCGGCGACGGGAGGCGGCTCCTCCTCGTCGCCGGCCCCTGCGTGATGGAGTCGGAGGCCCACGCCCTCGCCCACGCGCGCAAGGTGAAGGCGCTCGCGGAGCGGCACGGGCTCCCCGTCGTGTTCAAGGCGAGCTTCGACAAGGCGAACCGCTCGTCGGGGAAGAGCTACCGCGGCATCGGCCTCGAGGCGGGGCTCGCCGCGTTCCAGGCGGTGAAGCGGGAGACCGGCCTCCCCTGCACGACGGACGTCCACGAGACCTGGCAGGCGGAGCCGGCCGGTAAGGTGGTGGACCTGCTCCAGGTCCCGGCGTTCCTCTGCCGCCAGACGGACCTCGTCCTCGCCTGCGCCCGCCACGGGAAGAGCGTCTCGGTGAAGAAGGGGCAGTTCCTCGCGCCGAGGGAGATGCGCCACGCCGTCGCGAAGTGCCGCGAGGCGGGGAACGCGAACGTCCTCCTCATCGAGCGCGGCAGCACGTTCGGCTACGGGAACCTCGTCGTCGACATGCGCGGCCTCGTGCAGATGCGCGAGCTCGGCGTCCCCGTCTGCCTCGACGCGACGCACTCCGTGCAGCTCCCCGGCGGCGGCGGCGACGTGACCGGCGGCGACCGCCAGTTCGTGGCCCCGCTCGCGCGGGCCGCGGCGGCGGTCGGGATCGACGCGCTCTTCATGGAGATCCACGAGGACCCGGCGGTCGCGAAGTCCGACGGCCCCAACTCGCTCGACTTCGCGATGGCGGACGCGCTGCTCCGCGACGTGCTCGCCATCCGCCGGGCGCTGGGGTCGCCGTGAGCCCCCCGCGCGCGGCGCGGGCCGGGGCGCCGCGCTCGCGGGCGCGGATCTCGCCGCAGGCGCTCGTCGCGCGGGCGGCGCGGATCCGCCTCGTGCTCCTCGACGTGGACGGCGTCCTCACCGACGGCCGCCTCTACTACGGCGCGCAGGGCGAGGTGATGAAGGCGTTCGACGTGAAGGACGGGCACGGGATCGTCCTCCTGCGCGACCGCGTGGACTTCGGCGTCATCTCCGGCCGCCCGGGCCAGGTGGCGGAGGCCCGGCTGCGGGATCTCCGCTTCAAGCACCTCGTGTTCGGCGAGCGCGACAAGCTCGCCGGCTACGCGCGCCTCGCGGCGCTCGGGATCCCGGACGAGGAGGTCGCGTACATGGGGGACGACGTGAACGACGTCCCGCTGCTGCGGAAGGTCGGGCTCTCCGCCTGCCCCGCCGACGCGCTCCCCGAGGTGAAGGCGGCGGTCCACTTCGTGGCGCGCTCGCCCGGTGGCCGCGGCGCCGTCCGCGAGCTCTGCGATCTCGTGATGCGCGCCCAGGGCGTCGGCGCGCCCTAGCGGAACCGCGGCACGGGCCGCCCGCGGAGCGCCGCCTCGACCTCGGGGCGGGGGGACAGCAGGAACGCGAGGGCGAAGCCGGTCACGAGGCCGCCGAGGTGGGCGGAGTTGTCGATGATCGGCAGCGCGAGCCCGAGCGCGAGGTTCAGGACGATGACCTCGATCGGCGCGCGCAGGAGGATCCGCTTCACCGGGGGCGTGAGGCTGCGCCGGTGCCGCAGGCCGAGGGCGAGCATGGCGCCGACGAGCCCGAAGAGCCCCCCGGAGATCCCCACGCTCGGGTGCGGGTTCGTCGCGAAGCTCGCGAGCGAGCCGCCGAGGACGCTCACCCAGAGCAGGACCAGGAACCGGCGCGCCCCGAAGAGCGACTCCACGAGCCGCCCGATGTCGTTCAGGACCATCCCGTTCATGGCGAGGTGGAGCCAGCTCCCGTGCACGAGCCCCGCCGTGAGGAGCCGCCAGACCTCGCCCTCGCGGATCGCCTGGTTGTCCTTCGCGAGCCAGTCGAGGAGGTCCTGCTCGGGGAGGAGGAGCGCGAGCGCCGAGACCGCCGCGACGACGACGAGCACGCCCCGCGTCGCGTCGGGGAAGAGGCGCGCGAGGAGACCGCGGGAGCGCTCGCGCGGGGGAGCGGGTCCGTCCATGGAGGCGAACCTATCCGATCCGGGCCCGCCGCGGCGGCGATCCTGCCGCGCCCTTGCCGGTCCGGCCCGCTCCCGTGGTAGCGTCCGCGCGCGATGACGGTCCCGCTGCGCAAGCGCGTGAAGCGGCGCGTCCGGTCGGCGCTCGTCCGGGCGGTCGCGCGGCTCTTCGGCCTCGTCCCGCTGCGCCCCGCGCTCGCGCTGGCGGCGCTCGTCGGGCGCGTCGGCTGGCGCGCCGCGGCGCGGACGCGCGCGCTGATGCTCGCGCAGCTCGCGATCGCCTTCCCGGATCGCACGCCGGAGGAGCGCGCCGCGATCGGCCGCGCCTCGCTCGTCCACCTCGCCCGGCTCGCCGCCGAGGTCGCGACGCTCCGCGCCTGGCGCGACCGGCTCCCGGAGTACGTGCGGTTCACGCCGGGCGCCGAGGAGCGGTTCGCCGAGGCGGTCGGGCGGGGGAAGGGGCTCGTGTTCGCGACCGGCCACGTCGGGAACTGGGAGCTCCTCGCGCAGCGCATCGCGCTGCGCTGGCCGTCCGCGGTCATCGCGCGCAGCGGGAACGACCCGGCGGTGACGGAGCTCGTCGGGCGCATCCGGGCCGAGGGAAACCTCGAGACGCTCTGGCGCGAGGAGCCCTCGACGGCGCGCGCCATGATCCGGACGTTCAGGCAGGGGCGGCCGCTCGGGATCCTCATCGACCAGGACACCCGCGTGCAGAGCGTGTTCGTGCCGTTCTTCGGGCGGCCGGCGGCGACCCCGCGCGGCGCCGCCGAGCTCGCGCTCCGCTTCGGCGCGCCGGTGCTCGCCGGCTGGTGCCGCCGGGCCGGACCGCGCCCGGGCGACGGGCACGTCATCGACTTCGCCGAGGTCCCGTACGATCCGGATCCCCCGGACCGCGAGGAGGAGATCGTGCGGCTGACGGCCGCATGCTCGGCGCTCCTCGAGGCGGCCATCCGGGCATCCCCCGCGGAGTGGGTCTGGATGCACGAGCGGTGGAGGACCCGGCCGGAGTTGGTCGCCGAGCGGCCCCAAGCAAACAGGGTGCCGAAAAGCGTTGAGCTTTCGAGCGGGTAGGTAGAGGGCCCGTTAAGCAAGGTCTGTGCCCTTCGATCGGAAGGGGAAAGAATGCTATGTTTCAGCGGTTTTGGACGACAGCTGCGCCTTTGATGCTGGCCGTTTCGTTCGCCGCCGCGGCGGGCTGCCGCCCGGCCAAGCCCGTGGAGGGGCAGGGATTGGTGCCTGAGCTGAAGCTCGAAGGGGTTCGCTTCCGCGTCTACCGCGAGGACGAGCTGCGCGCGTTCGGCGACGCGGCGGCGGTCACCTTCCGGCGCGACTCGACCGAGCTCACGGCGCGGGACGTCGTCGCCATCCTGCCGCGCTCCCCGGAGCCGGTCCGGATCACCGCCCCGGCAGCGGCCGGCGTCGCCTCGAGGCGCGAGTTCGAGGCCACGGGCGGCGTCGTCGTGTCGCGGGGCGAGGACACCGCGAGGACGGAGCGGGCCCGCTACGTCCCGTCGCGGGACGGCGGCGCCGGGCTCGTCACCGGCGACCGGCCGGTCCTGGTCGAGGGGAAGGGCTACCGGCTCGAGGGCACCGGCTTCACGCTCGACCCCGCGCGGGGGGACATCACGGTGCGAGGCGGGGCGCGCCTCGTCGCCGGGGAGCGGGGGGCGCGTTGACGGCTGCCGTCGCGCTCGCGCTCGCCGCGCTCGCCGGTGCGGCCGCTCCCGCCGCCGAGGCGGCGCGCGCGTCGCCCGTCCGCGTCGACGCCGACAGCGTCGTGTACGCGTTCCAGAAGCGCGAGGTGACCTTCAGCGGCGCGAACGGCAAGCCCGTCACGATGACCCGCGACGGCGCGCGGCTCACCTGCCAGAGGCTCGTCGCGCAGAACGACGAGGCCGGCCAGATCGTGACGGCGGTGTGCTCGGGCGACGTCCACTTCACGAGCGGCGCCCGCAGCGCCACCTGCGAGCGGGCGACCTACGACGGCCCGGGGGATCGGATCGTGTGCGAGGGGAGCCCGCTGCTCAAGGACGGCGGCTCGGAGGCGCGCGGCACCCGCCTCGTGTACGACCTCAAGAAGGACCAGGCGGACCTCGAGAACGCGGTCGTGATCATCCCGCCGGATCAGGTCGATCAGGAGCAGAGGGCGCTCGAGGCGCGGCGGAAGGAGCGGCGCCGGTGAGCGGCGGCGACGGCGCGCCCGTGCTCCTCCGCGCCGAGGGGCTCGCGAAGAGCTACCGCGGCCGGCGGGTCGTGGACGGCGTCTCCTTCCACGTCGCGCCGGGCGAGGTGGTGGGCCTCCTCGGCCCGAACGGCGCCGGCAAGACGACCTCGTTCAACATGGTGGTCGGGCTCGTGGTCCCGGAGAAGGGGCGCGTGCTGCTCGGCGACGTGGACCTCACGCCGCTGCCGATGCACCGGCGCGCCCGGCTCGGCGTCGGCTACCTCCCCCAGGAGGCCTCGATCTTCCGCAAGCTCACCGTGCGCCAGAACTTCGTCGGGGTGCTCGAGGCCCTCGGGGTCCCGAAGCACGAGCGCGAGGAGCGGGCGGCGGCGCTGCTCGCGGAGTTCAGGCTCGAGAAGGTCGCGGAGAGCCTCGGCGAGCAGCTCTCGGGCGGCGAGCGCCGGCGCGCCGAGGTGGCGCGCAGCCTCCTCTCCTCGCCGCGCTACATCCTCTTCGACGAGCCGTTCGCCGGCGTCGACCCCATCGCGGTCGGCGAGCTGCAGCGGCTCATCGGCTCGCTGCGCGACCGCGGCATCGGCGTCCTCATCACAGACCACGCCGTGCGCGAGGCGCTCGGCATCTGCACCCGCGCCTACATCCTCTCGTCCGGATCGATCCTCGAGGCGGGCACGCCCGCCGAGATCGCCGCGTCGGAGCGGGCGCGGGCGGTCTACCTCGGCGAGAAGTTCAGGCTGGACGAACAGGTGGTGGACTAGCGCATGGGCCTCGAGCTGAAGCAGCACCTCAAGATGACCCAGCAGCTGGTGATGACCCCCCAGCTGCAGCAGGCCATCAAGCTCCTCCAGCTCTCGCGCATGGAGCTCGTGGACCTCGTCCGCACGGAGATGACGGAGAACCCGCTCCTCGAGGGCGCCGACGAGGCCGAGGAGGAGCCGGTCCAGAGCGGCGAGAGCCCCGCGGAGGCGCAGGCGCACGAGGCGAAGCCGGAGGCGAAGGAGCCCGAGAAGATCGAGGAGGTGAAGGGCGAGGACGGCGCGAACGACATCGACTGGGACCAGTACCTCGACCACTACCAGCTGCAGGGCCACACCGCCCCCTCGAACCGCGGGATGACGGACGAGGAGCTCCCCGGCGCCGAGTCGAACCTCACGCGCAAGGCCGACCTCTTCGACCACCTCTCCTGGCAGATGCGCCTCTCGAACTTCAGCGAGGAGGAGGAGCAGGTCGCGCTCCTCATCATCGGGAACCTCGACGAGGACGGCTACTTCAAGATGCCGCTCGTGGAGGGCGAGTCCGAGGACGCCGCGACGCGCGATCCGCTCATGCGCGTCGCCTTCGAGACGGGCGTCGGCCTCGAGTTCGCCGAGAAGGTGCTCCACAAGGTGCAGGCGCTCGATCCCATCGGCGTCGCCGCGCGCGACCTCCGCGAGTGCTTGCTCCTCCAGGTGCGGCACATCAACGCGGACACGCCGGAGATCGTGGCGATCATCGAGCGCCACCTGAAGCACCTCGAGTCCAAGAACTACGGCGCGATCGCGAAGGACCTCAAGATCCCGGTGGAGGAGGTCGTCAAGGCGGTGAAGGTGATCAGCCGCCTCGAGCCCAAGCCGGGCCGCGCCTACTCGGGCGAGGAGGCGCAGTACATCACCCCGGACGTCTACGTCTACAAGATGGGCGACCGGTACGTGACGGTCCTGAACGACGACGGCCTCTCGAAGCTCCGCATCTCCGGCATGTACCGCTCGGCGCTCAAGAACGGCCAGGCCGGAGCCGCGAAGGAGTACATCCAGGACAAGCTCCGCAGCGCGGTCTGGCTCATCCGCTCCATCCACCAGCGCCAGCGGACGATCTACAAGGTCACCGAGTCCATCGTGAAGTTCCAGCGGGACTTCCTCGACAAGGGCATCTCGCACCTCAAGCCGCTCATCCTGCGGGACGTCGCCGAGGACATCGGGATGCACGAGTCCACCGTCTCGCGCGTCACGACGAACAAGTACGTCCACACGCCGCAGGGCATCTACGAGCTCAAGTTCTTCTTCAACTCCGCCATCAACAAGACCGGCGGGGACGAGATCGCGAGCGAGGCGGTCAAGAACCACATCAAGCAGATCGTGGCCGCCGAGGACGCGAAGCACCCACACTCGGACCAGAAGATCGTCGAGATCCTGAAGGGGCAGGGGATCGAGATCGCCCGCCGCACCGTCGCCAAGTACCGCGAGGTGCTCGGGATCCTGCCGTCCTCCCGGCGGAAGAAGTACTTCTGAGCCCGCGGACGCGCCCGGGCCCCGCTCCAGCAACCCCCTGCCCGTCCGTCCCCCGGCGCCGCACGCCCCACCGGAGCCTGCGGCCGCGCGTCTCGCGGTGCTGATCGCCCGGGGGGATCCCTGTTATGGTGAAGGCGTGCATGTTGCCCCTCACGGCAACATCGGCTTCGGCCGCGGCACCGGCGGGTTTCCAGCTCCCGCCGGCCGCGGCCGAAGCATTTTTCGGTCTCAAGGAGGCGTGGCAATGCAGGTGAACATCACCTTCCGGCACCTGGATCCGACCGAGGCCCTCAAGACCCACGTCAAGGAGCGCGTGGAGCACGTCCAGAAGTACATCGACCGGCCGACGGAGGCGCACGCGGTGCTCCACGTCGAGAACCTCGATCACCACGCCGAGATCACGGTGAAGGCGGGCCGCTTCCTCCTGCGCGGCACCGCGAAGTCCCAGGACATGTACGCGTCGATCGACGCGGCCGCGGACCGCATCGAGAAGCAGCTCAAGAAGCACAAGGGGAGGATCCAGGCGCAGAAGGCGAACGGCCACGCGGCGCCGGCGTGGGCCCCCGTCGACGTCCGGCACGACGTCCTCGACATCCTCGAGCACCCGGATCGGCCGAGCCACCGGGTCGTCAAGAGCACCCAGTTCCAGGCGAGGCCCATGTCCGTGGACGAGGCGATCCTGCAGCTCGAGCTCCTCGACGCGCACTTCTACGTGTTCCAGGACGCGAAGGACGGGGCCATCAACGTGGTCTACCGCCGCGACGACGGGAGCTTCGGGCTCATCGAGGCGAAGCCGGTCTAGCGGGCGGAGGCACGCGCGGGCCCGCGGGCCGGGCCCGCGCGCGCCGGCCCGGCCGCGCGCCGGCTTGCCTTCTTGCCCACCCGTTGCCACCTGTGTTAGCTGACGCGGGCCGCCCATGAAGATCGTCGAGTTCCTCCGAGCCGACGCGGTGATCGCGAACCTGTCCGGTCAGACCGGACCGGCGGTGCTCGCGGAGCTGTGCCGCCCGATCGCGGCGGCGCAGCGGGTCGACGCGCAGCGGCTCGTCGACACGCTCCTCGATCGCGAGAAGCTCGGATCGACGGGCATCGGCGAGGGGGTCGCGATCCCGCACGGCAAGGTCCCGGGGCTCCCCGCGCTCGTGGCGAGCTTCGGCCGGTCGGTCGCGGGCGTCGACTTCCGCGCGATCGACGGCCGCCCCACGCACCTCTTCTTCACGCTCTTCGCGCCGGAGAACTCGGCGGGCGCCCACCTCAAGGCGCTCGCCCGCATCAGCCGCATCTTCAAGAACGCCGCGTTCCGCGACGCGATCCTGCGCGCGCCGGGCGCCGACGAGGTCTACCGCCTGATCGAGGCGGAGGACGCGAAGTACTGAGGCGGCGCCCCGGTCCGGGCGCGGCACCTTCGCCTCCCGCCGCGCTCCTGCCCGCGCGCCGCGGCCTCGGAGCGCGCAGGACCTGGCCGCGGGGGAGCGCGCGGAGCCGCGGTCCTGCGGCTTTCGCGCGTTTGACGGCCCTTCCACGGTGCGAGTAATGTCGAACCCATCCCGCGGAGCGCCGCCTCGCACGGACCCCGCGGACCGCCGGGTGAGGCGCGGAGGAGACCGGAACTTGGCAGGGAACCTCATGCGGATCGACTGCACCGGGATGCGCTGCCCGCAGCCCGTGCTGAAGCTCGCGGTCGAGACGGCCGAGACGCCCGCCGGGACCGTGGTCGAGATCGTCGGCGACTGCCCCACGTTCGAGAAGGACATCCGGACCTTCTGCGATCGGCGCAAGAAGACCCTGCTCTCGGTGCGCGGCGACGGCGTGAAGACCGTCATCCAGATCCAGTACTGACCGAAGAGCCGATGTGAGCCACGAGGAGACGCGGGGGACAGCGACCCCGGGACCGGCCGGAGGGACCGCGGGCCGGATCGGCGTCTACTTCTGCCGCTGCGGCCCCAACCTCGGCAACCTGATCCGCCTCGGCGAGCTGGAGGATCCGGCGGCCTGGCCGTCCGCCGCCGACGTCGCGACGCACGAGGTCCTCTGCTCGGGCGACGGGCGCGCCTGGCTCGCCGGGCGGATCCGCGATCGCGGGCTCGAGCGCGTCGTCGTCGCCGCGTGCTCGCCGCGCGAGCACGAGCAGACGTTCCGCGCCGTCCTCGCGGCCGAGGGGCGCTCGCCGTTCCACCTGCAGATGGTGAACCTGCGCGAGCAGGTCGAGTGGATCGGCGGCGACGCCGGACAGGTGACGGAGAAGTCGCGCCGCCTGGTGCACGCCGCGCTCCGGCGGGTCGCGCTCCACCGCGCGATCCCGAGCGTGGAGGTGGAGGTCTCGGCCGACGTGCTCGTCGTCGGCGGCGGGCCCGCCGGCGTGTCGGCGGCGCTCGCGCTCGCGCACGGGGACCGGAAGGTCGTGCTCGTCGAGCGCGAGCGCGTGCTCGGCGGCCTCGCGAACCAGCTCGACGAGGTCTTCCCGCAGCTCGAGTGCGCGAGCTGCTTCATGGAGCCGGCGCTCGACCGCGTGCTCCACGCGCCCCGGATCGAGGTCCTCACCGGCGCGACGGTCGAGCGCGTGCGCGGCGCGCACGGCGCCTTCCGGGTGGAGGTCGCGATCCGCGCCCGGGGCGTCGATCCGGACGCCTGCCTGGGCTGCGGCGAGTGCGGGAAGGCCTGCCCCGCCGAGGTGCCCGATCCGCTCGCCGCCGGGCTCGCGACGCGCCGCGCGATCGGGCTCGCGTACGCGGGCTGCCTCCCGCACGTCTCCGCCGTGGACTTCGCGGCGTGCCGGCGGGCGAGGGGGGAGGCGTGCGACGCGTGCCTGAAGGCCTGCGCCTTCGGCGCGGTGACGCTCGACCCCGCGCCGCGCGCGCGCGCGCTCGACGTCGGCGCGATCGTGGTCGCGACCGGCGCCGCCCCGGGCGAGGTCCCGCCGCGGGAGGGCGTCCTCTCCTCCTATCAGCTCGAGCGCATGCTCCACCCCGACGGGCCCACCGCGGGCGCCGTCCGCGGCGCGGGCGGCCGCGAGCCGGCGACCGTCCTCCTCGCGACGCCGGCGACGGAGGAGGACGGCGAGCTCGCGGCCGAGGAGGTCCTGAAGCTCGCGCGGCTCGTCCGGCGCCGGCTGCCGGGCGCCGAGGTCACGGTCGCGGGCGGGCTCGAGCGGATCCCGTCCCTCGCCCGGCGCACGGCCGCGCTCGCGCGGGAGGGGATCCGGTTCGCGCCGGGCGCGCTCGCGGGCGGCGCGGTCGAGGAGGACGGCGGGCGCCCCGCGCTGCGGCTCGAGGACGCCGGCGGAGAGCGGCTCGAGGCGGCCGACCTCGTCGTGGTGCACGCGCCGTCCCGCCCCGCCGAGGGGACCGCCGCGCTCGCGCGCCTGCTGCGGATCGGCACGTCGGACCGCGGCTTCCTGCTCGACCGCGCGGCGAGCCCCTTCGAGCCGACCGCGACGCGGATCGCGGGCGTGTACGTCGCGGGCGCGGCCGCCGGGCCGCGTCCGATCGCCCGCGCGATCCGCGACGGCGCCGCGGCGGCCGGCCTCGTCCTCGCGTCGCTGGCGGCGGGGGAGCGCAGGCCCCTCGAGCCGCTCGCGGCCGAGGTGGACGAGGCGCTCTGCGGCGGGTGCGGCGTGTGCGCGTCGGCGTGCGCGTTCGGGGCGATCTCCGTGCGCGCCGGCGAGGCGAAGGTCGAGGCGGTGCTCTGCCGCGGGTGCGGCACGTGCGCGGCGGCGTGCCCGACGGGCGCCGCGAGCGCGCGCCACTTCACGCGCGCCCAGATCGCGGCGGAGATCTCGGCGCTCCTCGCGGGCGGGGCGTAGCCGATGGCGCACGAGCCCCGCATCGTCGCGTTCCTCTGCAACGGGTGCGCGTACCAGGCGGCGGATCGGGCCGGGCAGGCGAAGCTCGCCTACCCGCAGTCGCTCCTCACCGTCCGGGTCATGTGCACCGGGCGGGTCGAGCCGGCGTTCGTGCTGCAGGCCTTCCGCGAGGGGGCGGACGGCGTGCTCGTCGCGGGGTGCCACCCCGGCGACTGCCACTACGTGGACGGGAACCTCCGGGCGGCGGCGCGCCACGCGGTGCTCTCGCGCGCGCTCGAGCAGGCGGGGATCGAGCCGGCGCGCTTCCGGATCGCCTGGGCGAGCGCGACCGAGGCGGAGCGCTTCGCCGCGGAGGTGCGCGCGCTGACCGGGGCGGTCCGCGCGCTCGGGCCGCTCGACTACCGCGCGCGCGCGCTCGACGCGGTGGAGGACGCGATCCGGCTCGCGCCGCACCGGCTCGAGGCGATCGAGGAGCGGGTGGGGGCGCCGCGCGCGCCCGGGAAGCCGCGCGTCGCGTTCTGGTGGAACGCCTCGTGCGGCGGCTGCGAGGAGGCGGTGATCGACCTCGGCGACGCGTTCGCGGCGCTCGTGGAGAAGGTCGACGTGGTCCTCTGGCCCGTCGCGCTCGACTTCAAGCGGCGCGACGTGGAGGCGCTGCCGGACGGCGGGATCGACGTCGCGTTCGTGAACGGGGCCGTCCGGCTGACCGAGCAGGACGAGTGGGCGCAGCTCCTGCGCCGCAAGGCGCGCGTCCTCGTGGCGTTCGGCGCGTGCGCCCACACCGGCGGCGTGGTCGGGCTCGGGAACCTGTCCGAGCCGCAGGAGATCCTCGACGCGGCGTACCGCGCGCCGGCCTCGATCTCGAACCCCGACGCGGTGCTCCCCGGCCAGCGCGTGCGCGCGGCCGGCCACGACCTTTCGCTCCCGACGCTGCTCTCCTCGGCCCTGCCCCTCGGCGCGGTCGTGCAGGTGGACTACACCATCCCGGGCTGCCCGCCGTCGCCCGCGGTGATCGGCGCGGCCGTGGACCGCATCCTCTCGGGCGATCTGCCGCCGGCCGGCGCGGTGCTCGCGCCGAACGCGCCGCTCTGCGGGACCTGCCCGCGCAGGGACTCGCGGCCGGAGCGGATCGAGGTCGGAGCGCTGCGCCGCCTCGCCACGTCCGCGCTCGACGGGACCTGCTTCCTCGCCCAGGGGCTCGTCTGCCTGGGGCCGGGGACGCGGCAGGGCTGCCAGCCGGGCTGCGTCGAGGCGGGGATGCCCTGCCGCGGCTGCTTCGGCCCGCTCGACGGTGTCCGGGACGGCGGGGCGGCGATGCTCTCGGCGTTCGCCTCGCTCCTCGCCGGCGGCGAGGACGACGTGCGCGCGCTCGCGGCGGCCCTCCCGGATCCGGCGGGGACGTTCTGGCGCTACTCCCTCGCGGCCGCCCTCGTCCCGCGGCGCCCGAGGAAGGGGGGGCCGGGATGACGCGCCGGATCACGATCGACCCGATCACGCGGCTCGAGGGGCACGGCCGGATCGAGGTGCTGCTCGACGAGCAGGGGAACGCCCAGAGCGCGTTCCTGCAGGTGCCGGAGCTGCGCGGCTTCGAGCGGTTCTGCGTCGGACGCGCCGCCGAGGAGATGCCGCAGCTCACGGCGCACGTGTGCGGCGTCTGCCCGGCCGCGCACCACCTCGCCTCGGCGCGCGCGCTCGACGCGCTCTACGCGGCGACGCCCCCCGCGGCGGCGCGGCGGATCCAGGCGCTCTACTACAACCTGTTCCTCTTCGAGGACCACCTCCTCCACTACTGGTACATGGGGGGCCCGGACTTCTACGCCGGGCCCCGGGCGCCCGCGCCCATGCGGAACGTCCTCGGCGTCATCGCCCGCGTCGGCCAGGACCTCGGCCGCCGCATCCTCTCCGTCCGCAAGGAGGCGCGCGACCTCATGGCGGCGATCGCGGGGCGGACCGTGCACCCGGTCTTCGCGCTGCCGGGCGGGATCTCGCGACGCCTCGAGCCGGAGACCGTCGCGCGGGTCCGCGAGGCCGCGCCGCGGCTCGTGCGCTTCGCGGAGGACACGCTCGAGTCGTTCCGCGCCGCGGTGCTCGGCGACCGGGAGTACGCCGCGGCGCTCGGCAGCGAGGTGTTCCGGGTGCGCTGCCACTCGATGGGGATGGTCGACGGCGCGGGGCGCCTCGCCTTCCTCGACGGCCGGCTGCGGATCGTCGATCCGGGCGGCGCGGAGGTCGCGCTGTTCGAGCCGAGGGACTGGCTCGACCACGTCGCGGAGCGGGTCGAGCCCTGGACCTACGCGAAGCTCACGTTCCTCAGGCAGAAGGGGTGGAAGGGGTTCACGGAGGGCGCGGAGAGCGGCCTCTACCGGGTGGGGCCGCTCGGGCGGCTCAACGCGGCGAAGGCGATGGCCACGAACCGCGCCGAGATCGAGCGGCAGCGGCTCTTCGAGACGCTGGGCTGGCCGGCGCACCAGACGCTCGCCTTCCACTGGGCGCGGCTCGTGGAGGCGCTCCAGGCCGCGGAGACCGTCGATCAGCTCGCGCGGGACCCCGACCTCTCCTCCGCGGACGTCCGCAGGGTGCCGGCGCCGCTTCCCGGCCCGCGCCAGGGCGTGGGCGCCGTCGAGGCGCCGCGCGGCACGCTCATCCACGACTACGCGGCGGACGCCGACGGCGTCCTGACGCGCGTGAACCTCGTCGTCGCGTCCCAGCACAACGGCGCTGCGGTGCAGATCTCGGTGCGCAAGGCGGCGCGAGGCCTCGTCCGGAACGGCCGCGTCGACGACGGGCTCCTGAACCTGCTCGAGATGGCGTTTCGCGCCTACGACCCGTGCAACGCGTGCGCGTCGCACGCGCTCCCCGGCGAGCTGCCGCTCGTCGTCACGATCCGGGGGCCGGACGGCGCCGTGCGCGACGTGATCCGCCGGCGGGTGCCGGACGACGCGCCTGCCCCCCGGAGCGGAGGCGAGGAGGGGTGACGGCGCCGGTCCTCGTCCTCTGCCTCGGGAACGCGATCCGGCGGGACGACGCGGTCGCGCTCCGGATCGCCGACCTCCTGCGGGGCGCTCCGGGGGGGGCGCCGGCGCTCGAGGGCGCCGCGGTCCGGACGAGCGCGGCGTCCGGCCTCTACCTGCTCGACGAGATGGAGGGGTTCGATCGCGTCGTCGTCGTCGACGCGGTCCGCACCGGCGCGCGCGCGCCGGGCGCCGTGCTCTCGTTCCCCCTCGAGGACCTCCACGCGCCCGAGGGGCCTTCCCCCCACGCCATCGGGCTGCCCTCGGCGCTCGCGCGCGCGCGGAGCGCCGGCGCGCCCGTCCCGTCGCGGGTCCACGTCGTCGCGATCGAGGTCCTCGACATGGAGACGGTGGGCGAGGGGCTCACGCCGGAGGTCGCGGCGGCGGTGGCGCCCGCCGCGGAGGCGGTGCGCGACGCCGTCCGGGCGCTCGGGGCCGGCTGACCCGCGAGGGGGCGGTCGCGCCGGCGTCCATATTCGGGCTCGGGCTCGGGCTCGGGCTCGTTCACGGGGACGCTCTCCGTTAAGGAACCGCCATGCGGCTCGGGGAGCTCGCCCGGACGTCGGCGGCGGTGGCGCGGACGCCCGCCCGGAACGGGAAGATCGCGCTCCTCGCGGACGCGCTCCGGGCGCTCGCGCCGGCGGAGCGCGCCATCGGGGTCTCCTGGCTCGCGGGGGACCTGCCGCAGGGACGGATCGGCCTCGGCTGGGCGGCGCTCCGGAGCGCGCTCGGGGCGACCGTTCCGGCGCGCGAGGAGGAGCTCTCCGTCGCGGACGCGAACGCCGCGTTCTCCCGGATCGCGGCGGCGCGCGGGGCCGGCTCGGCCGGCGAGCGCGCGCGAGCCCTCGGCGGCCTCCTCGGCCGGGCGACGGAGGCGGAGCGGGAGTTCCTCGTCCGGCTCGTGACGGGCGAGCTGCGCCAGGGGGCGCTCGAGGGCGTGCTCGCGGAGGCGGTGGCGCGGGCGGCGGAGGTCCCGGCGGACGCGGTCCGGCGCGCGGCGATGATGGCGGGCGCGCTCCCGCCGGTCGCGGCGGCCGCGCTCGCCGAGGGCGCGCCGGGGCTCGCGCGGTTCCGGCTGCGGCTCGGGGAGCCGGTCTCGCCCATGCTCGCGGCCACCGCGGCGGACGTCGAGGAGGCGCTCGGCGCGCTCGGCGAGGCCGCGCTCGAGTGGAAGCTCGACGGCGCGCGCGTGCAGGTCCACCGGGACGGCGACGACGTGCGAATCTTCTCCCGCGCGCTCCGGGACGTGACGGCGGCGGTGCCGGAGGTGGTCGAGGCGGTCCGGGCGCTCCCCGCCCGCGCCCTCGTCCTCGACGGGGAGGCGATCGCGCTCGGGGCGGGCGGCGCGCCCGCGCCGTTCCAGGAGACGATGCGCCGGTTCGGGCGCAAGCTCGACGTGGACGCGCTTCGCCGCGAGCTGCCGCTCTCGGTGGTCTTCTTCGACGCGCTGCACGCGGAGGGCGAGGATCTCGCCGCGACGCCGGCGTTCGAGCGGCACGCGGCGCTCGCCGCCGTCGTGCCCGAGGCCCTGCGGGTGCCGCGGCTCGTGACCGCGGATCCCGCCGCGGCGGGGGCGTTCCTCGAGGGCGCGCTCCGCCGCGGCCACGAGGGGGTCATGGCGAAGGCGCTCGGCGCGCCGTACGAGGCGGGCCGCCGCGGCTCGGCGTGGCTCAAGGTGAAGCGGGCGCACACGCTCGATCTCGTCGTCCTCGCGGCGGAGTGGGGGCACGGCCGGCGGCGCGGCTGGCTCTCGAACCTCCACCTCGGCGCGCGCGACCCGGAGCGCGGCGGCTTCGCGATGCTGGGCAAGACGTTCAAGGGGCTGACGGACGAGCGGCTCGCCTGGCAGACGGAGAGGCTGCGCGGCCTCGCGCTCGGCGAGGGCGACGGCGGCGTCGTGCACGTCCGCCCCGAGCTCGTGGTGGAGGTCCTCTTCGACGGGCTCCAGGCGAGCCCGCGCTACCCCGCCGGCCTCGCGCTGCGCTTCGCGCGCGTGAAGCGGTACCGGGAGGACAAGCGCGCGGACGAGGCGGACACCGTCGAGGCGGTGCGGCGGCTCTTCGCGGCGCAGGAACGCACCGGGGGCTAGTGATCGATGCGGTGGAAGAGCCGGTCCCAGCGCGGGCCCTTCGGGCCCCACGAGACGAGCACCATCACCGCGCGCCCCTTGATCCGGCCGATCGGCACCGGGCCGAACACGCGGCTGTCCGCCGAGTGGTCGCGGTGGTCTCCTGCGAGCCAGACGGTGCCCTCCGGCACCTTCTGCCGCTCGACGTCGCCGCAGGGGATGTAGGGCGTGCAGTGGGTGTGGAACGTGTGCCCCTCGAGCTTCTCGACGAAGTCCGTGCACGGCTCCTCGCGCCACTCGCCGGTCGCCTCCGGCTTGTCGAGGTACGTGCAGGGGCCGGGGACGCGCTCGCGCGGCACCGGGACGTCGTTCACGACGAGGTGCCCGTCGCGGATCTCGACGGCGTCGCCGCCGACCGCGACGACGCG
This sequence comes from Anaeromyxobacter sp., assembly GCA_036391435.1. GTDB lineage: Bacteria > Myxococcota > Myxococcia > Myxococcales > Anaeromyxobacteraceae > Anaeromyxobacter. The sequence continues at coordinate 6,231 of DASVZX010000175.1, read as the reverse complement.
CTTGATGAGATCGTCGTCGCGCGGGTTCCCGGGAGGCGCGAGGAGGACCACGATGTCGCCCCGCTTCGGCGAGCGCCAGGTGAGCTGCGCCGTGCGCGTGAAGGGCAGGCGCGCGCCGTAGGCCCACTTCTCCACGACGACGTAGTCCCCGATCTGCAGCGTCGGGATCATCGAGCCGGACGGGATGTACACCGGCTCGTAGAGCAGGGTTCGGAAGGCGAGCACCGCCAGGATCGTCAGCGTCCAGCCCCGGACCTCCCTGACCAGCTTCGCTCGATCCACGTCGCTCCGCGCTCCCGTCCGGACTCACTCCGTACGCATGGCCTCGACGGGATCGAGCTTCGACGCCCGCGCCGCGGGGTAGATGCCGAACAGGAGCCCCGCCCCGCTCGAGGTGGCGAGGGAGAGTATCACCGCCCAGGCCGGGATGCTCGCCGGAACTTGGAAGACCTCGCGGGCGAGCACCGCGAGCGCGGCGCCGGCGAGCACGCCGAGGATCCCGCCGATGGCGGAGAGGGCGACCGACTCGGCGAGGAACTGGGCCAGGATCCGGCGGCGCCGCGCCCCGACCGCCATGCGGACGCCGATCTCGCGCGTCCGCTCGGTCACCGAGACCAGCATGATGTTCATGATGCCGATGCCCCCGACGAGGAGGGCGAGCCCGCACACGCCGATCGTCGCGACCCCGACGATGGCCGTCAGGCTGTCGAACGTGGCCGCGAGGCTCTCGTTCGAGAAGACCTCGAAGTCGTTCTCCTCGTACGGCGCGACGCCCCGCGCGCGCCGGAGCGCCGCCGTGACCTCGTCGAGCGCCTTGGGCGCGTCCTCCGGCGACGTGGCCTGGACGGAGATGGCGGCCTGCTTCCCGCGGCCGATCGCGATCCGGTACGCGGGCCAGGGGATCCAGGCGAACCCGTCCTTCGACTCGAGGCCGAGGATCGAGCCCATGCGCTGGGCGACGCCGACCACCTCGAACGGCACGCCCCGGATCCGGACCGTCTGGCCGAGGGGATCCTGCCGGGGGAAGAGCAGGTCGGCGACGTCGGCGCCGATGAACGCGACGCGCCGGCCGAGCATCACGTCGGTCTCGTTCACGAACCGCCCCGCCGCGACCTGGACCGCGCTCGTGAACTGGTGCTCGGGGACGATCCCGGACACCTGGACGTTCTGCTTCGTCTGCCGCTCGGAGGTCGCGAGCCGCTCGGGGTTCCAGCTCGTGTCCTCGAACGCGACGTGCTCGACGTGCGGGAGGCCGACGAGGGCGTCCGCCTGCTCGCGGGTGAGGTCCCTGCGCTTCTCGTACTTGGCCCAGTTCACGTCGGAGAAGTTCATGACCGGGAACTTCTGGACCTGGAACGCGCCCGCGCCGAGCACGGAGAGGTCCGTCGCGAGCTTCTGCCGGAGCCCCTCGGTGAGCGACATCATCGCGACGACGGTCGACGCCCCGATGACGATGCCGAGGAGCGTGAGCGCCGAGCGGAGGACGTTCCCCCGCAGGGTCGCGAGCGCCATCGCGAGCGTGTCGAGCAGGGCGGTCACTCGTACCTCAGCGCCTCGACGGGATCGAGCCGCGCCGCGCGCCACGCGGGCCAGGAGCCGAAGAGGAGCCCGACCGCGGCGGAGAACACGACGCCGAGCACGACCGCCGAGGGCGTGACGGCGGCGGCGAGCGGCGTCACGAGCTGGATGATCCAGGCGACGCCGAGCCCGAGCGCGGTGCCGACGGAGCCCCCCAGCGCGGCGACCACGGAGGACTCGAGCAGGAACTGGAACAGGATCGTCCGGCGGCGCGCCCCGAGCGCGCGGCGGACGCCGATCTCGCGCGTCCGCTCGGTCACCGACACCAGCATGATGTTCATGATCCCGATGCCGCCCACGACGAGCGTGATGAGGCCGACGCCGATCGCGACGCCGTAGAGGGCGCCGGTCAGCTGGTTGTACATCCGGAGGACCTGGTCCTGGCGGTTCAGCGAGAAGTCGTCCTTCTTGCCCGGGGGGACGTGTCGGACGCGGCGCAGGATGCCCGTCAGCTCGTCCTCGAGCTGCGCGAGCTTCCCGGGCGCGGCCGCGACCGCGAGGGTCATGGACCGCTTCGAGCCGAGGTCGCGCAGCAGCGTCGTGTAGGGGACGAGCACGTTCACGTCCATGTCCATCCCGAGCATCCGGCCCCGCCGCGCCATCGTCCCGATCACGGTGAACGGCACGCCGTTCACGAGCACGCGGCGGCCGAGGATCCGCTCCGGCGCCACGCCCTCGAAGAGCCGCTGCGCGACCTCCGCGCCGAGGACGGCGGAGTTGCGGGAGAGCTGGACGTCCGGGTCGGACAGGAACCGGCCCGCCTGGATCGCGCCGCCGTTCGTGTCGAGGTAGCGCGGCGACGTCCCGATGGTCTGGACGTTCTCGACCTCGTGGTTCAGGTACTGGACGAGCGCGCGCAGCCCCTGCATCGGCGACACGGCCGTCGCCGAGAGCGCCTCCTCCTCGACGGCGCGGAGCTCCTTCGTCCCCATGTTCTTGCGGTTGCGGAACTCCCACCAGTCCTCGTCGGTCGAGAACCACTTCCACTTCGAGACGTAGACCGTGTTCGCGCCCAGGTTCGCCATCTGCGCCTCGAACGAGGCGTCGAGGCCCTGGATGATCGCGACGATGGCGATCACCGTCATGACGCCGATGACGATGCCGAGCGTGGTGAGGAAGCTCCGGAGCCGCGCTCCGACGAGCGCGGAGAGCGCGATCCGGACGCCCTCGGACGCCTCCGAGAAGGCGCGCACGGCGCTCCGGCGGAGCGCCCTCATGCCCGCGCCGCCCGGGCGCCGCCGAGCGCGGCGATCTCCGCGCCCGGGCCGTCGCCCACCACGCGGCCGTCCGTGAGCCGGATCGCGCGCGGGCAGCGGGCCGCGAGGCGGGGCTCGTGGGTGACGAGGACGATGGTGTGGCCGCGCCGGTGGAGGTCGTCGAAGAGCCGGATGATCTCCTCTCCGGTCGCGCTGTCGAGGTTGCCGGTCGGCTCGTCGGCGAGGAGAAGCGACGGCTCTCCGACCAGGGCGCGCGCCACGGCGACGCGCTGCCGCTGGCCGCCGGAGAGCTCGTTCGGCCGGTGGTGCAGGCGGTTCGTGAGGCCCACGGCGGCGAGCGCCGCCTCCGCGCGGTGGCGGCGCTCCCGCCGCGAGACGCCGCGGTAGACGAGGGGCAGCTCCACGTTCGCGAGCGCGGTCGCGCGCGGGAGCAGCTGGAAGGTCTGGAACACGAAGCCGATCTCGCGGTTGCGCAGGTCGGCGAGCGCGTCGTCGGTGAGCCCCTGCACGTCGGCGCCGTTCAGCCGGTAGGTCCCGGAGGTGGGGGTGTCGAGGCAGCCGACGAGGTTCATGAGCGTCGACTTGCCCGAGCCGGACTGGCCGACGATCGCGACGAACTCGCCGCGCTCGATCGCGAACGAGACCCCGTCGAGCGCGCGCACGACCTCGCCGCCGACGACGTAGTGACGCGCGAGGTCCCGCGCGAGGATGAGCGGCTCGGCCACGCGCTATCCCCTGCCGTCCCCGGCGCCCTTCCCGCCGGGCTTCTCCTCGGTGACGCGGCGGCCGTCGGCGAGATCGCGCGAGAGGATCCGGTAGGGACCCTCGACGACCTTCTCCCCCTCGCCGAGCCCGGAGACGATCTCGATCTCCGTCTCGCTCGCGAGGCCGGTCTCGACCGGCCGCACCTTCGCGACGCCGCCCTGGATCACGAAGACCACCTTGCGGAGCGGCTCGCGGCGCGGCTTCTTCCCGGGCGCGCCGGCCGCCGGGGTCGGCGCGTCCTCGTCCGGCTTCTTCCCGCCGGCGGCGAGGTCCTTCTCGGCCCGGACCGTCACCGCCTGGATCGGGACCACGATCGCGCCGTCGTGGGTGTCCGTCGCGATCGAGGCCTGGCAGCTCATGCCCGGGAGGGCGCCGGGGACGGCCCGGGTGAGCGCGAGCCGGACGAAGAAGGTCGTCACCTCCGCCTCGGTCCCGGCGTTCTTCACCGTCGCGTTGCGCGCCACCTCGACCACCTGCGCCGGGAACTTCCGGTCCGGGAAGGCGTCGATCTCGATGTCCGCCGGATCGCCCTCCTTCACGAAGACCACCTCGTGCTCGCCGACCTCGACCTTCGCCTCCATCTGGGAGAGGGTCGAGATGACGAGGATGACGTCCTCCGAGAAGTCGGAGCCGCGGACGCGCTCGCCGACCTGCTTCTCGCGCTTGGTCACGACGCCGTCGATGGGGGCGACGAGCGTCGTCATCGACTGGAAGTGGCGCGCCTCGCGCAGCGCCGCGTCGGTCTGCTCGATGCGGCCCTGCGCCGCCTCGACCCGTGCCTTGCCGGCCGCGAGGCTCGAGCGGGCGTTCTCGAGCTCGGCGGGGCTCGCGTTGCCCGTCCGGGCGAGCGTCTCGACGCGCGCGAGGTCCTGCTCGAGCTGCGCGACCTGGACCTTCTGCAGGTCGCGATCGGCGACGGCGCTCGCGCGCGCCGCCTCCTGCTGCTGCGTCTGCGCGAGGTAGCGGCGCGAATCGATCTTGCCGAGCACCTGCCCGCGCTTCACGAGGTCGCCCTCCTTGACCTTGAGCTCGAGGAGGTCGCCGGTGATGTTGGACGAGAGCTTCACCTCCGTCGCCGCCTGGAGCTTCCCGGCCGCGGTGACGAGGCGCGTGATGGGCCCCTTGCGCGCGGTCGCCGCCTGGACGGCGAGCGGCGGCGGCGGCCGCGGCCGGAGCGAGGCGACCGTGACCGCGGCGACGGCGAGGACGAACGCGGCCGCGAAGATCCGCCTCGGCCAGCTCATGCGGATGCGCGGCGGCGGCGGCGCGAGCGCGGGCTTCTCGGGCGCGCGGTCCGCCGGAGAAGGCGCGCCGGCGGGGGGACGTTCGGGGATCGGGGCGGCCATCAGTAGGGTCCTCCCGCCGCGCGGGCGAGATCTGCGCGCGCGATCGCGTGGTCGATGCGCGCCTGCACGAGCGACAGCTCGGCCTGGGTCAGCTTGAGCGAGGCGTCCCGCACCTCGAGCTGGTTCGCGAGCCCGGCCTCGAGCCGCTGGCGCGCGAGCTCGAGCCCCTGGGTCGCCACGGCGAGGGCGTCCGTCGCGAGCGCGACCTGGCGCGACAGGGAGGTCGCCGCGGCGCGGGCGTCGACGATCTCCTTCGCGACCATCGCCTCGGTCCGTCCCTGGATCGCCCGGGCGTGGAGCGCGGCGGCGTCGGCGCGGCGCTGGGTCGCGAGCGTGCGGCCGCCCTCGAAGAGGTTCCAGGTGAGCACCAGCTGGGCGACCGCCACGTAGGCGCGCGACGGGTCCCCGTAGACGCCCTCGTACGAGGCGAGCTCCGCGCCCTGCTTGGCCCAGCTCGCCTGGGCCGACACCGTCGGGAGCCAGCCGCCGCGAGCCCCGCTCGCCGCCGCCTCGGCCGCCGAGACGAGCGCTGCCTGCGCGGCGAGCGCCGGGCGCCGGGCGCGCGCGATCCCGAGCAGCTCCTGGACCGGCGGCGGCTCCGGCGCGGCGGGCGCCGCCGGCTCCAGCGACGCGGGGGCGACGACCTCGATCTCCGAGCCGTCGTTCTGGCCGAGCGCCTGCGCGAGCGCGCTCCGCGCCTGCGCGAGCCGGATCCGCTGGCCCTCGACCGAGATGCGGTCGTTCGACAGGTTCACCCGCGCCTGGATCGCGTCGCTCTTGGGGGCGCGCCCGGCGGCGAAGAGCGCGTCGGCGCGGCCGACGAGGTCCTCCGATCGCGCCGCGGTCTTCTCCAGCACGGCGAGCGCGCGCTCCGCCCGCACCACCTCGTAGAAGCGGCGGGTGACCTCGAACGCCACGGAGAGCGCGACCTCGTCGTACTGCCGCGAGGCGGCGCGGTCGCTCCAGCGCGCCCGCGCGACCTCCCGGAACGTCGCCCAGTCGAAGAGCGGCTGCGCGAGCTGGAGCTGGAGCGCGTACGCGCCCTGATCGGTCGCCGGCACGTCGACCGGGAACTTGATCCCGCTGAGGAACACGACGGAGGTGGGCCCCACGAACTGGTGGCCGATCGACGTCGAGAGATCGAGCCGGGGCAACACGCCGCCGACGCCCGCGAGCCGGTCGGCGGCCGCGCTCCGGACGTCGGCCCGCGCGGCGGCGAGATCCGTGCTCTCGCGCGCCGCGACGGCGAGCGCGTCGTCGAGGGTGAGCGGCGCAGCGCGCGCGGCGCCGGGCCCGGCCGCGAGGGCTCCGAGCGCGGCCGCGAG
>DASVZX010000174.1:0-7468 GCA_036391435.1 Anaeromyxobacter sp. | reverse complement strand
CGCGATCGAAGCCGGAGGGTGCCGCGCCCCCTCGGACGCGATCCGCGAGCGCCGCAGGAGCGATCCGCTGCGCCAGGAGCGGCATTCTCGCGCCGCGTGCCGCGCGCGAGTCATCGGACAGTGAAACGCGGTCAAGCGCTTTCGTCGTCCCTCTTGGGTCCAGCTCGCGACACATTCACCGTCGGTAAGCCGATCTTGCCGGCTCCGCCTCGCCACCCCGCGGCCCCGCTCCGCCCCCGGACTCCCTCGATGCCCGTTGGCGGCCACCCCCGCCGGCCCGCCCCGCCCCCGGGAAACCCTCGCTGCCATTGACGCCATTCCGGCGGAACCGCCGCCCATTCGCGCGGCCCCGCCAGCTCATCCCCCGTCCCGCCTCGCCCCCGCCCCCCTCCTGCGCCGTTGCGCCCATCCCCTCCCGGTGTTCTCTCTCCCCGCATGTCCGCTGGGTCGCCCTCCCGCACGCCCGCCTTCACCCGCTTCGCCTGGACCGTGCTCGGCTACAACCTCCTCGTCGTCGCCTGGGGCGCGTTCGTGCGCGCGACCGGCTCCGGCGCCGGCTGCGGCAAGCACTGGCCCATGTGCAACGGCGAGGTGCTGCCGCGCTCGCCGCGCCTCGAGACGGTCATCGAGTTCACGCACCGCACGACGAGCGGGATCGCGCTCCTCGCCGTCGTGGCGCTCGTCGTCTGGGCGTTCCGGGCCTTTCCGCGCGGCCACGCGGCGCGGCGGGCCGCTTTCGCGTCGATCGTCCTCATGCTCCTCGAGGCGGCGGTCGGGGCGGGGCTCGTCCTGTTCGGGTGGGTCGCGAAGGATCCGTCGGCGGCGCGGGGCTGGGTGATGGCCGTCCACCTCGTGAACACCTTCCTCCTCCTCGGCGCCCTCGCGCTCACCGCGGACTGGAGCGCTCACCCCGGCGGCTTCGCGGCGCAGGGCCGCGGCCGGGCGGCCGTCGCCATCAACGCCGCCTTCCTGGGCGTCCTGCTCGCCGGAGTCACGGGCGCGATCGCGGCGCTCGGCGACACGCTCTTCCCGAGCCAGACCCTCGCCGAGGGGATCCGGCAGGAGCTCTCCGGGGGCCACGTCCTCCTGCGCCTCCGGGTCCTCCACCCGTTCGCCGCGATCCTCGCCGGCGCGCTCCTGCTCGCGGCGGCGCGGTCGGCGCTCGTCGCTCGCCCGGAAGCCCGGGTCCGCCGCGCGGCGATCGCGATCGCCGGGCTCGTCGCGGTCGAGATCGTCGCCGGCGTCTCGAACGTCCTCCTCCTCGCGCCGGTGTGGCTGCAGCTCGCCCACCTGCTCCTCGCGGACCTCGTCTGGCTCGGGCTCGTCCTGCTCGCGTCGGCGACGCTCGCCCCGGGCGGCGCGACGGCGCGCGCCGCGGCGCCGCTCCCGGCGAGCGCGGCCTGAGCCCGGGCGGCGGAGGACGGAGTGGCGCGGCCGCGCGCGCCGCGGCATGTCACCCGGGTGGACCTCGTCGTCCTCTCCGGCCTGCAGGCCTCGGGCAAGAGCACCTTCTTCGACGCGCGCTTCGCGGCGTCGCACGCCCACGTCTCGCAGGACCGCTTCCGGAACGCGCGCGATCCGGCCGCGCGCCGGCGCGCCCTCGTCGCCGAGGCAGCCGGGGCCGGCCGCTCCGCGGTGGTGGACGACACGAACGTCTCCCGCGAGCGCCGCGCCGCGCTCGTCGCCCTGGCACGGGCGCTCGGGATGCGGCCGGTGCTCTACTTCTTCCCCCCCGACGTGAAGGCGTCGCTCGCGCGGAACGCGGCCCGCGCCGGCCGCGCGCGCGTCCCGGACGTGGCGATCTTCGCGTCGAGGAAGCGGCTCGAGCCCCCCGACCGCGCCGAGGGGTTCGCGGCCGCGTTCGACGTCAGGCCGACCCCCGAGGGCGGCTTCCTCGTGGGGCCGCGCCCCGATCTCGCCGGCTGAGCGCCCGGCACCTCGCGGGAGGCCTCACGCGCGGAGCGCCGCCGAGACGATGTCCCGCGCCTCGTCCAGGATGCGCGCGAGGTGGGCCTCGTCCCGGAAGCTCTCGGCGTAGATCTTGTAGACGTCCTCGGTGCCCGACGGTCGCGCGGCGAACCAGCCGCTCGCCGCGGCGACCTTGAGGCCGCCGATCTCCGCGCCGTTCCCGGGCGCCCTCGTCATCTTCGCCGCGATCGGCTCGCCGGCGAGCCGGGTCGCCGCGACCGAGGCGGGCGAGAGCTTCTTGAGGATCGCCTTCTCCCTCGGCGTCGCCGGCGCGTCGACGCGCGCGTAGACCGGCGCGCCGAGGGCCGCGGCGAGCTCCCGGTAGATGACGCCCGGGTCCTTCCCGGACCGCGAGCGGATCTCGAGCGCGAGCAGGTCCATCACGATCCCGTCCTTGTCCGTCGTCCAGACCGTCCCGTCGCGGCGGAGGAACGACGCCCCCGCGCTCTCCTCGCCGCCGAACCCGAGCGACCCGTCGAGCAGCCCCGGGACGAACCACTTGAAGCCCACCGGCACCTCCAGGAGCCGCCGCCCGAGCCGCGCCGCGACCCGGTCGATGAGGGCGGACGAGACGAGCGTCTTGCCGATCGCCGCCGCCGCCGGCCAGCCGGGCCGGTGCGCGAAGAGCCAGTCGATCGCGACGGCGAGGTAGTGGTTCGGGCTCATGAGCCCCGCAGACGGCGTCACGATCCCGTGCCGGTCCGAGTCGGCGTCGTTCCCGAAGGCGAGGTCGAACCGGTCCTTCATCGCGACGAGGTTCGCCATCGCGTACGGCGACGAGCAGTCCATCCTGATCTTGCCGTCGTGGTCGAGCGGCATGAACGCGAAGGTGGGATCGATCACCGGGTTCACGACGGTGAGGTCGAGCCCGTAGCGCTCCGCGATGGGTCCCCAGTAGTGCGCGTTCGAGCCGCCGAGCGGATCGACGCCCACCCGGATCGGCGCCCCGCGGGCGGCCTCGAGGTCGACCGCCGCCCCGAGGTCCTCCACGTAGGGGCGGACGAGGTCGCGCTCCGAGACGTTCGGCGCCCGGCGCGCCGCGCCCGCGGGCGCCCGGCGGACGCCGCGGTTCCCGCCCTCGAGCAGCGCGTTCGCCCGCGCCTCGATCGCGGCGGTGATCGACGTGTCCGCCGGGCCGCCGTCCGGGGGGTTGTACTTGATGCCGCCGTCCTCCGGCGGGTTGTGCGACGGCGTGACGACGATCCCGTCGGCGAGCCGATCGGCGCGCCCGCGGTTGTGCCCGAGGATGGCGTGGGAGACGACCGGGGTCGGGACCGGCGCGTCGCCGCGCGAGACGACGACCTCGACGCCGTTCGCGGCGAGCACCTCGAGCGCGGTCTCCTCCGCCGGCGCCGACAGCGCGTGCGTGTCGCGCCCGAGGAAGAGCGGCCCCGTGACGCCGGCCTTCGCGCGGTGCTCGGCGACGGCCTGCGCCACGGCGAGGACGTGGCCCTCGTTGAAGCTCCGCCGCAGGGACGACCCGCGGTGCCCGGAGGTCCCGAACGCCACGCGCTCGGCCGGGTTGGCCGGGTCGGGGACCTCGCTCGCGTAGCGGCGCAGGAGATCCGCGACGTCGACGAGCACGTCCTTCGGGGCCGGCTTTCCGGCGAGGGGATGGGCCATGCGGGGATCCTGTCACGCCCCCGCCTCTTGTCACCGTCTCGGACGGGCCCGACAATGCCGCGATGCTCGCCCCGGCGCTCGCGGCCGTGCTCCTGAGCGCGTCGGCGCCCGCCGCGCCCGCGCTGGCGCCCGCGTGGGAGACGCTCGAGCCCGGCCTGGAGTACGCCCTGCTCGACGGGCCACCCGGCGGCGAGCAGGGCGACGGCAAGATCGCGGTGGTCCGGATCGACCCCGCCCGCTTCGAGCTGCGGCTCGCGAACGCCTCCGCGCCGGGGCAGGGCGAGACGCTCACCGCGCGCGAGTGGGCGTACCGCACCGGCGCGTCCGCCGCGATCAACGCGAGCATGTACCAGGAGGACTACCGGACGAGCGTGTCGCTCATGAGGAGCCGCGACCACGTGAACCAGCGGCGGCTCTCGAAGGACAAGGCGGTGCTCGCGTTCGACCCGCTCGTCTCGGGCGTCGCGCCGGTGCGGATCGTGGACCGCGACTGCGACGACCTCTCCGACGCGGAGCGCCGCTACGGGACGCTCGTCCAGTCGATCCGGATGATCTCCTGCGAGCGCCGGAACGTCTGGGCGCCGTCGGAGCGGCGCTTCTCCGCCGCCGCGATCGGCGTCGACGCGAAGGGGCGGGTGCTCTTCTTCCACGCCCGAACGCCCTGGCCGGTCCACGATCTCGTCGCGGCGCTGCTCGCGCTGCCGCTCGACCTCGCCCGGGCGATGTACGTGGAGGGCGGCCCGGAGGCGCAGCTCTTCGCGCGGGGCCGGGGGCGCGAGGTGGAGCGAACGGGTCTCCTCGAGCGCGCGCCCCGCGCGGGCGACGGCGGCCGGGCGTGGCCGGTGCCGAACGTCGTGGTGGCGATCCGGAAGAAGTGAAGAAGTAGGGGGCCCACCCCTCCGTGAACGCGCCCGAGCCCGTGCACGGGCCCGTCGAGTTTCGCGTTCGAGTTCAGCGGCCTCCGGTCGCGCCCGGGGCTCTTCCCCCCGCGCCTCCCCGCCCCCACCCTGCCCGCGCATGCGAGCGGGCGCAGGGACCCTCCTCGGGCTCGTGGCCCTCCTCGGCTGCGGCCACGGTGGGACCTCGCACCCGGCCGACGCGCGGGCGCGCGAGCGGGACGAGCTCTCCGCGCTCTGGAGCCTCTACCGGTACACGCACGTCCAGGGCGGCCGCGTCGTCGAGCTCGACGAGGACGGGATCACGACCTCGGAGGGTCAGGCGTACGCGATGCTCCGCGCGGTCTGGGCGAACGATCGCCCGTCCTTCGACGCGGTGTGGGCCTGGACCCGGGAGAACCTCCAGACCCGCCCCGACCGGCTCCTCGCGTGGCGCTGGAAGGGGCGCGTCCTCGACGCGAACGCCGCGACCGACGCCGACCAGGACGCGGCGCTCGCCCTGGTGCTCGCGCACCGGCGCTGGGGCGCGCGCCGCTACCTCGACGACGCGCTCGGGATCCTCGCGGACATCTGGGACCACGACGTCGTCACCGCGGGCGGCCGCCGCTTCCCGGCCGGCGGCAACTGGGCGCCCGCCGAGCGGTTCCCGACGCTCCACGTCGCCTACCTCGCGCCGTACGCGTACGAGGTCTTCGCCCAGGTCGACGCGGCGCGGCCGTGGCGCGAGCTCGTCCGCTCCTCGTACGACGTGCTCCGCTTCGTCCTGTTCGAGAAGCGGCTCGCGCTCCCGCCCGAGCTCGTCTGGGTCGATCCCCGGACCGGCGCGCTCCTGCTCGAGCGCCCCGGCGCGGCGCCGGCCGCGTTCGGCTACGACGCCGTCCCAGTCTACTGGCGCGTCGCGCTCGACGCGCGCTGGTTCGGGCGGCGCGACGAGGCGGACGTCCGGGAGCGCCTGCTCGCCTTCCCGCGCGAGGCGTTCCGCGCGGAGGGCCGGCTCCGCGAGCGGTACACGACCGCCGGCCGGCCGCTCTCGGAGCAGGACGGCCTGCCGCACCTCGCGTCGGTCGAGGCGCTCGCGACGGTGGAGGACCCCGCGCTCGCCGCGGACCTGCGCGCCTCGAAGCTCGACGCGCTGTTCGAGCGCGCGCTCGCGGGCGAGGACACGCCCTACTACCTCCACAACTGGCTCTGGTTCGGGCGCGCGCTCGAGCTCGGCGCGACGCGCCGCTTCGACGAGCCGCTCGCGTTCCTCCTCGGGCTCGACTGGGGCGCGTTCGTGGCGCGCTTCCCCTGGCTCGCGATGGCGGCGGGGCTCCTCCTCGCCCCGGCGGCGCGCCGGAATCGCTGGGCGAAGGCCCTCCTCGTCGCGCTCGCGATCGGGGTCTCGCTCCGGTACCTCGGCTGGCGCGCGGCGCGGACCCTGAACTTCGTCGAGCCGCTCGGGCCGGTGATCAGCCTCTCCCTGCTCCTCGCCGAGGGGTACGCGCTCTCGACCGTCGCGCTCCTCGCGGTGCAGGTCGGGCTCCGCGGCCGCCCGCGACCGGCGCCCGCCCCGCTCGCGCCGGACGAGCCGCGGCCGAGCGTGGACGTCCTCGTGCCGATCTACTCCGAGTCGCTCGAGATCCTCGACCGGACCCTCACCGCCTGCGCCGCGATGCGCTGGGAGCGCAAGACCGTCCACGTCTGCGACGACTCGCACCGCGAGGAGGTCGCGCGCCTCGCCGCGGAGCACGGCGCCGTCTACCACCGCGGCCCGAAGCGGCACGCGAAGGCCGGGAACCTCAACGCCGCGCTCGCGGTCACCGGGGGCGACCTCGTCGTCGTGTTCGACACCGACCACGTCCCGACCGCCGCGTTCCTCGAGAGGACGGTCCCCTGGTTCCGCGATCCGCCGATGGGCGTCGTCCAGACGCCGCACCACTTCACGAACCCGGACGTCTTCCAGCGCGCGTTCGGCGCGTCGGACGCGGTGCCGAACGAGGCGGATCTCTTCAACCACGCGATCCAGGGCGGGCGCGACGGCTGGGGGGGCGCGTTCTTCGTCGGGAGCGGGGCGGTGTTCCGCCGCGCGGCCATCGCCTCGGTCGGGGGCTTCAACCTCCTCTCCATCACCGAGGACATCCACACGAGCCAGAAGCTCCACGCGGCCGGGTGGCGGTCCGCGTTCGTGGACGAGGACCTCGCGGCGGGGCTCTCCGCCGAGGACGTCCGCAGCTACCTCGTCCAGCGGCGGCGCTGGATGCTCGGCTGCCTCCAGATCTTCTTCCGGGACAACCCGCTCGTGCAGCGCGGCCTCTCCCTCCGCCACCGGATCGGCTACTTCGCGTCGCTCTGGTACTTCTTCTTCCCGCTCGCGCGCGTCGCGTTCTTCCTGACGCCGCTCTGGTACCTGCTCTTCCACCTGCACCCGCTCTTCGCGGACCTGCCGGTGCTGCTCGCGTACCTCGTCCCGCACCTCGTGCTCGGGCCGCTCGCGGCGAGCGCGCTCGTGCCGGGCTGGCCGCGCCTGCTCTGGGGGACGCTCTACGAGTCCGCCGTCGCGTTCCCGCTCGCGCGCGCGACGCTCGACCTCGTCCTGCCGAAGCGCCTCGCGTTCGCCGTGACGCCGAAGGGGATCACGAGCGAGAGGCGGCGGTTCGACGCGGGCTCCTCCGCCCTGACGCTCGCGGCCGCCGCGCTCGCCGCCGCCGCCGTCGCGAAGGGCGTCGCGGAGCTCGCCGTGTTCGGGATCGAGCGGGAGGCGTACGCGTTCAACCTGTTCTGGGCCGGCGCGAACCTCCTCGGGCTGCTGGCGGCCCTCCTCGTCGCGTGGGAGCGCCCGCAGCGCCGGCGCGACGAGCGCGTCCGCCGGCGGATCGCCCTCCGCGTCCAGGGCGTGGACGCGGGCGCCGCCGGGGCCGGCCTCGAGGCCGAGACGGTGGACCTCGCCGCGGCGGGGGCGTGCGTCCGCCTGCCCCCGCCGGGCGCGGCGCTCCCGCGCG
>DASVZX010000173.1:0-5865 GCA_036391435.1 Anaeromyxobacter sp. | reverse complement strand
AGCCGCGCGCCGCCCCGTCCGTCGCAGGCGCGCGCGCGAAAGCTGGCGCTCGTCTCCCCGTCTGTGGTGCGACCCCCGGCCCCCGTGGCAGAACTCCGTCTGTACGAGGTGCCCTGGGAGGGGCGGCCGAGGCTGCGAGGGCGCGCCCCAGACCCGAGGAGCCTCTCGCTTGAACGCCCGAAGCCCGCTCGTCCTCGCCGCCGTCCTGGCGCTCGCCTCGCCGCCCGCCGCCCGCGCCGTCCAGGTCTGGACGGCGACGGCGACCGAGAAGATCCGTCCCGCGGCCCCCGCCCGGGGCGACGCGAGCGCGGCGATCTCCGCCGCCCGGAACGAGTTCGAGGCGTTCCAGCTCGGGGTGACCGGCGCCGCGAGCGGCGTGGGCGCGGCGGCGTCGGACCTCGCGGGGCCGGGGGGAACCATCGCCGTCCGGCTCTACGCCGAGCCCATCATCTGGCTCCAGAACCCGTCGGCGCCCGACGGCGGGTCCGGCGGGTGGCCGGACGCGCTCGTGCCCGCGGTGGACGAGATCGTGGGCGAGGCGCGGAACGCGTTCCCGTTCGACGTGCCGGACGGCGAGAGCCGCGCGATCTGGGCGGAGGTGCACGTCCCCGCGGACGCCGCGCCCGGCGACTACACGGGCTCCGTCACCGTGAGCTGGGCCGGGGGCAGCGCCACCGTCCCCGTGACGCTCACCGTCTGGCCGTTCGCCATCCCCTCGACGGCCTCGCTCGAGACGTCGTTCGGCCTCGGGTACGGGGCGCTCCCCGCCGAGCACGGCGTCTCCTGGGGCGACGACCTCTCGGCCCTCCGCGCCCGCTACGGCCAGCTCGGCCTCGAGCACCGCATCTCGCTCTCGAAGATCGACGACGGGAACCCCGACCTCGCCCACCTCACCGCGTTCTACGGGGGCGAGCTGGACGGGACGCTCTCGACCGCGCTCCGGGGGGCCCGGCTCACGTCGTACGAGCTCGTCGGCAGCGCGTACGCGGACTGGGCGAGCTGGTTCTCCGCGCGCGGCTGGGCGGACCGGCTCTTCCAGTACACCTGCGACGAGCCCCCGCAGACGTGCGCCTGGTCGGACATCCCGGCGCGCGCCGCCTCGGCCCACGCGGCCGTGCCCCCCATCCGCACGCTCGTGACGACGTCGATCCAGGCGGCGACCGCGAACGGCGTGCAGGACGACATCGACCTGCTCGTCCCGGTCGTGAACTCCATGGACGACAGGCCCGGCGCCTCCGCCTACGCCGGCGACCAGCGGGCGGCGTACGACGCGTTCCTCGCCCGCGGGGCGCCCCGCGAGCTGTGGCTCTACCAGAGCTGCATGAGCCACGGCTGCGGCCCGGACGTGAACACGGGGAACTGGTACTTCACCGGCTGGCCGACCTACGTCATCGACGCGTCGGCCACCCGCAACCGCGCGATGGAGTGGCTCTCGTTCAAGTACGGCGCGACGGGCGAGCTCTACTACGACACCTGCATGGCGTACGGCCAGGATCCGTGGACGAACCCGTGGGAGTTCGCCGGCAACGGCGACGGCACGCTCTTCTACCCGGGCACGGTCGCCCGGATCGGCGGCTCGACCGACATCCCGATCGCCTCGATCCGGCTGAAGATGATCCGCGAGGGGATGGAGGACTACGAGTACCTCAAGATCCTCGAGGACGCGGGCGACGGCGCGTTCGCGCACCAGGTGGTGGACGCGCTCTTCCCGCACCCGTACCAGACCGACGTGTCGCCCGGCGCGCTCCTCCAGGCGCGCGCCGCGCTCGCGCAGCGGATCGTGGCGCTCGGCCTGCCGGGATCCACCTCGGGGTCGGGATCCGGCGGCGGGAGCGCAAGCCCGGGCGGGCCCGGGACGGCGCCCGGCATCCCCGTCGCGTCGGGGTGCGCGTCCGGGAGCGGCGCGGGGATCCTCGCGCTCGCCGGGCTCGCGGCGATGGCGGCGCGGCGGCGGAGGCGGCGCGGCTAGAAGGGCGTCGGCGTCGCCGAGGACCAGGAGGGGTCGTCGCTCACCTCCTTCGACAGCCAGTCGAAGAGGGCGGTCCCCGCGGACGTGAACGCGGCCGGGTTCCCGAGCATCGTGTGGCTCGTCCCGGACACGACGAAGGCGTGGGCGTTCGCGGTGGGCGCCGCGTCCATGCTCGAGACGAGCGCCTGGAGGCCGCTCAGGAAGTCCGCCGCGGACATCGGCTGGTAGTAGTTCGCCGCGTCCACGAAGAAGCCGCGGATCGTCTGATCCTGATCGGACGAGAGGAGCGCGAAGCGGTCGGAAGGGTTGGCCTTCGCGAGCTCGGGGATGATCGGCGCGAGGGAAGGGGGGCTCCCCGCGCACGGGGTGCCGCAGACCTGCGAGATGGCGACGTCGAGCCCCCAGCTCGACACCCAATCGCTCACGGTCGCGCTCGGGATGTTCGCGAGCGGCGGGCCGGAGTCGTCGACGAGGTACGCCTTCGCGGCCGGCCAGGTCGCCTTCGCCTTCGTGAACGCGAGGAGCGACCCGAAGCCGCCGGCGGACGAGCCGGAGACGACGACCTTCGCGGGCGGCTCGAGCTGCGCGCCGAGGTACTGGAACGCGTTCGCGACGTTCACGCGGCCGGCGTGGTGCCACTCCACCGTGGCCGGGATGTAGGTCTGGGTCTTGTCGCCCGAGTGGACGTCCCCCGTGCAGTACGGCACGAACACGAAGGTGTAGTCCTTGTACGGGTTCCCCGGCGCCGCGCGGTCGAAGATCGTCCCCGCGACGCTCTTCACCCGCGCGTCGAGCTGGTCCTTCCCGAACGGCCCGGTGGTGGCCGTGTGAAGGGTGTAGCAGGAGAGGTAGTCCCAGCACGCCCCGCCGCCGTCGAGGAAGACGATCACGTCCGCGCCGGGCGTGGGGGACGCCTCGATCCCGATGCCGGTGGGGGAGCCGTCGTTGCACACCGAGCCCGCGATCGGGACCCACGTCCACGTGAGCGGCGGGGTGGGCGGGGACTTCTTCCCGCCGCACGCGAGGGCGAGCGCGACGAGGGCGAGGGCGGCGAGGCGCGAAGGCGACGGGCGCATCCGGAAAGGGTGCGCGCGCGCCCCGCCGGCGTCAACGTTCGGAAGGGGCCTCGATCGCGCGCGGCCGGTCAGAGCGCGAGCACGAGCTTCCCGAACGTCTCGTTCCGGTCCATCCGCTCGTGGGCCTCGCGGGCCCTCGCCGCCGGGAGCACGGCGTCGACGATCGGCTTCACCCTGCCGGCCGCGACGAGCGGGAGGACGTCCCGCGCGAAGGACTGCGTCGCCGCGATCTTCTCCTCGAGCGGCCGCGGGCGGAGGACCGTGCCGACGATCGCGCCGCGCGCGCGCATGAGGAGCGACAGGTCGACCGCCGCCTTGGCGCCGCCCATCGTCCCGATGACGACGACGCGGCCGCCCGGCGCGAGCGCGGCGAGGTTCTCCGCCGCGTAGGCGGCCCCGACGAAGTCGAGGATCACCGGGCAGCCGCGCCTGCCCGTGAGCTTCCTCACCTCGTCCGCGAACCTCGGCTCGTCCTTGCCGACGAGGATGCCGTGGTCGAGGCCGAGCGCGCGGGCGCGCTCGAGCTTGCCGGCGGTGCGGGACGTGCCGATCACCGTCGCGCCGGAAGCCTTCGCGATCTGGACGGCGGCGGTCGAGACGCCGGAGCCGACGGCGTGCACGAGGACCGGCCAGCCGGGGCGCAGCCCGCCGAGCGTGAACAGCGCGTCGTGCGAGGTGATCCCCGCCTCCGGGATCGCGCCGGCGTCCTCGAAGGAGAGGCCGTCCGGGATCCGGAGCAGCATCCGCTCGTGGACGACCGCGAGCTCCGCCTGCGCCTCCCCCGAGGCGATCGCCATCACGCGGTCCCCGGGCTTCCAGGCCGTGACCCCCTCGCCGGCCTTCACCACCTCGCCCGCGAGCTCGAGCCCCGGGACGTCCTCGCGCGTCCCGGGCGGCGGCGGGTAGAGCCCGCGCCGCTGCAGGAGGTCCGCACGGTTCAGCGCCGCCGCGCGCACGCGGACGAGCACCTCGCCGCGCGCGGGCGCCGGGTCGGCGGTGTCCGCCCACTGGATCACCTCGGGACCGCCCTTGCCGCCGAACAGGACCGCCTTCATCGGAGCCTCCGCCCCGGGGGGCGCACCTCCGCGGCGCGTCGAGCCCGGCGTGCGCGAGAGGATACCGGCCGTTGGGCGGCCGCGCGACCCATCCGTCTCGGCCGAGGGGCCCGCCCCTGCCGATCCCGTGAACGCGCCGGAGCCCGAGCCCGCGCCCGAAGGGGTCTCCGGGCTCGTGCACGGGCTCGGCCACGGGGCGACTGGCCCGCGCTCTACCCGCGGATCGTCCCGTCCACCCCGACGACCAGGTCCCGGAACGGCAGGTCCTTGCCCGCCGCGGCGAGCGCGTGGCGCGCCGCCGCGGTGATCCCGCCGCAGCAGGGGACCTCCATCCGCACGACCGTCACGCTCCGGATCGGGTTCGACGAGAAGATCCGCCCGAGCTTCTCCACGTAGGCCCGGACGTCGTCGAGCTTCGGGCAGCCGACGACGAGCGCCTTCCCGGCGAGCAGGTCGTCGTGGAACCGCGCGTACGCGAAGGGCACGCAGTCGGCGGCGACGAGGAGGTCGGCGTCCTCGAAGAAGGCAGCGCGGTCCGGCACGAGGTGGAGCTGGACGGGCCACTGCCCGAGCCGGCTCTCGCCCGTCCCGGGCTGAGCGGGGCCGGGGGAGGAGGGCACGACGGAGAGGCCGCGGCGCGGCAGCGACCGCGGGCGCGAGCCCGGGCACCCGCCCTGCGGGCCGGGGGCGTCCTGCGCGATCGCGAGGCGCGGGCGCGCGGGCGGCGCCCGCGGCACGGCGTGCGGCGGGGGCGCGGCGAGCCGTTCCCGGCGCGCCTTCACCGCGGCCTCGTCGAACGCCTCGGCCTCGCGCTCCACGACCGTGATCGCGCCCCGCGGGCACTCGCCCAGGCAGGCGCCGAGCCCGTCGCACAGCACGTCGGCCGACAGCCGCGCCTTTCCGCCGACGAGGGCGATGGCGCCCTCGGCGCAGGAGGGGATGCACTCCCCGCAGCCGTCGCACCTCGCCTCGTCGATCTGGACGATCTTGCGCCGCATCGGGCGCACCTTATCTCACGTGCGGCGCCGGACGGCATGGTCAGCGGACGTTTGCACGCGGAGTCGCAAACCCGTGCTAGAGGTCGGAGGGAGGTTCCGCCATGCGCTCCGCCGCCCTCCTCGCCGCCGCCCTCGCGTGCGCCTCCGCGCCGGCCGGTCGCCCCGCGGCGCCGCTCGCGTCGCCCTCGGCGCCCGACGAGGGGGAGCTCGCCGAGCGCTGCGCGCGCGGGTTCGCGCCGGAGTGCCGGGATCTCGGGCGCGCGCGCCTCGCGGCCTCGCCGCCCGACGTCCGCCTCGCCGCGGCGCTGCTCACGCAGGCGTGCGAGATCGGCGACGCGGCCGCCTGCTCCGACGTCGCCGTGCTCTACGCGATCGGGCGCGGCGTCCCGCAGAGCGACGACCGCGCGGCGGCGCTCGCGCGGCGGGGCTGCGAGCAGGGGTCGGCGATCGCCTGCTCGAACCAGGGGGCGCTCCTCGCGGAGGGCGCGGCGAGGCCGAACCCCGGCGAGCCGCGCGAGGCCCTCGGCGCCCGGATCGTCCGGCTCTTCCGGGCGGCGTGCGACGCGGGGGTCCCGGAGGGCTGCGCGAACCTCGGCACGGCGCTCGAGGCGGGGAAGCTCGCCGCCCGCGACCTCCGCGCCGCGGCGCGGGCGCACCGCCGCGCGTGCGACGGCGGGCTCGCGCTCGCCTGTCACCGGCTCGCCGGGCTCGCGTCGGCCCACCCGGAGGTGGCGCCGGACCTCGGCGCCGCCGCGCTCGAGGCGCGG
>DASVZX010000172.1:0-15860 GCA_036391435.1 Anaeromyxobacter sp. | reverse complement strand
GCCACCGCGAGCGCGGCAGCGTCGCCCGGGGCGACGAGCAGGCAGCCGGGCGGCCGGTGGCCGACGGCGGTCGCCACGACCCCGGTGCCCAGGGCGAGCGCCTCGCGCACCGAGACGGCGTCGCCGTCCGCGCGGGTCGGCCGGACGAGCACGTCGGCCGCGGCGATGACCGCCAGGGCCGCGCCGTGCGGGACGTCGCCGAGCGCGAGGATCCCCTCCCCGGCCAGCGCCTCCGTGCCCGGCCCGAAGGCGACGAGGCCCGCGCCGGGGTCCCGGGCGCGCACGCGGGCGAACGCGGCGGCGAGCACGTCCGCGCCGTGGATCCGGCCCGGCGCGAGCGCGGCCGCGAAGAGCGGAGCGCGCGCGGCGCGGAACGCGACGAGCCCGGGCGGGGGCGCCCCCGGGGCGAGCATGGACGGCGAGAACGGCGACAGGATGGCGATCCGGCGCGCCGGGACGCCCGCCGCCGCGAGCGCGCCCGCGATCTCCTCGCTCACCGCGACGACGCGCGCGTACGCGGCGCAGGCCCACGCGGCGACGTCCCGGCGCCTGGGGGACGCGGCGAGCCACGCGGGGCACAGCCCGGAGTGGATGGTGAGCACGCCCCGCGGGGAGGAGGGCCGCCGGGCCCGCCCGCCCGCGATCGCGACGAGCCAGGACTTCGCGTTCGCGCCGTTCGTGTGGACGTGGACGAGCCGTCCCTCCCCGGCGACGTCCGCGAGCGCGGCGGCGTAGCGCCGGATCCCGCGCGCGGGCCTGACGTTCCGGCCGGCGTGATCGCCGCGCCCGACGTCGAGCACGCGCACGTCCGCGCCGCGCGCCTCGAGGTGACGGGCGAGCGCCGCGACGTGCACCGACAGGCCCCCGTGCGGCGGCGGCCAGTCCCCGACGAGGGCGATGCGCAGGGCCTCGAGCATGGCTCAGGAGGCCGCCCGCTCCGGCTCGCCCTCGTCGGCGGACGAGCCCTCCGACGCGTCGGTGCGCTCGCCGTGCACGGCGCGCGCGAGCCGGAGGGCGTGGAACACGCCGTCGAAGGCGCAGGCGGCCAGGGCCGGGCTGTACCCGACGGGCCCGAGCGTCGAGTTCTCCCAGAGCACCTTGCGGCGCAGCGCGAGGAGGTCCGCCCCGCGGAGGTTCTCGCGGTCCTCGGTGGTCGCCGCCGTCTCGAAGCCCGCCCCGGCCACGGCGCGCCGCACCGCCGGCGTGTGGTAGCCGTTCGGGTAGGCGAAGTGGCGCGGCCGCTTGCCGAGCCGCTCCGCGATCTGATCCCGGCAGCCCACGATCTCCCTGCGCGCCTCGGCGAGGGGGAGATTGGCGAGCACCGCGTGTCGCACGGAGTGACCGCCCACCTCCACGCCGCCCGCCTCGAGCGCGCGGAGCTCCTCCCAGTCGAGCAGCCGCGTGCCGGCGGGCAGATCCTCCTCCCGGATCCCGGCGCGCGCCTCGAGCGCCTCGGTCACGAGCACGAGCCCGTCGTGCGGGACGCGCGCGATGAGCCGGTCGAGCGTGCTCGCGGGGCCCGAGCGCGCGCAGGCGCCGTAGAGCGCGTGCGCGGGGCCGGCGAGCGAGATCCGGCGGGGGGCCTCGCCGCGGCGCGCGAGCGCGGTCAGCGCCGCGAAGATCCGGTCGTGCAGCATGCGGTGGCGCGTGCCCGTGAAGCCCGTCGCGACGTACACCGTCGCGGGCATCCGCAGCGCGCGCAGCACCGGGAGCGCCACGTCGTGGTTGTCCGCGTAGCCGTCGTCGAAGGTGACGGTCGCGACGTCGCGCCGGGCGGTCCCGCGCGGCTCCGAGAGGATCCGGGCGGCGTCGGACATCGAGACGACGTCGTGGGTGCGCGCGACCTGCTCGAGCTGGCGGCGGAGCGTCGCCGCCGAGACGAGCATCGAGGCGAGCCCGCCCGCGGCGCCCCGCTCGAAGTCGGCCGCGACGCGGTGGTAGGACAGCACCACGACGCGCGCCCCGCCCGCCTCCCGCCGCCGCACCGCGGCGATGGCCCGGTTCGCGCCCGCCGCGATCAGCGCGCCCGCGACCGCGACCTTGACCGCCCGCCGGACGATCCACGCGGGGCTGCTGTCGGCTCTCTCTGGCATCGAGACCTCCGTCCCTTCGATCTGCCGTCACGGCGCACGGGCGACCGCGCGGGCGCCGAACGCCCGGCGCGCGCGCCGGAGCGCCTCCCACATCGGCTCCGGCGCGACCGAGCGCGCGACCTCGCGCGCCGCGCGCCAGGTGCGGTCCGCGGCCGCCGCGGCTCCGGCGCGAAGGGTGGGCGCCGAGATCCGCAGCGTGACGGTCTCCCGGCGGTCGCCTGCCCAGTCGAGCTTGTACGCCTCGGTCCCGCGCAGGAAGTCGTAGTCGTCGAGCCCGCGGGCGTAGGCGTCCTCGACGGTCCTCCCCACGAGCACGAGGCCGGGGCTGCGCGCCGACCAGGCCGGGTCGTAGCCGGACTGGTAGTAAAAGAAGCGCCGGCCGACCTCGATCCCGTACACCGCGGCGATCGCCTTGCCCTCGACGACGAGCCGGTAGAGCCGCAGCCAGCCGCGGGCCGCGAGGAGCGGCGCGACCTCGCGGTGGAAGGCCTCGACGGCGGGGGACGGGATCCCCTCCGAGCCGCCCTCGGCCGCCCAGCGCAGCCGGTGGAGCCGGAGGAGATCGTCCATGGCCGCGGGCGCCTCGGCGGGCGAGGTCGCGACGTCCACGCGGAAGCCGGGCTGGCGCGCGAGCCAGCGGACGCGCCGGCCGTACGTCTCGCGGCGCCGGATCCGGGCGAGGTGGGCCTCGAACGAGCCGCGGACGGCGAACCCGGGGCAGGCGTAGCCGCGCCGGGCCTCGATCCGGACGCCGCGCGGCGCGAGCGCGCGGCGGAGCGCGGCGGCGGTGGGCGTGCCGCAGGGCAGGTCCTCGAGCTCCAGCACGTCCCAGGCCGGCAGCTCCTCGGCGAGCGCGCGCGCGACGGCGCCCCGCGCGGCCGGTGCGTCCGCCGCGCGCGCGAGCACGTCGAGGTGGTCGGCGCCGGTGACCCCGTTCCCGACGAGCCGCCAGCGGCGCGCCCCGCCGAGCCCCGGCCGCTCGCAGAGCGCGAGCGCCCCGGCGAGCCGCCCGGCGGGATCGCGCGCCTCCACGATCCACGGGGCGCGGCGGCCGCCGAAGTGCCGCCACCAGACGTGGAGCCACTCCCAGGAGAGGAACGGCGACGGCGAGGCCGCCGCGTCGAACAGCGCCCTCCACTCGTCCCGGAGCGCGGCGAGCCGCCCCGGGTCGCGCGCGTGCGAGATCGCGAGCCCCTCCGCGCCGGGCGCGCTCAACGGAGCGCCTCCCGCGCGGCGCGCGCGACGTGCGCCATGTCCTCCGGGCCGAGGTCCTGGTGGACAGGCAGCTCCAGCACGCGGCGGCGGAGCGCCTCGACCTCGGGGAACGCGCCCGCGGGGCACAGCCGGTGCCCCTCGCGCCAGAAGTCCACGGTCTCGATCCCCCTCGCGGCCAGCCGCCGCTGCACGGCGGCCTTGTCGTCGCACAGCAGCGGGTAGAAGAGCGGCGACGCGCCCGGCGGGACCTCCGAGAACACCGGCGGGACGAGATCGCGGAGGCGGCCCAGCAGGAGGAAGTAGTTCCGCCGCCGCGTCGCGATGATCGCGCCGGCCTCGCAGCGGCGCGCGATGACGTCGGAGATCGGGCTCATGCCGAGGTCCTTCGTCGCCGGGTCGAACGACATCGTGCCGGTGGAGATCGGCGCGAGGCCGGACGCGCCGCGCACGAGCGCGTATCCGCGCCGCACGCCGGCGCGCAGCGCCTCGCCGGCCGGGCCGAACCGCAGGGCCACGTTCGCGAGCAGCGAGCCCGTCGCGTGGGAGAGCGTCGAGGCGAGCGGCGCCGGGTCGGGGCGCGGCACGTCGCCCGCGACGGCCGGGTCGTTCACGACGAGCGCGCCGCCGTTCGGGACCGGGAGCGCCTTGTAGAAGCAGAAGATCCCCGCGTGGCCGGTCGAGCCGAGCGGCCGCGTCCCCTCGGCGGCGAGGAGGGAGAGCGCGCAGTCCTCGACGACGAGGAGGCCGCGGCGCCGCGCGATGGCGTTGATCTCGTCCATCGGCTGGGCGAAGCCGGCGTAGTGGATGACGTAGATCGCGCGGGTGCGCGGCCCGACGCGCGCCTCCAGATCCTCGAGGTCGAGCCGCATGCGGGCGTCCACGCGGACGAACGCGGGCGTCGCCCCCGCGTCGACGAGGGCGCCGACCTCGACGCCGTGGTGGTAGGCGGGGACGAGGACCTCGGCCCCCGCGAGCCCGAGGAGGCGCGCCCCGTGCCAGACCGCGTTCCGCGCGAGGTAGTAGTGCGTCACGCGGGGCGCGCCGAAGGGGAACGCGGGCGGCCGGGCGGGGGTCAGCGGCGACAGCATCCCCGGCCAGAGCGTCGGCAGGGCAGGGATCCAGCGCCGACCCCCCTCGCGGGCGGCCGCCCACGGGCGGATCGCGATCGCACGGCTCAGCGCCACCACCGGAGGACCTCCTTCGCAGCCGGGCGCACCCGGTGCCTCAACGTGTGCATGGCGCGGCCGGCGAGAGACGGCCGGTAGACGTAGAGCCAGTCGTGGGGCGCCGTGTCCCCCGCCCAGTCGCGCTTCCAGGGCATGTCCGGCCCGAGGAAGTCGAACCCGGACAGACCGCGCGCCTCGCACTCCGCGAGCACCTCGCGCTGCAGGAGCTGCCCGGGCGAGACGCTCCCGAGCGACTCGTCGTAGGCGGTCTTCGGGAGCAGGTAGACCCCGCGGTGGATCATCCCGAGGTGCACCGCGATGGGCCGCCCGTCCAGGAGGAGGGCGCGCACCGCGAGCGCGCCGCGCCTCGCCGCGTCCCGGGCGATGCGGCGGTAGAACCCGGCGAGCGCGGGGTCGAGCGCGATCGCGCTCCCGCGATCCCCCTTCCAGCCCGACGCCTCGAGCCGCAGGAACGCGTCGACCGCGGCGTCCACCTCCGCCTCCCCGGCCCTCCCGTCGACGCGCTCCAGCGCGACGGCGCCCAGCTCGGCGAGCCGCTTCGCGCGACGGCGCAGGTTCGCCCGGAACT
Source organism: Anaeromyxobacter sp. (assembly GCA_036391435.1). Lineage (GTDB taxonomy): Bacteria > Myxococcota > Myxococcia > Myxococcales > Anaeromyxobacteraceae > Anaeromyxobacter. Next base: position 10,797 of record DASVZX010000172.1, on the reverse strand, counting down.
TGGCGCTCGTGCGCGCCTCGGCGGTGCCGGCAGGGCCGCCGAGCGCGATCCGCGGCGTGCGCAGGGACTCCCAGCGGCCGGTGAGGTGGCCGTCGGCGCGGGCGAGCGGCTCGAGGAGCGTCGAGGTCGGGCCGTCGCGCGGGACGTCGCGCAGGACGATGGCGTCCCAGGCGCAGCGATCGCGCAGGTGAGCCCAGATCGACGCGGCGGCGCCGGACGCGTCGGGGCCGAGCACCCACTCGAAGCGGCAGGAGTGGTCGTTCGCCGGCGCGAGGAGGCGGAGGATCCCGCGCCGGCGCTCGGGGAGGAACGGCGCGAACCCCACCGCGGCGCCGTCCGGCCGGCGCGCGACGAGCACGAGCGGCGCGCGCCCCCGCGCGAAGGCGTCGAGCCAGGCGGAGAGCCAGTCGTGCCCGACGAAGGGCAGATCGGTCGGGCCACGCGCGGCGAGCGCGTCCCACTCGCCGCGGAGCGCGGCGAACGCGGCGCGTCCCCGCACCTCCTCGACGGCGTACGGCGCCGCCCGCCCCGCGCCCGCCCCGATCTCGGCCGCCCGGAGCACGCCGCCTCCCTCACCGCGCTCGCGCGATCGCGAGGAGCGCGCGCGCCACCTTCTGAGGGTCGTGCCGCGGGACGCCGCCCGGCGCGAGCAGATCCGTCACGCGGGCGACGGCCCCGAGCGCGTCGAGCCCGGCGCGGTCGAGCGCGACGGGGTGCGCGCCGCGCTCCGCCTGCGCGGCGACGAGCGCGGCGGGCAGCGGCGGGCGCTGCACGAGCGCGACGTCCACGACGTCCCCGAGGTGCCGGGTCACGGCGCGCACGTGATCCGACGCGGCGTACCCGTCCGTCTCGCCGGGCTGGGTGAAGAGGTTCACGACGAGCACCCGGACCGCCGACGTCTCCCGCAGCGCCTCCGCCATGCCGCCGGCGAGCAGGCTCGCGAGGATCGACGAGTAGAGGCTCCCGGGCCCGAGCACGACGAGGTCGGCGCCGAGCACCGCGCGGACCGCCTCGGCGGGCGCGTCGACGGGGCGCGCGAGCCGCACCTCCTCCACGCGGCCGCCGGCCCGGGCGATGGCGCGCTCGCCCCGCACGACCCGGCCGTCCTCGAGCCGCGCCACGAGCTCGACCGGCCCGGCCGCGCCCGGCAGCACGCGGCCGCGCGCGCCGAGGAGGTCGGCGACGGCGGCGACGGCGTCCTCGAAGCTCCCGAGCTTCTGGGCGAGCGCGGTGAGGAGCACGTTCCCGACGGTGTGGCCGTCGAGCGCGCCGCCCTCGAAGCGGTGCTGCAGCACCGCCGCGAGCGGGTTCGGCCCCTCCGCGAGCGCGACGAGGCAGTTCCGCACGTCGCCCGGCGCTGGCGTGCCGTACGCCCGGCGCAGCTCGCCCGAGCTGCCGCCGTCGTCGGCCGTCGTCACGACGGCGGTGACGTCCACCGGACGCCCGCCCTCGGGCTCGACGCCCGGCGCGAGCCCCGCCAGGACGCGCGGGAGCCCGGTGCCGCCGCCGGCGGCGACGATCCGGATCGGCCGCGTCTGCGCCGCGGCGATCGGGAACGGCGCGAGGCTGCTCTCGAGCGGCGTCATCGCGCGCCCCTCCCGAGCAGCACGACCTTGGCGGTCGCGAGCAGGCAGACGAGATCGAGGAACAGCGAGGCGTTCTTCACGTAGTAGAGGTCGTACTCGAGCTTCTTCGCCTGCTCGTCCATGGTGGACACGTAGCCGAACTTGAGCTGCGCCCAGCCGGACAGCCCGGGCTTCACGAGCTCGCGGAGCTGGAAGAGCGGCCAGCGCGCCTTCAGCTCGGAGAGGAAGACGTCGCGCTCCGGCCGCGGGCCCACGAGGCTCATCTCTCCCTTCAGCACGTTCCAGAGCTGCGGCAGCTCGTCGAGGCGCGAGCGGCGCATGAACCGACCCACGGGGAGGACCCGCGGGTCGTCCTCCGTCGCCCAGGCGGCGCCGAGCCGCTCGGCGTCGCGGCGCATCGTCCGGAACTTGTGGACGCGGTACGTCTTGCCGAGCCGGCCGGTCCGCTCCTGCGAGTAGAGGACGGGCCGACCGTCGGTCGCCCACACGAGCAGCGCCGCGAACGCCATCACCGGCGCCACGAGGGCGAGCATGGTCCCGGCGACCGCCACGTCGAGCATCCGCTTCCCGAGCCGCATCGTGCGCGACATCCGGAAGCCCTCGTCGAAGATGAGCGCGCTCGGCCGGACGAGCCAGAGCGGGATCCGCTGCAGGGCCGCCTCGGCGAACCCGACGTCGTCCACCACGCGGTAGCCGCGGGTGCGCAGCATGAGGAGCGCGTCCACCGGAAGCCCCGCCCGCCGGTCCTCGACGGCGACGACGAGGACCTGCGGCTTCAGCCTGCGGGTGATCTCGGCCACGTCGCCCACCCGCACGAGGTCGGGCGAGACGGCCGCCGCCGTGCGCGCGCCGGGCGGCTCGACGAACCCGACCACCTCCCAGAGCCCCTCCGCTTCGCGCTCCACCGCGCGGGCGAGGTCGCGCGCGCGCGTCCCGGTCCCGAGGAAGAGCACCCGGGTCGGCGCCCCCACGACCGCGGGCATGAGCGCCCGCGCCGCGATGACGCCGAACGCGGCGCCCGCGGCGGCTCGGACGAGGGACCCGTGGTACATCCACGACGGCAGGACGAGGTCGAGCGCGAGGTCGGCGAGCGCGAGGGCGATGGTGCCGACGCCGAGCGCCCGCAGGAGCCGCCGGCCGTCGGCGCGATCGCGGACGGCCGCCTGGAGATCGTAGAGATCCCCGAGGTAGAGCGCGCCCGCGAAGAAGAGCGAGGCGAGCGCGGCGCGCGCGATCGCGGGCGCGATCGGCCAGTCGCCGTGCGCGTTCGCCGCGACGGGGCCGAGCGACGCCCCGGCGAGGAGCGCGAGCACGAGCACCGACTCCTCGGCGAAGAAGTACGCCGCCTTGCGCGGCGAGAACCAGTGGTTGAAGACCCGGACCAACTCCCCTCCCCCCCCGGGCGCCCGCGGCTGCGGCGCCCCGTCACCTTCGACGTCCCCGCCGCGCGCCCCGTTCGCGCGGCGACCCCGGCGCGGCGCTCACGCCGCCGGCGTCCCCGCCCCTCCCTGGTAGATCCACCGTCCGTGCGCGACGGTGTCGACGTCCACGTCGTTCAGCACGACGCCCGCCGCGCGATCCCCGAGGGCGTCGAGGGCGAACCGCACCACCTGCCGCGGCGTCGCGCCGGCGCGGACGACGAGCAGCGCGCCGTCGGCGGCCGCGGCGACCCGATCGCCGTCCGTGAACGCGAGCGCCGGCGGCGCGTCCATCACCACGAGCTCGTACGCGGCGCGGAGCTGATCGACGACGGCCGGCGCCCGCGGGCTCCGCAGCGCCGCCGCGGCGTCGCGCGCGTCGCCGGCGAGGAGCACCGCGAGGGGTCCCATCCGGGCGATGGCCTGGCCCAGCTCGGCCGTGCCGTCGAGGACGTCGGCGAGCCCGGCGCGCGGCGCGAGCCCGAGGAGGGCGCCGAGCGACGGCCGGTGCAGGTCGGCCTCGACGAGGATCGTCGCGCGCCCCTCGAGCGCGGCGGTGAGCGCGAGGTTCGCCGCGGTGGTGGTCCGCCCCTCGCGCCGGCCGGCGGAGGTCACGGCGACGACGCGCAGCGGGCGACGCGCGGCGAGCCGGAGGAGCCGGGCGTGCAGCACCCGGAACTGCTCGGCGGCGGGCGAGTCGGGCGCGGCGAGCGCGACGAGCCGCGACGCGCCGGCGACGGTGGGCAGTGCGGCCTGGACGGTCTCGGCGGGCATCATGGGGCGTCCTCCTCCGGGTGCGGGTTCACGGCGCGCGCCGGCCGCGCGGGCCGATGCGGGGGATGGCGGCGAGCACGGGGACCCCGAGCGCCGCCGCGTCCTCCGGCCCGCGCATCGAGGCGTCCAGCCACTCGGTGATCCCGGCGGCGCCGAGGCCGGCGGCCACCGCGGCGAGCACGGCGAGCCAGAGGAGCCTCGGCCGGTCCGGCGCCGACGGGCGCGAGGGCGGTACCGCGCTCTCGACGGTGCGGAACATGCTGGGCTCGTCGCTCGCGAGGAGCGCCTCGGCGGCGGCGGCGTCCGCGCCGCGCGAGACGTTCGTCGCGTAGCGGCCGCGGAGGACCTCGTAGTCGCGGTTCAGCGCGGCGAGCTCCGCGCCCCAGCGCGGGGCGGCGTCGACCCGGGCCTGGAGGCCGTCGAGTTCCTTCTGCAGCGAGGCGATGCTCTCCCGGTCGTCGCGGATCTCGTCGTCGATCGCGGAGACGTGCGCCCCGATCCGGTCGCTCTCGAACTTCTTCAGCTCCTCGTCGCGCCGCGCCTGCGCCTGCGCGAGCTCGCGGCGGGCGCGCTTCACGTCCGGGTTCTCGGGTCCGTAGCTCGCCTCGAGCTGGCGCAGGTGGCGGAGGACGCCGTCGTAGCCGGCCTCGGCCATGCCGGCGGCGCTCGGGCCCTCGGGCGCGGCGGCGAGCACGTCGCTCCGGCGCCGGCGGGCGTCGGCGAGCCACTCCTGGCGCATCTGGATGAGCGCCTGGAGCCGGCCGATGGAGCGCGCGTTGGTCTCCACCATCTCGGGCAGCTCGAGCTGGTGCTTCACCTTGAAGGCGAGGATCTTCGCCTCGTCGTCGGAGAGCGCCTTCGCCATCTCCGCGGTCTGGCCGTCGAGCATCCGGCGGAGGTTCCTGGCCTGGGACGCGAGCACCTGGCGCGTCAGGTCGGCGTAGATCTGCGGGAGGAGGTTCGCCGCCTTCGCGACCTTCGCGCGATCGCGGCCGTGGACCTCGACGACGAACAGGAGCGCCGGCGGGCCGGCCGGGACCTCGCCCTCGAGCCGCACCTCGACGTCGCGGCGCATGCGCGAGACCGCCTCGTCCATGTCGTTGCGGAGGTCGGGGAAGAAGTCCGTCTCGCGGATGGTGCGCTCGAGCACGGGGCGGGCGAGGATCCCGTGCTTGATGGTGCGCATCCGGTCCTCGTAGGCGGTCGCGTTCTGGGCGGGGAAGAAGTCCACGGGCAACCGGCGCGGCTCGATCTGCGTCATCGAGGTGGCCGAGTACTCCGCCGGGACGGCGAGGGCCGCGATGACCCCGACGGCGCCGACGATCGCCGCGGCGACGAGGGCGACGGCGCGGCGCCGCCGCAGGGCGGCGATCAGATCGTGCAGCGTGTAGGTCCTCTCCATGCCGTCTCCTCGCTCACGGACGCCCGGGGAGCTCCCAGGCGAGCCGCAGCCCCACCGTCGTACGCCGAAGCTCCGGCGCGGCGGTGTCGAGCCGCCCGAAGTGCGACGCGGCGATCGACAGCCGCACGTCGCGTCCGAGGCGCATGCCCGCCTCGCCGTTCACCCCCCACCCCGTCACGGCCTCGCTGCCGCCGGGCGCGATGCCGGACCGCCAGACGCCGCCGTCGGCGTGCAGGAGCCAGCGGCGCCCCACGTGCCGATCGCCGCCGAACTCGAGCGCGTCCACGAGCGCCGGCTGCGCCGTGGACCCGATGCCGAGCCCGTGGGCGACCGCCGCGCGCAGCCCCCACATCCGCGTCGCCGCGAGCAGCTCGAGCGACGCCTCCGGCACGATCGCGGTGCCGCCCGGCCCCTGCCAGGCCGCCGGCCCTGCCGCGGCCTCGATCGTGACGAGCCGGCTCTCGCGCCAGCGCGCCCGCGCCTTCACCGCGTTGGCGTAGGCGATCTCGTCCCGCACCACGTCGAAGCTCTGGAAGACGCCGAACTGGTACGCCGCGCCGAGCGAGAGCCGCCGCGTGGTGCGGTAGAGGGCCTCGACGCCGGGCTGGTGCATCGCGCCGCCGGTGCCGTCGTCGAAGCGGACGGTCCGCTCCGTGAGGGTCCCGGCGACGTCCACCCGCGGCGTCAGCCGGTACTCGGCGCGCCCGGCGCCGCCCACCATGAGCGCCGACTGCCGCCCGGTCCGGAAGATGCCGAGCATCGCGAGGCCGATCGGGTCGAACGCGTAGCTGCCCCTGAGCGCTCCCTTGAGCGTCCAGCGGCGCGTCGGCGTCGCGTCCAGGGAGAGCGCCGCCGCGTGGTTCCACAGGCCGCCCGGCGCGAACCGGTCGTAGCGGAGCCAGTCGCCGCGGTAGGAGCCCTTCCAGTCCCACAGCTCGTCGTGGACGCGCAGCCCGAGCTCTGGGGAGATGCGCTGCATCTGATCGGATCCGCTCCCGTCGTACAGCGCGTTCGAGTCGTAGCCGCCTTCCAGGGTGAGGCGGGCGATGGGATCCAGCACCGTCTCCGCCGCCGCCCGCGTCGCGACGCCGAGGACCGCGGCACACGCCGCCGCCGCCCCGAGCCGTCGCCACGCTCCCATCGCCCGCCCCGTTCCCCGCGCTCCGTGGTTCGACGCCGTCCCTACGGCACGTACAGGACGTCGCCGCCCCTCAGCCAGAGCGCACCCGCCGCCTCCCCCTTCACCAGATCCTTGAACGAGAGCTCGACCCGGTCGGTCTTGCCGCCCGGGAGCTGCCGGAGCCACACGACGTCGTCGCCGGCGAACTCGGTGCGGCCGCCGGCGAGGGCGATCGCCTGCATCACGCTCACGGGGCCGCGGAGGGGGAAGCCCCCCGGCTTCGTCACCTCGCCCATCACGAACACGCGCGGGCCGTTGATCTCGCGCACGAGCACGGCGACCGCCGCGTCGCGGATGTACGGCGCGAGCGTCTTCGTCAGCCCCTGCTGGAGCTCGGCCGGCGTCTTCCCGGCCGCGTCGACCTCCCCGGCGAGGGGCAGGGAGATCTTCCCGTCCGGCCGCACCGGCACGACCCGGGACAGCTCGGGCTCGTGCCACACGACCACCTCGAGCACGTCCTCGCGCCCGATCCGGTACTCGCCGGGATCGGGGCGCGGGTCCGGGTGCTGCGAGCCGCCCGACGTCGCGCAGGCCGCGACCAGGACCACCGCGAGAAGCATCGCCCTGTGGGGTTGCATCGTTCCTCCCGGGACGCAGATGTCCCGTTCGACCGCCCGCCTTCGAGCACGCCGCGTGCCACCGCCCGCGCGCCGTCGCCGATCGCGCGGCGAGCCGCCTTTCCGCGCGCAGGAGCGTGCGGCCTCGCTGGCGGCGCGCGAGCGAGCGGCGGGCAGGTCGTGACGCCGCGGCGCCGCGACGGGACAACCGCGTTCCACGCCGAGAGAACGGGCGTGCCCGCCGTTGCCGCGACGCGCCGGGCGCATGACGTTCCTTCTGGACGCGAGCGGACCGGGGGCGTCGGCAGCGCGGCGCCGGGGGGGCGAATGCTGAGGGTGACCGCGTGGACGGTGGGCCTGTTCGGGGCAGGCGCGGGGATCGCGCACGCGTTCCCGTCGAAGTGGGTGCAGCCCGTGGTGCTGCTGGCGCTCGGCCTCGCGTTCCTGTTCGTGTCCGCGCGGATGGGGGACGCGAAGGTGACGCGCCCCGTCGCGAAGCTCCCGGCCCGAGCGCCGGTCCCGCCGCCGGCGGCGCCCGCGCCGGCGTCCGTCCCTGTCGAGCAGTCGGCCTGAGCGGCCTGGCCCCCGGGTCTGCCCCGTGAACGAGCCCGGGCCCGAGCCCGGGCCCGGCTCCCCTCGGGCTCGATCGCGATCACGGGCCCGGCGGCGCTCCGATCAGTCGATGGTCGCCGCGTCCCGCGGGTCGACGATCTGGCAGTCCTTGATCTTGTAGAGCAGCGCCTTGTAGCTGATCTGGAGCCGCTTCGCGGCCTTGCGCTTGTTCCAGCCCGTGCGCATGAGCGCGCGCAGGATCGCCTCCCGCTCCGCGATCCGCGCCGCCCGCCGCGCCACGTCCTTGAGCGGCGCGTCCTCCGGGAGGGAGGCGTGCACGCCGAGCGGGCTTCCCCGCGCGGCGTTGGACGCGGCGTTGGTCGCGCCGTTCGGGGACGCGGCCAGACGGGGGAGCGCCCGGAACCCCTCGCCCAGCTCGCCGAGGACCATGGAGGGATCGCGCAGCACGACGAGCCGGCGCACGAGGTTCTCGAGCTCGCGCACGTTCCCGGGCCAGTCGTACGCGTGGAAGCGATCGAGCACCTCCTGCGGCACCTCCTCGAGGCCGGTGCGATACCGCGCCCGGTACTTCTCGACGAAGTGGCGGACGAGCGGCGCGATCTCCTCCTTCCGCTCGCGGAGCGGCGGGACGCGGATCGTGACGACGTTGAGGCGATAGAAGAGGTCCTCGCGGAACTTCCCCTCCCGGATGGCGACGTCGAGCTTCCGGTTGGTCGCGACGACCACGCGCGCGTCCACGTGGACGGAGCGCTTGCCGCCCACCCGGTAGAACTCCTCGTCCTGCAGCACCTGCAGGAGCTTCGCCTGGAGGCGGGGATCCATCTCGCCGATCTCGTCGAGGAAGATCGTCCCCTGGTCGGCCAGCTCGAACTTGCCCGGCTTCTCCGCGTGCGCTCCCGTGAACGCGCCCTTCTCGTGGCCGAACAGCTCGCTCTCGAGCAGCTCGGCGGGCAGCGCGGCGCAGTTGATCTTCACGAACGGCCGGCCGGCCCGGTGGCTCGTCGCGTGGATGCGCCGCGCGACGACGTCCTTGCCGACCCCGCTCTCGCCGACGAGGAGCACCGGCACGTCGGTGTCGGCGATCCGGGAGACGAGCTCCCAGACCCGCTCCATGGCGCCCGAGAGGGTCGGCGCCGTGGCGGGATCCGCGTCCGCCTCCGCCGGCGCCGGGAGCACGTCGCGCGGGCGCCGCCCCGCCGGGTCGAGCGCCCGGCGGAGCACGAGATCGAGCTCGCCGACCTCGAACGGCTTCGGCAGGTAGTCGTTCGCGCCGAGCTTCATCGCGCGAACGACGTCCTCCGCCTGGGACAGGCCGGACATCACGATGACCGGCAGCCGCGGGTCGAGCTCGCGGGCGCGCCCCAGCACCTCGAACCCGTCCGGCGCGGGGATGACGAGGTCGAGCAGCACCGCGTCGGGGCGGGCGCCGCCGGCGAGCGCGGCGATGGCGTCGGCCCCGCCGCGGCCGGAGCGGACGCGGTAGCCGGCGGCGGCGAGGTACTCGCAGAGCGCTTCGCGCGCCCCGTCGTCGTCCTCGATGACGAGCACGGTGCAGTCGTTGTCCATCCCGGTTCCGTCCACGGCGATGTCGTTGCCTCCGCTGAGAAACTGGAACGACCGGCCGGTCGCGGCACCGGCCCGAACGCGGCGGCAGCCGGGCGAGCCCGGCCGTCCTCGCGAGGGGCGGGCACGGACCCGTCCGGCGCGCGCGCCTCGACGTCCGCGCCCCCCGAGGAGCCCGCGGCGCGGGCACCCGTCGCCGCTCAGTACACCCGCGCGACCTCGGCGCCCGCGAAGTAGGCGCGCAGGATCTCGCGATACCCCTGGCCGGCCTCCGCGCGGCCGACGGCCCCCCACTGGCACATCCCCGCGCCGTGGCCCCAGCCGCCGCCGGAGAGGACCACGCCGCCCGCGCCGTCGGCGTCCACGACGAACATCGCCGAGGGGAGGTTCCCGAGCTGCCGCCGGATCGCGAGCTCGCCCGAGAGCTCCGCTCGCCCACCGGTCCCCTCGACCCGCAGGACCCGCGCGCGGCCGGACACGCCGCGCGACGCGACCAGGAGCCAGCGCACGTGGCCGACGCCGAGCGGCGCGACGAGCCGGTCGAGCTCCGCCGCGCCGATGCGCCGCCGCCACCGGAAGCGGTCCTTGCGCGCGGCCGCCGGGCGGCGGCAGTACGCGTCGGGCGTCGACGCCAGGAAGGCGCGGAGCCGCTCCTCGGTGAAGAGGCCGCCGGTCCAGCGCGCGGCGTCGGCGGTCGGCATGTCCGGTCGTCCGCGCAGGCTCGGGTCCGGCGCGTTCCCCCAGACCTTGTCGTTGTCCTCGCCGTAGCCGCCGCACATCGCCGAGTAGACGGCGTCGACGAGCGTGCGGTCCTTCCGGCGGAAGAGCGCCTCGCCGTGCGTCGCGCGCACGGCGTCGTCGGTGCGCGCCGTCCGCGCGGCTTCCCCGCGGTAGGCCTGACAGTGGACCTCGGCGCAGAGCATGAAGGGGTCGGTGAGGTGGCGGATGCCGATCTGCGCGAGCACGTTGGAGCGGGCCGTCACGGCCTGGGCCCTCAGCGCCTCCACGTGCGACCCACCCGGCATCTCGCTCGGGACGATGCCGCGCAGCAGCTCCTCGAGGGAGAGGCCGTGCACCGCCGCGAGCGCGCCGCTCGCGTCGAGCGTGACGTAGAGCCGCCCGCGGTAGCTGCGGTCCTCGCGCGCCTGCACCCCCGGCCCGGCCTCGTGCTCGACCCCCTCGACGACGAACCCGCGGTCGCCCTCCACCTCGAGCCAGAGCGCCGCGTCCGCCTCCCCGAGCGGCGCTCCCGCCTGCGCGCGCAGCTCGAGCGTGCCGCGCGGACGGGCGACGACCTCGGAGTGGAGCAGCGGGCGCGCGCCGAGCCGCTCGCGGAGATCGGCCATCGCGGCGCGCGCGCCCTTCTCGGTGCCGTCGGACGCCGCGAGGAGCAGCTCGCGCCGGTTGTCCACGACGCGGCCGCCGATCCCGTAGACGCCGCCGACGACGCGGCCGAGCACGACGACCCCCTTCGCCTCGTACGACCTCCGGAGCTCCTCCAGGCGCGCGTGCTCCTCGAGCGGGGCGTCCGCGAGCAGCGGCTGGTGGACGATGGCGGCCGGCGCGGTGCCACGGGCCCGCACCGTGAGCCGCGCGTTCGCGGGGACCTCGACGGTCGCGCCGCCGCGGAGGAAGACGCGGGCGCGGCCGAGGGGGCGGAACGCGACCTCGCGCTGCCCCTCCATGAGCCGGATCGTCACGATGGGCTCGCCGCCGCCGGCGAACTCGAGCCGGTGTCCCCAGA